>JBEBGG010000095.1:0-13210 GCA_040081555.1 Vicinamibacterales bacterium
GGCGGGGGTGGGGGCGGCGACGGTGAGGGCGGCGGCGGCGGTCTGACCGTACAAGGTCTGCCCATCATCAAGCCGCCGTACGCGCGGATCACGGCGTTCGACCTCAACAAGGGCGAACTGGTCTGGCAGATCGCGCATGGCGACACACCGGACAACATCAAGAATCATCCCGCACTCAAAGGGTTGACGATTCCCCGCACCGGCCGCATCGGCCGAATCGGGGTGCTCGCGACCAAGTCGCTCGTAATCGCAGGTGAGGGCGGGTTCTTCACGGCGCCGAACGGGAAGCGTGGCGCCATGCTCCGGGCATACGACAAGAAGACCGGCACCGAGGTTGGCGCCGTCTACATGGAAGCCCCGCAAACAGGGTCGCCCATGACCTACATGCTGGATGGCAAGCAATACCTGACGGTGTCGATCGGCGGACCCGGGCATCCCGCGGAACTGGTCGTCTACAGACTCGGCTCGTAGCAGACCGTCGGGGCCGGTGAACGTCCGGTCCGAGTGGCTCAATTTGGAGTGGACGGCGCGTTTGCGCCGTGTTGTGTTGTGAATCTGTGAAGAGGCGCCCGTGCCAGGGCCTCCACAAAGGGCAGGTGCCAGATGTCGCGATGGTCAGTCTCGATACTAGCGTGGTCCGGCGTCATCGTCGGCGCTGCGGTGTGCGCGGGGTTCCCCGTGGCGTCGCTGCGTGCGCAGCCGGCGGGTGCACCGGGCTCGGCGCGTCCGGCCGTGATACCCGCGGCTCAACGGACAGCGACGGCGCCGGCCGTGAACAGGGCCGCCGCGCCGAGAGCGGTCGCCGCAGATGACCCCGCGTTCCGCAAGGCTACGCTGGACAAGTACTGCATCACGTGCCATAGCGCACGCGCCAAGACGGCCGGTCTCGTGCTGCAGGACGTCGATGTCAACACCATCGCGTCCAACCCGCAGATGTGGGAGAAAGTCGTTCGCAAGATGCGTGACGAGGCGATGCCGCCGGTCGGCTCGCCGCGTCCCGACAAGGCGGCCTACGACAGGTTCTCGGCCCATCTCGAGGGACGACTCGACTCGGCGAAGCTGAACCCGGGGAGACCCACGGTACACCGGCTGAATCGCGTGGAATACGTCAACGCTGTTCGCGACCTTCTCGCGCTTGATATCGACGGGGCGTCACTCCTGCCGGTCGATGAATCGGGCTACGGCTTCGACAACATCGCCGATGTGCTGTCGGTCACACCAGGCCTGCTCGAGCGCTACATGTTCGCCGCTCAGAAGATCAGCACGATGGCGGTCGGCGACCCGAAGACCCGGCCCGTCATCACGACATACCCCGTGACCGCGGCCACGGTGCAGGATCGGCGCATGAGCGACGGCTTGCCCTTCCGGTCGCGCGGCGGTTCGGTGTTCGCACACTATTTTCCGGTCGACGGCGATTACGTCGTCAAGCTGCGGCTCCGCCGGGCGTTCAGCAACGCCGGCACGATTGGCTACAACAGCAAAGAGCGCCTCGACGTCCGCCTCGACGGCGTGCAGGTCAAGCTGTTCAACGTCGGTGGCGAGTGTTCGCCGGAAAAGATGAAGGAACCGCAATGCGTCATCCTTCCCGGGGTGCAGACCAGTTCCGAGTACTCGATCCACCTCGATGACAGCCTCGAGGTGAAGGTGCCGGTGAAGGCTGGCCGCCACGAACTCGGCATCTCCTTCGCCCAGAACTCTGCCGCGACGCAGGAAGGCGTCGCCGGTCGTTTCGGCGGCAACCTGATGTCACTCGACCGGATCATCGTCGAAGGGCCTCTGGCGGTGACCGGTATCAGCGAGACGCCGAGCCGTGCCCGGATCTTCACCTGTCGACCGGCACGTCCTGGCGAGGAAGCGGCGTGCGCGGAGAAGATCCTGTCCACCTTGGCGCGACGGGCCTACCGCCGGCCCGTTACGGCGGCCGACGTCCAGACGCTGGCGTCGTTCTACAAGAGCGGCCGTGCGGACGGCGCCGATTTCGACTCCGGCATCCAGTACGCGATCGAGCGCCTGCTGGTCTCGCCCAACTTCCTGCTGCGCGTCGAGAAGGATCCGGCCACAGTCGCACCGGGCGCACCATACCGGATCAGCAGCCTGGAGCTGGCCTCGCGCCTGTCGTTCTTCCTGTGGAGCAGCATTCCAGACGATGAGCTGATCAATGTGGCGGCAACGGGCAGACTGTCGAATGCCGTGGTGCTCGGAGCGCAGGTGAAGCGGATGCTGGCCGATCCGAAGGCCGACCAGCTGATTTCGAACTTCGCGGCGCAGTGGCTGTACCTGCGCGACCTGAAGAAGCTGGTGCCCGACCCGGCGTTGTTTGGCGTCTTCAATGACAACCTGCGCAACGCCATGGTCACCGAAACTCAGATGCTGCTGGCCAACGAGATGCGCGAAGACCGTCCCGTGCCGGATCTGCTGACTGCGAAGTACAGCTTCGTCAACGAGCAACTCGCCAAGTTCTACGGCTACCCCAACGTGTTTGGGTCGCACTTCCGCCGCGTGGACATCACCGACCCGAATCGCGCGGGGCTCCTTGGGCAGGCCAGTGTGCTCACGGTCACGTCCTATGCCACTCGAACCTCGGTGGTGCAACGCGGCAAGTACGTGATGGCCAACATTCTTGGCACGCCGCCGCCGCTGCCGCCGCCGAATGTCCCGCCGCTCTCAGACAAGGGCCAGGGGGGAGTGCCTGCCTCGCTCCGCGCCCGGATGGAGCAGCACCGGGCGAACCCCGTGTGCGCCGCGTGCCACTCCCGAATGGACCCGCTCGGTTTCGCGCTCGAGAACTTCAACGCGATCGGCCAATGGCGTGAGGTGGACGCCGGCACCAAAGTCGACCCGTCGGGCACGTTCCCGGACGGAACCAAGTTCAACGGGCCGGCCGAGTTCCGCCAAGTCCTGCTGTCGCACCGCGAACAGTTCGTGCGCACCTTTACCGAGAAGCTCACCACGTACGCGCTCGGTCGCGGCCTGGAGTATTACGATCAACCGTCGGTCCGAAAGATATTGAAGTCCGGCGCCGCGTCGGATTACACGTGGTCGTCGATAGTCCTGGGAATCGTGAAGAGCACGCCGTTCCAGATGCGTATGTCTCGTGAAGCCGACACACCAGCCGCATCCGTAGCCCGCGTTCAGTAGGAGTGTCCTCAATGAGCCCGATGATTCATACAAACAAGTACCTGCACCGCCGCACGATCCTTCGCGGTCTGGGCGCCGCCATTGCCCTCCCATTCCTGGATGCCATGACGCCAGCCTTCGCCGCCACTCCGGCGCAGATTCGCCGGCTCGGCATCATCTACGTGCCCAATGGCATGTGCATGCAGCAGTGGACGCCCACGGCTGCCGGCAAGGACTTCTCGCTCACGCCGATTCTGCGGCCGCTCACGCCGTTCCGCGACAACATGGTGCTGCTGACCGGCCTCGACAATGCTGAAGCCGACGGCCACCCCGGCGACGGTGGTGGTGACCACTCCCGTTCGCAGGCGGCGTTCCTCACGGGCGTGCACGCCAAGAAGACGGAAGGCGCTGACATCCTGAACGCGCGGTCGATGGACCAAATCGTCGCCGAACAGTTCGGCAAGCAGACCCAGCTCGCCTCCCTCGAAATCGGGCTCGAGATGAACGAGATCGCGGGCACCGGCGAAGACGGCTACAGCGCCG
Organism: Vicinamibacterales bacterium; assembly: GCA_040081555.1. Lineage (GTDB taxonomy): Bacteria > Acidobacteriota > Vicinamibacteria > Vicinamibacterales > CAVVIG01 > CADEEX01. The sequence goes on from JBEBGG010000095.1 coordinate 3,661, forward strand.
CCTATAGCGGTGCGTTGGCGTGGCGGGGACCGCACGATCCCCTGCCAGTCGAAGCCGACCCGCGCGCCGTGTTCGAGCGTCTCTTCGGCGCCAGCGAGAGCACCGACCGCGCGACCATGACGGCACGGATGCGGAGGAACCGCAGCATTCTCGATTCGGTGACGAACGAATTGAACGCGCTGAACCGAAACCTCGGCGCTCGTGACCGCTCCAAGGTGAACGAGTACATGGAGTCGATTCGCGATCTCGAGCGCCGTATCCAGCGCGCCGAAGAGCAGGGCGAGCGTGAACTGCCACAGGTGGCCCGTCCCGCTGGCGTGCCGGACACCTACGAGCAGCACGCGTACCTGATGTTCGACTTGATGGCGCTCTCGTATCAGACCGATTTGACGCGCGTCGTCACGTTCCTCATGGGACGCGAGAAGAGCGGACGCGCCTACCCGGAAGCGGGCGTGCCGGACTCGCATCACTCGGTGTCGCACCACCAGAACCGGCCGGAAATCATGGAGAAGGTTGCCAAGATCAACACGTTCCACATGAAGCTGTTCGCGCACTTCCTGGACCGGATGAAGGCGACCGAAGACGGCACGGGTTCGCTGCTCGACAGCTCCGCGATCCTCTACGGCGCGGGCATGGCCGACAGCGACTCGCACTACCACCACAACGTCCCGGCGTTGCTGATGGGCGGCGCGGCGGGTCAGATTCGCGGGGGCCGTCACATCGAAGTGTCGAAGGGCACGCCGCTCACCAACCTCCACCTCACCCTGCTCGACAGGCTGGGCGTGCCGGTGGAGAAGCTGGGCGACAGCACGGGCCGGCTGGAACTCATCTCGCAGGTCTAGCCCCGGGGGCGACGCTGCCATGTTTCGACCCCGTTTGGCGGAGGCATAACGATGTACGTGAACAAGTCAGTAGTGGCCGGTTGGTGTCTCGCTTCGCTCATCGCCGTCGCCTCTGGCGCGATGGCCGCCGACGACGTGCGGCTGGCCCAGGCGGCCAAGCGTCACGACCTCGATGCCGTTCGCGCGCTCATCAAGCAGCGGGCGAATATCAACTCGCCCCTGCCTGACGGGGCCACCGCCCTTCATTGGGCGGCGCAGTGGGACGATTTCGAGATGGCCAATGCGCTCGTGGTGGGCAAGGCGGACGTAAACATCGCCGACGTCTACGGAGTCACCCCACTATCCCTCGCCTGCACCAACGGCAGTGCACAGATGGTGTCGCTGCTGCTCAGGGCCGGGGCCAATCCGAACGCCGCCCTCCCGTCCGGTGAGACGCCGCTGATGACCGCCTCACGAACGGGTCGTCCGAAGGCGGTGTCCTCGCTCATCGAGCGAGGGGCCGATGTCGAGGCTCGAGAGAAGACTCGGGGACAGACCGCGTTGATGTGGGCGGCTGCCGAGAAGCACATCGAGGTGGTGGACATCCTCATCAATGCAGGCGCGAAGGTCAACGCCCGCTCGAACTCGGGCTACACACCGCTCCTGTTTGCCGCCCAGCGGGGCGACACGGCCATCACCGAAACGCTCCTCAAACACGGGGTCAGCGTCAACGAAGCCGCCAACAACGGCATGACGGCGCTGGTTCTCGCGATCGCCGCCGGCGAACTCGACCACGCGAAGTACCTCCTCGACAAAGGCGCCGATCCGAACCTCGGCCCCGGCTATACCCCGCTGCACCTGATTGCCTCGGAAGAGGGCGAAGTGGAAGGCGCGGAAGGCGAGGGCGGCGAGGCCGACATGTTGTGGGGCGAACCGAAGCAGGCGTTCATCAACCTGCTTCTCTCGAAAGGAGCCAACGTCAACGCCAAGGCGACGCGCAACGTCCGCGGACCTGGCACCAACGGCACCACGCCCTTCTGGCTCGCTGCCTGGGCGGCCGATCCAGATTCGATGAAGCTGCTGGTCGCCAAAGGCGCCGATCCCAAAGCGGCCAATCCGCAAGGGACCACGCCACTGATGGTGGCGGCCGGCGTCATTCACGAGGCCGGCGGTCCGAATGTGTCAGAGGAGCGCTCGCTCGAAGCAGTCAAGCTATGTGTAGAGTGGGGAAACGACGTCAACGCGCAGAGCATCGGACACGGCGAAACGGCCCTGCATGGCGCGGCCTATCGTGGGATGCACGGCGGCGCGAAGGTCGCCAGATTCCTCATCGACAAAGGTGCGAAGGTGAACGTCAAGAACAAGCGCGACTGGACCCCCTACATGCTGGCTGAGGGACTCTACTTCTCGACCTACAACACGACCAACCTCGAGACAGCCAAGGTGTTGAAGGAAGCCGGCGCGGATCCGTTCCCCGCAGGCTTCCCCACCAATACGGGTATCCGCTCCTCCGAGGTCTGGTACGAACCAGGGTTCGAGCCGGCCACCCTCGGATCTGAGGGTGCCTCGCGGGTGAAGTGACGTACGGGCCGTACGCGTCGCGGCGCGCGCCGCGGCCCGTACGGCCGTTATCCTCAGACCATCCGTCCGGTTTCTAAACCCACATCCGACCGTTCGCTGCGGACACGCCACACCGAACCGCCTGGTCTGGCCGCACACGGTAGCCGACTGCGCCCAGCCGGGGACGGCGGGCCGGATACGACTCGGATAGGACGCACGGCCCGCGAGCACGCTGTTCGTGCCAGGCCGGAGCCTGGAGAGCAGCGTGCACACGAGCGCAGCGACGACCACATCGGAAGAGGCTGGAGAACTCAGGTTCGATGATGTGCGCCGACGTGTCGGCGCCATCTTTGTCGGATCGATCGGCAACCTCGTCGAGTGGTACGACTTCTACGCGTACTCCGCATTTGCGCTCTACTTCGCCAATTCGTTCTTCCCCGGCAGCGACCCGGTCGTTCAGCAGCTGAACGCCGCCCTCCTCTTTGCTGCGGGCTTCATCGTACGACCGGTCGGTGGCTGGCTCTTCGGACACCTGGCCGACTCGTACGGGCGACGCAGCGCTCTCATGCTGTCAGTGCTGCTTATGTGTTTCGGGTCGTTGATGATCGCCATCACACCGTCCTACGCGACTATCGGCGTAGCGGCACCAATCGCCCTCGGCCTTGCACGCCTGCTGCAGGGGCTCAGTCTCGGCGGCGAGTACGGAACGAGTGCCACATACCTCACCGAGGTGGCAGACGAAAAAAACCGCGGGTTCTACTCGAGTTTCCAATACGTCACGCTGATCGGTGGCCAGTTGACCGCACTGCTGGTGCTGCTCCTGCTCCAGCAGGTGTTCCTCACCAACGAACAGTTGCGTGCCTGGGGATGGCGCATTCCGTTCTTCATCGGCGCGCTGCTTGCCATCGTGGCGCTCGCCATGCGGCGCAACCTGCATGAGACCGACGACTTCGTCGCCGCCAGGAAGGCCGTGGTTCGTCGCGAAAGCTCACTGAAGGCGCTGATGCGCTATCCGCGCGAGGTCATGGTGGTCGTCGGCCTGACGATGGGCGGGACTACCGCGTTTTACACCTACACGACCTACATGCAGAAGTTCCTGAAGCTGTCGGTCGGTCTGACCGACAACCAGACGACGCTGGTGACCGCGGGGTCGCTCATCTTCGCGCTGATCCTGCAGCCGATCTACGGCGCGCTCTCGGATCGCATTGGCCGCAAACCGCTGCTCATCTGGTTTGGCACCACCGGGACGCTCTTCACCATCCCGCTCCTCTACACCTTGCAGTCGACCAAGAGCGGCCTGGTGGCGTTCCTGCTGATTGCCGCTGCGTGGGTCATCGTGGCCGGCTACACGTCGATTAACGCAGTGGTCAAGGCCGAACTGTTCCCGACAGCCGTGCGTGCGACCGGCGTTGGGCTGCCGTATGCGGTAACAGTTTCGATCTTTGGCGGGACGGCGGAATCGATTGCGCTGTGGTTCAAGTCGATCGGTCACGAGAGCTGGTTCTACTTCTACCTGACCGCTGTCATTGCCACCTCGCTGGTGGTCTACACGCTGATGCGCGACACGCGGCACGATTCGGCGATGGGGCGACACGAGTAGCGCGAGCGAAAAGGGGGAATCGGGCACACCCCTGGAGGCGGGCGTGCCGGTTTCCTCTAGTGCTTCATCCTGTGTGTTGTCGCGGCTGCACCGAGTTCGACCCATCCCATCAGGCCGCCCTCCGCGTGATCAAGGACATGGCAGTGGAACATCCAGCTGCCTTCGCGGTCGTCATAGCGGACAACCAACCGTCGTGTCTGCTCGAGCGGTACGTTCACGGTGTCTTTCCACTCGAGTGGGCGGACGGGCGCGCCGTTCGCGTCCAACACCTGGAAGAAGAACCCGTGCAGATGAAACGGGTGAGACCACTTCGTGGTGTTCGTGATCGTCCAGACCTGGGTCTCGCCTGGTTTCGCGCTGATCGGCCTGCCTTCGGCGAAAGGTACGCCGTCGATGCCGTAGGCGAACGAGCCGTCGGGCGCCTGCGCGAGGGTGAATTTCAGGTTCACCGCTGTGGCTCCAGCCGTGCTCAGTGGCGTGATGCTACGCGAGATCGTCGGCAGGCGAGCCGGCTGCAGTGGACGATCGGAGGTCAACGCAATCGTCACCAGGTCGTCGAACGGAGGCCGGGTTTCGACGCTGCCATAACCCCGGTTGAACAGGAGTGAGCGCAGGGTCAGCTCGCTTCCCGGTGTACCCGTTGGCGAGACGATGAGGTCAGCTCGTTCACCAGGCCCGAGGACGACGGTCTCGCGCGTGACCGGGTGCTCGAGGAGGCCGCCGTCGCTCCCGATGATCTGCAGTGAGTGATTGTCGAGAGACAGCTCGAAAAACCGGCTCTTGGCGGCGTTCACCACACGCCATCGCTGCGGCGCGCCTGCCCTGGCGACCATCCTCGGCCGTTCGCGTCCATTGACCAGGACGTGGTTGCCTTCCCGCCCGAAGACCATGCCCGCGCCTCCGCCGCTGTCAGGCGACTCGAGCCTGCCACCCTCTTCGGTGGCCAGGTCACTCAGCACCATCGTCAGCTCGTCGACCACGCCGATCCGCTCGGCGGGATCGTCCACCAGCAGCGCACCATAGAGGCCGAAACCCACTTGCGCGGCCGACATCACATGGGGGTGATACCAGAACGTGCCCGCGTCAGGCACGACGAAGTCGTATGTGAATGCACCACCGGTCTGCACCGCAGGCTGGGAGACATCGGGGACGCCATCCATCTGGATGGGTATACGCAGGCCGTGCCAATGAATCGTTGTCGGCTGGGGCAACCGATTCGTGAAGTGCACGATGAGGCGATCGCCCACCCGTGCTCGGATGAGAGGGCCAGGAATCCCGCCGTTGTAGGTCCACGCCTCGACTTTCAGACCAGGCGACAGTTCGACGGTCTCGACCCTTGCTTCCACGTCCACTTCGACGATACGGGGATCCGGATTGCGGTCTGACGCCTCCATCAGTTTCAGACCAGCGTCCCATGCTTGCGGTTGCAGCGAGTCCTGGGCGCGAACGACTGGGGTGTTCAAGATGATCAGGACAGCCAGTGTCAATGAGATGAGCCATGCCTGCATATGAGTCACTGGGTCACTATGCCGAAGCTGGCTGGAAGATCGTCATGAGTCGCTCGGAGGATCTCGGCGACGGCCTGTCGATCGCTTCGCGAGAGTACCCGATAGGGCGCGGACCGGTCTGCGCCCGATAGCACGTCCCAGAGCCGTCCGTAGACCGCCTGTTTCGCGGCTCCAGGCAAGGCTTCGAAAGCGGCAGAGTCGATCATGTAGCTGCATCGATAGCGGAACAGACGTGTCCGCAGGTCGAGTTGACGGAGCGAACGCCCCAAGCGATCCCTCTTGCCCCCAGCGGCGAACCGCTCGGCGAACCCCGAGCCACCGTCAACTGGACGTGCGAGCGCCGTCTCGTCCACAAACAGCATGTAGTCCACAACCTGGCGCGCGACGAACGCCACGTGATCTGCTGGTTCGCCTGTGGGCCCGGCGCTGCCGCCGCCGGACGATGCCACACGTGCCTCCCAGCCGAGCCACGTGATCAGGTTCGCCATCCGCGACTGGTGTTCGAGCACCATCAGCGCCACGACGTCGCTCGTGTCGGACGGAGACCCTGTGAGATCAACACGATCCTTCACCGACGTGAGGACCGGCGCCTGCGGTGTGGCGCGTGACGTCGCCGGCCTGACGACGGGGAGGTTGCCGAGATGGTGGGTCGGCACGGCGCGCCCGGTGACGAACCAGCCGCCCCATCGTTGCTGGAATGGCGTCCTGTGATCGGTCACGAGTCCGCTGGCGTAGGCTTTCTCGTCGGCCATGGGGAACGTGCTCAACACCTGAAAGCCCGGCACGCCGAATGTTTCCCAGATGTCGTGGCAGAGCAGGCAGCGATCGTCGCGCGTGAACTGGGGCGTCGCGACATCCTTCTGGCCGAGAGTGTAGAAGACCACGCCCTGTTCCGGGTCTTGCACTGCCACCTCCAAGGCGTCGGCACCACGCACCCAACCTATGGCCAGGTCGTCGTCGAAGAAGATCGCGCGGGGGTTGCCGATGTTGATGCGTTCAGCCTGTGAGCTCGTCTCAGAGTAGACGAGGAGCTGCGACTCCACGGGCACCCGGGTGGCGGCAAGGACGCCACGCAAGTAACCGTTTGCAGCGTCGAAGGGCAGCCGTAGCGCGCCCCGACGCAGGTCTTCGTTCAGTCGGGCGATGCGATCGGTTGTGGCACGCGTGGTGTACCCAATCGCTGGGTGCGTGAGCGGAGAGCCAAATGCATCGGAGCGCTGCTGAGCGACGAGCGACGAGACGCAAAGGCCAGCCAGCGCCACGAGCCCGGCCGCGGCAAGACGCACCATGTTCGCATGCTAGCACCAGCAGCCGGACTCGCTTGACTGGGGCGGCAAGGCCGGGATCGGAGTGCGGTAGGATCCGGGACATGCCGCCGGTTGAATTCGCCGTGGCTGCCGCGCGTGCGCTCGCCGTCGCCGCGGCACTGGTCGCCTGCGCACCCGGTCGAATGGCAGCACAGAGCGCAGAGAACCCGGTCACCTTCGCGAAGGACGTCGCGCCAATCCTGTTCAAGCACTGCGCCTCCTGCCATCAGCCAGGCGGGCACGCGCCGTTCAGTGTCCTCACATATGGAGACGTCCGTCCACGTGCCGCGCGGATTGCGGCGGTGGTACAGAGTCGCCAGATGCCGCCTTGGAAGCCGGATCCCGGTATCGGGGACTTCATCGGAGTGAGGCGCCTGAACGACGTCGACATCCTGCGAATCGCGCGCTGGGTGCGCGACGGGGCGCTCGAAGGCAACCCTGCGGATCTGCCGGTTGCTCCGCGGGCGACTGGTGGCTGGCAACTCGGCGCACCCGATCTCATCCTGCGTCTACCCGCCTACGAGTTGTCCGGACGAGAGCAGGACCAGTTTCGCAACTTCGTCGTCGATGTCCCAGGGCCTGTCCTGCGCTACGTGCGGGGGCTGGAATTCCATCCGAACAGTCAGCGTGTCCACCACGCCAACATTTTCGTCGACCCGACCACCACGTCGCGCCAGCTCGATGACGAAGACCCTCGGCCTGGTTACGAGGGTGTGATCCCCTTCGCCGCGGCTTTTCCAGATGGCCATTTCCTTGGGTGGACCCCCGGTCAGCTCGCGCCGTTGTTGCCGGCGGGCCAGTCGTGGCGTCTTCCTTCGGGCGCAACCCTCCTGGTTCAGATGCATCTGAACCAGGGAGAAACACCCGAGACCGTGGAGCCCACCATCGGTCTGTACTTTACCGAGGCGCCCCCGGTCCGGCCGCCGGCCATGCTGCGGCTTGGGCGCCAGAACCTCGACATCACCCCAGGCGATGTCGAATTCCTGTCGACTGACTCGTTCGTGCTGCCGGTCGACGCAGAGGTCCAGGCCGTGCAGCCGCACGCCCACCATCGGGCGCGTTCGGTGAAAGCGTGGGCGACGCTGCCGGACGGTCGCCGGCACGATCTCATCGCGATCAGCGATTGGGACTTCGGCTGGCAGGATCAGTACCGGTTCGTCGAGCCGCTCTGGCTGCCGAAGGGCACGACGCTGTCAACCGCGTTCGTCTTCGACAACTCCGCCGGCAACCGGCGGAATCCCGACTCTCCGCCTCGACGTGTGGTCTGGGGGCAACGTTCCAGCGATGAAATGGCCGACGTGTGGGTGCAGATGCTGACTCGCAGCGACGCCGATCTCGTCACTCTTGGCACCGAGGTGCGCCGCAAGATGGTGCTCGAGGACATCGCTGGACACGAGATCGAACTCCGCTCGAAACCGGACTCCGTGATCATCCGCAATGACGTCGCCGTCCTGTACCTCGAGGCTGGAAGACCGGCGCAAGCCGCTGCCCACTTTGCCGCTGTGGCGCGCCTGCAGCCGCAGTCCGCGGCTGCGCAGTACAACCTCGCCGCCGCGCTCGGGCAGACGGGTCGGACCGCTGACGCCATCGCGTACTACGCGCTGGCCGTGCAGTTGAATCCGTCGTATCTAAAGGCGTTGAAAGGGCTCGCAACCGCGTTGCTTGTGTCTGGCCGACGCTCTGAGGCGTTGGCGCGGTTTCAGGATCTCGTGGTTCTCGACCGGTCTGATGCGGAGGCATTCAATAATCTCGGCTTCTGCCAGCTCGAGTCAGGAGACCTTCCCGCCGCCATCGGGTCATTAGAGAAAGCGCTTGCTCTTCGCCCGGCGTATGCGGACGCCCACTTCAATCTGGCGCGCGTGTTCATCCGACAACGGGCGCTGGACAGCGCCCGGGCGCATCTCCGCGCTGCGCTGGAAGCGAAGCCGGACTGGGTGCCTGCGCTTACCGAGTTGGCATGGCTCGAAGCGACGGCGCCAGACCGGCGCATGCGCGATGCGCAGGAAGCCGTTCGCCTGGCCACACGTGCGGTTGATCGGACCACGCGGCAGGAGAGCGACGTCCTGGCGGCGCTTGCCGCGGCACTCGCCGCTGCCGGCCAGTTCGACCACGCGCTCAGGGTCATCGACGAGGCGATTGCCGTGGCCTCGCCTGAGGAGCGTCGAACTCTTGAAGTGCACCGAGGCGTGTATCGTTCTCGGCAAACCCTTCAGACATCGCCACGCTGACGCGCTGACACGGAGCGGGAGCACGCGCGGCACGAACCCGCAACCGTGGCTTGCGGCTCTGCACCAGGCACTTCCTGCCTGCCCATTCGCAGCATGGCGCCGGCTGTGGATTCCAGCGCTCTGTGCCAATTGCCGAGCCACGTTCAACCAAGCCAACGCGTCGATCCAGGGCCGGTGCGCCCGTGTCCCGTGCTTGCCGCCCGTGTGGCTTAGATCCGCCTGAGGGGGAAACTGACGAGATCGATCGTGCGGACAACAGCGGCTGAACCGGGTTCTGACGACGCTGTTGCAGAACAATCTCGATGACGGTCGATGACCCACAGTTCACTGACTTGGAGCAGGAAGTGCGACGCCGCAGACTCTGACCGGCGTGGTGGTGATGCTCGCTCTTACGCCGGAGAAGAGCATCGACTCAGGGGTCGGCGTACTTTCTGCCTTCCCGCTCGTTCAGCGGGGTGAGAACCAGTAGCTGGCCTTCACGGCAATCGAGTGATCGCCCGGAGCGCCGAAGGCGCGAAAGAGATCG
>JBEBGG010000266.1:0-3516 GCA_040081555.1 Vicinamibacterales bacterium
GAGGCTCTCGGGCCTGGGCGTGCTGAGCACCACCCACACCATCGAGGGCGTGACATCGTCGCTGGGGAGCTGTACGACGGACACCGCCGGGCTGGTGTGCGCCTTGGGCGACCTGGCCGCCAACGAGTCCGCCACCGTGGACGTGGTCGCGCGGGCGACGGCGCAGGTGTTCGCGGGTATCACCGATCCGCAGACCAGCGTGCTGCTGGGCGCCAGCGTGGCCAGTACGTCGACGAACATTCCTGGGATCAGTGTGCTGCCGGCCACCGACGACCCGGACCCGACCAATAACTCGTTCTCGAACGCGTATATCGTGCGCCGGCCACAGGCCGATCTCGGCGTGAGCCTCACGGCGACGCCGGGGACGGTGCGGCTCGGCGACGCGGTGACGCTGCGGCTCACGGTGACCAACGGCGGGCCTGACACGGCGCGGACGGTGAGGCTCTCGGGCCTGGGCGTGCTGGGCCTCAGCCACACCATCGAGGGTGTGACGTCGTCGCTGGGGAGCTGTGCGCTCGATGCCGCGGGGCTGGTGTGCGCGCTGGGCGACCTGGCCGCCAACCAGTCGGCCACCGTGGACGTGGTCGCGCGGCCGACGGCGCAGATGTTTGCGGGCATCACCGATCCGCAGACCAGCGTGCTGCTGGGCGCCAGCGTCGCCAGTGCGTCCGACGACCCGGCCCCCGCCAACAACTCGGTCCTCACGTCGTACGTGGTGCGGGGGCAGGCCGACCTGGCAGTGTATTTATCGGCGCCAAGCGGGTACATCGCCGTGGGCGACACCGTGACGTTCCAGATGACTGTCATCAATAGTGGTCCCCAGACCGCCACCGGCGTCGTCCTGAGCGGATTGGAGGCTCTGCCGGAGTTCGACATCATCTCGATGTCCGCCACGCAGGGGCAGTGCTCGCTGGGTGTGCCTCCGAATCCGGCCGTGCAATGTTCGCTGGGCACGCTGACGCCTTCGGCGTGGGCTATCGTGACGGTGACGGCCACCGCAACGGCACGCCCATTGACCGCAGGAGGGGTCATCACCCTCGCTATGTCGGCGACGGCAACGGCCGATACCTTCGATCCGCAGCCGTCCAACAACAATGTGGGGCGGTACCTAATTGTGTCGTGGTTCTATGACGTGGTCGTGTCGAATGGGCGATTCACGTCACTGTCAGGGGGCACGGAGTTCGCTACCGCGCTCGTGGGCGACACCCTCGTCTATCGCTTCAGCGTGTTGAACAGGGGGCCCCGGACGCCAACGGGATATTTCCTGATCGACCTACCGGGAATGCTGCCGATCAGTCTCCCGCCATCGTGTACGACGCAGACGATGCCGGGAACGGCTGCGGTCACCGTCAGCTGCCCGTTCGCGCCCCTTGAAGCCGGAGCGTCGATCGACATCGGAGTCCGGGTTCAAATCGGTCCGGGCGCAGTGCCTTGGGGGCAGACGAGTGCTGTGGTCGGGGCCAGGGCGTACGTGGTTGTCCCCGTGGAAAACGCATCCCACGCGGGGGACAATCAGGTCTCCACGAGTCTCACGGTCTTCCCCAACACGCCGGCGGGGGTCGGGGTCACAGCGCCGCTCACGACCGCCTTCAGCACGCCGACGCCGGTCAGCGTGACCTTCTCATCGGTCACGAGGGCGGGGCAGACCTTGGCCGATCCGGTGGCGACTCCGCTGCTGCCCCTGTCGTCGGGTTACCGGGTTGCCAGTCTCGTCTACGACATCACCACGAGCGCGACCTACGTGGCGCCGGTGACCGTGTGCATCGCCGGCAGCTTCGGCACCACCGATTACCTGCTTCACTATGAAGGTGGCGCTTGGGTCCAGTTGCCGAATCAGCAGCGCCTGCCGGCGGGCGGGCCGCCCTTTGCGCGCGTCTGCGCCACGACGACCTCACTGTCGCCCTTCGTTGTCGGCACCCGGGCCGCGGCGACGATCGATGCTGTCGGCGCATCGGTCACGTCCGTGAGCGTCAATGCGCCGGTGACCGTCCTCTTCACGGCCACCATCACGGAACCGTCAGTCATTGCCACAGGCGTCAACCTCCTGAAGACGGACGCGACCGGTCGGACGCTGTCGGTGGTCGGTGTCATGAACGACGATGGCGTTGCTGGTGACGCGGTCCGCGGCGACAAAGTCTTCAGCCTCGCCGTCGTGCTCAACGAGTCCGCCCTCGGGTCCGCGTATTACCGTGTGTCAGCGCCATTCCGTGGCGTGATTCTTCGAGCGCTCTCACCGCTCATCCCGATCCAGGTCGTGCCGGCGCCGACGGTGTCGGCGGGAGTGGATTAGACGATCACGTTGCCGTCGTCGCTGGCGGGCTCCGTCGTCCGCGAAGACAACCCGTCATGACATGGCGGGCAGGTCTATGACTGCGCGGGCCTGGCGGTCGGGCGCCGTCGGGTTGACCGCTGGACGAGCGGCTTCTTGGAAAGTGCCAAACGAATGGTGCCCGCAACGTCCTTGAGGGCCGTCCCCAATGCGGACTCGCGCCGCCATGCCAACACGAGCGTCCGCCCAGGACCAGGGGGCGCAAAGGATCGTACGCGCAGCCGGTGCGCACGGTTCTCGACCGGCAAGGCCAGCGATGGCAGCAGGGTCACACTCGAACCGGTGCCCACCATTTGCACCAGTGTGGCAAGGCTCGTCGCCCGAAAGCTCATCTCTTTGGCGCCACGCGGAGCGCAGAGACTCCACGCTTGATCTCGGAAGCAGTGCCCGTCATCGAGCAATAGGACGTTGGCGTCTGTGAGCGCACTCAAGCTCACGGGCTTGTCGCTAACTGCGAGAGGGTGACCCGGCGCAGCAGCGAGCACGAACGGGTCCCAAGCGAGGGGGACGTGCTCAAGATGGTCGATATCCGACTCAAGAGCCAGAATCCCTCCGTCTAGCGTTCCATCCTTGATCTGTTGCACCAGGTTAAGGGTCCGGTCCTCGCGCCAGACCAGGGTGAGCTGCGGATAGACGTGAGCCAGGATCGCCGTGATGTCGGGCAGCAAGTAGGGGCCGATGGTGGGAATGACACCGAGCCGGAACCTGCCGTGGAAGGGGTTGCGCAAGTGGCTGGCCACTTCCTCGAGTTCGCGCTGTGCGCCGAGGACACGCCGTGCCTGTTCGACGAGAACGGCGCCGGCGGAGGAGACCCGCACCCCATGCCGGCTGCGCTCGAAAATCTGCACGCCCAGCTGCGCTTCGGCGAGCGCGACCTGCGAGGAGAGTGATGGTTGCGCCACGTGACACTGCGCGGCGGCGCGGCCGAAGCCACCCGAATCCGCGACGGCCACGATGTACTGGAGCTGTCGCAGCGATACAGGGGACGGCGTCATCGCCAGCATCATAGCAAGAGACTATGAACGTAAGAGAAACGATGTCTTTGATGCTATGGGTCCAACAGGCGCACACTCGCTGTCACGCTGCGGCGCCGCGCATCGGTGACGCCCTGGCGCTCGACAGGCGCTTTCCTTGGAGTTGTGAAATGAGACACATACTGTTCGTCGTCGTTGCAGCATCCCTGGCGG
>JBEBGG010000267.1:0-3512 GCA_040081555.1 Vicinamibacterales bacterium
GGCGGTGGTGGCGGCGGCGGTGGCGGCGGCCAGCAACAGGCCGACGACCTGGCCGACTTGTTCGAGCTGGAGATGGACAAGCTCGCCAACCAGTACGAAATGCAGCAGCGCGCCGAGCAGCAGGGCGGCGACAAGCAGGTTGATGAGCTTGCCGAGAAGTTGAAGGAGCTGGCGCGGCGACAACAGCAGGAAGCCGAGCGCCAGCGCCGAATGGCGGCCAGCAATCAGGCCGGCGGCAGCGGCGGCAGCAGCGACAGTCAGCGGCAACTCGCGCAGGAAGTGGAAGAGGCGGCACGCCGCCTCGAGCAGCTGACGCGCGACCAGCCGGAGCGGCAGAACCTGAACGACGCAGCGCGGCAGCTACAGGACGCGGCCAACGCCATGCGGCAGGCGGCCGCCAACGGTTCACGCGACGCCGGGGCCCAGGCCTCGTCTGCGCTCGACAAGCTGAAGCAGGCGCAGCAGAAGCTGCAGAACAACCAGCAGCAGCGCGGGGACCGTGACATCAAGAACGCCATGCAGCAGGCGCAGGAGCTGGCCGACCAGCAGCGTGATATCGCTCAGGAGGTCGCCGGGCTCGACGGCCAGCAGGGTCCCGGCCGGCTGAGCAAGACGCAATCGCTGCAGCAGCGCAAGGACGCGATGGACGGCAAGGTCGAACAACTGCAGGACCAGATCGACCGGCTCGCCAACGACGCGCGCGGCTCGTCGCGCACGGCGGCGCGCAAGCTGGATGAAGCCGCTGGCAGCATCACCGACAAGCGCATGCGCGAGAAGATCCGCTACACCCGCAACACCTTGCAAGGCCAGGGCAGCGAGTACGCGCGGGCGATTGAACAGGAGCTGCAGTCCAATTTCGAGGCGCTGAGAAACAAGCTCGGTGAAGCGCAGTCGGCACTCGGTCAGTCCGACAAGCAGGATTCGATGGAACGGGCCGCCGACAAGACACGAGATCTCGTGCGCGGCATGGAGTCGCTCGACCAGCGGATGCGCGATCGCGCACAGGCGCAACGTGGTCAGCAGGGACAACAGGGGCAGCAAGGCCAGTCCGGGCAACAGGGGCAACAGGGGCAACAGGGACAACAGGGACAGAGCGGTGGGCAAGGTCAGCAGGGCCAGGGCCAGGGCCAACAAGGACAACAGGGTCAGTCCGGTCAGCAGGGTCAATCGGGACAGGCCGGCCAGCAGGGTCAGCAAGGTGGTCAGGGCGGCATGCGCGACGGTCAGCGCACAGTGAACGGTACCAACGGCGGGGCGTGGGGCGGCGGACGTGAGTGGGGCCCCAACCGTTGGGACGGTGTGCGCTTCAACCCGGACGACATCCGCCAGACGCGCCGCGAGTTCCGTGAGTGGGCCAACGATGCTCAGGCCCTACGACAGCAGCTCACCAACGCTGGCGCCGATGTGCGCGATCTCGATCAGGCGCTCAGAGACATCCGAAACATGGATACCGACGCCGCCTTCGTCGACCCGACGAACCTGGCGATGCTCCAGGCCGCCGCACTCGAGAAGCTGAAGAAGTTCGAGTACGACCTCCGCAAGAAGACCGACGGCGGCGGACAGCCGTTGTCGCTCTCCGGCTCGGACGAAGTCCCCGCCGGCTTCCGGACAGCGATCGAGGAGTACTACAGGGCGCTGGCCCGGAAATAACGCGGGCTAGCCGCCCGACAGCGCGCCTAGCACGATGAACGGCTCGCGCCCCTGCACCACGTGCAACGGCAGAGGGACATCTCCAGGCTGGTGGGAGATATCCTCGCCACAGGCAAAAAACCGCAAGAACGCCCGGCGCTTCCGCGTGCCACAGTCGCGAATCGTTCCCTCGAGCATCGGGTATCGGCGTTCAATGGCATCGAGGATGGCGCCAGTTGTCACCTCACCCTCGACCTCCACCTGCACCTCGGGGCCAACACGCGCCAGCGTCTGCAGATGCTGTGGCAGCGCCACGCGGATCATGGCAGCGTCTGCACTTCAACAGACACCACCGGCGGCAGGTGCTCGGCAATGGCCGACCACGTGTCTCCGCCGTTTGGGGAGCAGTAGATCTGCCCGCCTGTGGTACCGAAATACACGCCGCATTCCTGCAGCGTGTCCACCGCCATGGCATCGCGCAACACGTTCACGAAGCAGTTATGCTGCGGCAATCCGCTGGTCAGTGCTTCCCACTCGCCGCCGCCGGTCTTGCTGCGATAGACGCGTAACTTGCCGTCGGGCGGATAGTGCTCAGAGTCGCTCTTGATCGGGACCACGTAGATGGTTTCCGGCTCGTGCGCGTGCACGTCGATCACAAAGCCGAAGTCAGTCGGCAGGTTGCCGCTGACCTCAGTCCACAACTCACCGCCATTGTCGCTGCGCATCACGTCCCAGTGCTTCTGCATGAACAGCACGTCGGGGTTCGAGGGATGGAGTGCCAGCCGATGAACGCAGTGGCCCACTTCAGCCGTCGGATTTGGAATGTGGAGCGAGTGCAGACCCTTGGTAATCGGCCGCCACGTCACGCCATCGTCGTCGCTGCGAAACGCGCCCGCCGCAGAAATGGCGCAGTAGATGCGCCCGTTGGCACGCGGGTCGAGCAGGATGGTATGGAGACACATGCCGCCGGCCCCTGGCGCCCACGCCGACCCGGTGCTGTGACTCCGCAACCCAGAGAGCTCGGCCCAATTCACTCCGCCGTCGGTGCTCCTGAAGAGGGCCGCATCTTCAGCACCCGCGAACACGGTGTCGGCGTCAGTCAGCGAGGGCTCAACATGCCAGACGCGCTTGAACTCCCACGGGTGCGGTGTGCCGTCGTACCACTGGTGAGTACCAGGCACACCGTCATACACGAACTTGTTCCCGATCGCTGCCCACGTCTTGCCGCCATCGTCTGACCGCTGCATGACTTGACCGAACCAGCTGGATGACTGGGAGGCATAAATGCGGTCCGGATTCACAGGCGATCCCTTGAGGTGATAGACCTCCCAGCCGCCAAAGTGCGGCCCACTCACATGCCAGTGCGTGCGCTTGCCATCAGACGTCAGGATGAACGCGCCTTTGCGCGTGCCGGCCAGAACTCGAACATGACTCATGGGTTCACCCGTTCAGTGTGGTCCAGATCAACAACTCAAATATTGGAAGAGATTCTAGGCGCCACGCGCAAACGAGTAAATACAGGCGACGTCGCCTGCGGTAGCGGTGGTTCAGACAGGTTCGGTCCCAGCGTCGTGCTAAGTTCTGATCGTGTCGACCATCCGACCCGCCGACGCCTCCGACCTCGACTTCATTGTGTCCTGCAATCAGCGCCTGGCCGAGGAAACCGAGCACCTGCTCCTTGACGAGACCACGCTGCGCGCGGGCGTTGGCGCGCTGCTCGAAGGGCGCGCGCCCGGGCGGTACTGGGTGGCCGAACGCGATGGACGGCCGGTGGGCCAACTGGCAGTCACCTACGAATGGAGCGACTGGCGCAACCGCACGGTGTGGTGGATTCAGTCGGTCTACGTGATGCCAGAGGCACGCGCAGGTGGTGTCTTTCGCGC
>JBEBGG010000268.1:0-3468 GCA_040081555.1 Vicinamibacterales bacterium
GATCATCTGCGGTCGGTGCGCTCGCCGCGCCGCAACCGTCCCCACCAGCAACAACGCCGCGGCAGCCTGTGCCCACACCGGCATCTGCCATCGGGAGACCGTCACGGGCGGAGCGCCCCCGAGGCTGGCCCGCTCCGGCAACACGACACTGAAGTCGGCGTCGGGCGACGCCCAGTGGCCGAGTTCGGTACGGACACCGCGCAACGCATCCACCTCAGCCCGGCACAACGCGCACGAGGTCAGGTGCCGCTCAAAAGCAACACGCTCCTCGAACGGGCCTTCTTCATAGAGATACGCGACGATCCTCTGATCGCGAGTCCCAGCGACGCTACATACGTTTTGCATCATGTGTGTCATGCCACCCTGCCGCCGGCGCTCTTTGCGAGTTCGCGCCGAAGGACGGTGAGCCCTTGATAAAGCCGCGTCTTGACAGTGCTCAGGGGACAGCCGACCACGTCGGCAATCTCCTGAAACGTGAGCCCCTGATATTCCTTCAGTACAATCGCGGTTCGTTGCTCCTCTGGCAGATGAGCCATTGCCCGCTCGACGAGCCGGGTGAGATCTCGGCGAGCCACGAGGTCTTCAATCGACTCCGACGGCTCTGCTGCTGCCGCGATGTCCATCAGCTCGACATCGTCGGGCGGCTGCATCATGGGAGCACGGCGCTCCCGCCGCATCCAGTCACGACACAGGTTCAGCGCAATCCGATAGATCCAGGACGAAAACTTGGCCTCGCGACGGAACCGAGGCAGGGCGCGGTAGGCGCGAAGAAACGTCTCCTGACAAACATCCCGCGCTTCCTCCTCCCGGCCAATCGTGCGGTAGGCCAAGGCAAAGATCGGCCGTTCCCATCGCAAGACGAGTTGGTTGAAGCTCTCGGCGTCGCCTCCTTGTGATTGGGCGACGAGTTCTTCGTCAGTCGAAGGCATGTAGGGCGCGCGCGTCCTTATGTTGTCTTTCGAGAAGTTAGACGCAGAATCGGAGGCGACGGCCTTCACCTGAGGTTGGGCCGTGAGGATCGTATCACCGCGTCGGTGAAGTCCCGGGATGGTTCCCCTTGACCGAATAATGGTCGGCCTTGGCGCGAGTCGGGGTCGGATTCCATGCGAAACTAGGGGCTTGAATGCGCATAAATGCAGCGGCGCGCCTCAGTCGTGTACGGTGATCATCCCATGGGCGCTGTTCTCTGCCACCGTGTGGCCTAGCGGGCCAGCAACATGATTGACGAAACCTTTCTCACGACCGAAGAAGTCCTTGCGTACCTCCAGGTCAACCTGCGGACCGTCTACCGGCTGATCAAAGCTGGCAAGATCCCGGCCGTTCGCGTCGGTCGCCAGTGGCGCTTCCGTAGAGCCGACATTGACGGCTGGCTCGACAACCAGCGCCCTCGCCCGGCTGCGACGCCAAGGCCCGCTCTGGCGAAGGCCGGCCACGCGGCCCGAGGCGCCCGCCCCCGGGTACTCGTCGTCGACGATGAACCGGGCATCCGTGACCTGCTGACGAAGACGCTCGGGTTGGCTGACTATGAGGTCGAGACCTCGGCCGACGGGCCCACAGCGCTCGAGCGGCTCCGCACCGCCACCTACGACCTCCTCATCGTCGACCTCAAGATGCCGGGGATGGACGGCCTTACCGTCGTTCGGGAAGCCCGTCGACACACGTCCAACCTGCCCGTAATCATCATTACCGGCTTTTCGAGTGAATCGTCCGCCATTGAAGCGCTGAATCCGGGGGTGTCGGGATACCTGACCAAGCCATTCCGCGTCCCTGAAGTCCTAAAAGCCGCCGTCAAGGCACTCGGCGAGTAGGCGCCCGCAGGGCGCCCTGGTACCCACCGCCGCAAGTGCCCGCGCGCCCACCGGCCGTTCACGATGATCCAACTCTCGGAACTCACCAAGACCTTCGGCGACCGCACGCTGTTCGACCACGTGACGTGGCAGATCAACGCCCGGGAGCGGGTCGGCTTGTGCGGGCCCAACGGGGCCGGCAAGACCACGCTGTTGAAGATGATGGCCGGCCTCGAGGAACCCGATTCAGGTGGCGTGCTCAAGCCATCGGGCCTGACCGTCGGCTACCTGCCTCAGGACGGCCTGTCGCACACGGGCCGAACGGTCTTTGACGAGGCCAGTAGCGGATTTGCCGAGTTGCTCCAGATCAAAGGGGAGATGCACGACATCGAACATCGCTTGGGCGACGTGTCGATTCCCGAAGACGAGCACAACACCATGCTCGAGCGATACAGCACCCTCCAAGATCGCTTCCGGCTCGGAGAGGGCTACAGCATCGAGCTCAAGACGGCGACGGTGCTCCAGGGCCTGGGCTTCAAGCCCTCAGACGCCGAGCGCCCGACCGAGACTTTTTCTGGCGGGTGGCAGATGCGGATCGCGCTGGCCAAGCTGCTATTGCGCGCGCCGAATCTACTCCTGCTCGACGAACCGACCAACCATCTCGACCTGGACGCGCGCAACTGGCTCGAGGAATATCTCAACGCCTACCCGCACGCCGTCATCCTCGTCTCACACGACCGCTTCTTCCTAGACGCGGTCGTGACGCGCATCGCCGACCTGACGCTGCGGACCCTCACAGACTACGTTGGCAACTACAGCGACTACCTCCTCGCGCACGAGGCGCGCATGGACGCCTTACGCAAAGCGAAACACGAGCAGGACGAGGAAGTCGCGCGGGTCAAGATGTTCATCGATCGCTTCCGGTATCAGGCGACCAAGGCCGCGCAGGTGCAGAGCCGCATCAAGATGCTCGAGAAGGTCGTCCCGATCGAGGTACCGCTCGAGCGCAAGAAGATCCATTTCGACTTCCCGACCTGCGGAAAGAGCGGAAGGACGGTCCTCGAAATCAAGCAGGCGAAGAAGGCGTACGGCGCCGTCACTGTCTTCGATCGCCTGAATCTGCACATCGAACGTGGCGACCGCATTGCACTGGTCGGACCCAACGGTGTTGGCAAGTCGACGCTGATGCGCATGCTGTCCGGTGAGGAACCGCCCGACGGCGGCGAGCGGATCGAAGGGCACAACGTCGTCTCGCAGTACTTCGCCCAGGATGAAGCGACGCGGATGGACCCCGCACCGACGGTCTACGAGACGCTGGCTGATGGATCGCCGCTCCACATGGTGCCGACGATTCGCAACATCCTGGGAGGCTTCCTCTTCTCGGGCGACGATATCTACAAGCGCGTCCGCGTGCTGTCTGGCGGCGAGAGGACGCGGCTTGCAGTCGCTCGCATGCTATTGCGCCCTTCGAATACGTTGCTACTCGACGAGCCTACAAATCATCTCGACCTCGACTCGAAGGAAGTCCTGCTCGACGCTCTCGTCGACTACGGCGGCACGTTGATCTTCGTTTCGCATGATCGCTACTTCGTCGAACGGCTGGCGACCAAGATTATCGAGGTCGGCCGGGGGACGGTGACCGTGTACCCCGGCACCTACAAGGAATTCCTCTGGCATAAGG
>JBEBGG010000269.1:0-3468 GCA_040081555.1 Vicinamibacterales bacterium
CATCATCACTGGGGCGATTCTGAGTTTCGCGCACACCATCGGCGAGTTCGGTGTCGTCCTCATGGTCGGCGGCAACCTGCCTGGCGTCACGCGCACGGTATCGATTTCCATCTACGACGATGTGCAGAGCTTCAACCACAGCGGCGCGCATCGTACGGCCCTGCTGCTGCTCGTGTTTTCGTTCGTGATGCTGGCCGTTGTGTACGGTCTGGTGCGCAAGCCGTTCTCGGTGCCCCACCAATGACACTGTCGGCCACCATTCAGAAGTCCCTGTCAGCGTCTTTCGCGCTAGACGTCACGGTGGCGCTCGAGCCCGGCGTCACGATCCTCTTTGGGGCGTCGGGTTCAGGCAAGACGACGTTGCTGCGTGCGCTGGCCGGCCTGACCACACCTGATGCAGGCCGGATCACGATTGGGGACCGGGTCGTCTTTGACGCCGAGCGACGGCTGTCGATGCCCGCGCAGCATCGACGCTGCGGCTACCTGTTCCAGCAGTTGGCGCTGTTTCCGCACCTGAGTGTCGGCGCCAACATCGGCTACGGCATTGTCGATACAGGATCGGACGCGAGGCGCGCACGAGTGGAGAGCATCGCCGAGTCGTTCCGTATCAGCCACGTGCTGACTAGGCGGCCTGACACCATCTCTGGAGGCGAGCGCCAACGCGTGGCGTTGGCACGGGCGCTGGTGACCGATCCACAACTACTGTTGCTCGACGAACCGATGTCGGCGCTCGACTACACCACCGCGTCCCGGATCATCGCCGACCTGCGCGCCTGGAACGCGGCACGGCAGATTCCTATCCTCTACGTTACCCATTCCCATCGCGAGGTCTTTGCGTTGGGCGAGCGAGTACTGGTACTCGACCGCGGCAGGGTCGTCGCCGACGGCACGCCATCGGCCGTGATGGACGCGCCGACGCAGGAGGCCATTGCGGAGATCGCGGGTTTCGAGAATCTTTTCGATGCGACGGTCACCGGTATCGATCTCGAGAGCGGCACGATGGAGTGCCGAATCGCCGGGAGCGACACAGACATCGAAGTGCCGTCGTTTGCCGCCTCACCTGGCAGCGTCATCCGCCTGGCCATTCGCGCGGGCGACATCCTGGTGGCGACAGAGCCACCACGCGGCCTCAGCGCTCGCAATGTGCTGCGCGGCACCGTGCAGTCGCTGCGCCGAGAGGGCACCACCGTTCGGGCGACCGTCACCGCCGGCTACGCATTCGAGGTGCATCTGACACCTGGCGCCGTCCAGTCCCTTTCGCTCGCACCGGGCGTCGATGTCTGGCTCGTGATCAAGACTCATTCATTCCGGCGCGTGGCGCGAGACGCCTGGCCTACACAAGGATGACCACCATGCCCCTCCTCACTGTCCGCGCCGCCGCTGTCCGCCTGGGCGTGGGCTATTCCACCCTCAAGCAGTGGATCTTCAAAGGACGCGTCCGGACGACGCAGACCGATGGCGGCCACCACCGCATCGCGGAGTCGGAGATCGAACGCCTCATGAGTCGGGAGTCTCCGGACGTGGTGCCGAAGGTCAAGCCTCGCAAGGCGACCGGGGTGATCGTCTCGCTGAGCGGACGCAATCAGCTCAAGGGTTTTGTCGAAGAGGTTCGCAAGGACGGCCTGCTCGGCCAGGTGCGGCTCCGCATCGGCGACCAGATCCTCACTGCGGTCATCACGGCTGACGCGATCGACGAACTCAAGCTCCGCCGCGGCGACGATGCCTTGGCCATTGTGAAGTCGACCGAAGTGATGATCGGCCGGGAGGCTGTTCCCGCCAAGGCACCACAGCGCCGCCAGCGCTCCCGCCGATAGGCGTGAAGCCGCCAGCTCGCCGTGCGCAACCCGGACCGGGCATTGGCGACGAAGTGCGGCGGCACGTTGACGTTGCGCGTGGATCGGGGCACGATCGCCATGCTCGAACTGCCGCGCTCGCCAGACACCCAAGGACCCGCATGATTGACGCTGCCACGCAATGCTGGACAGATCTTTTCGCCATGCCACCAAGTCGGGTCAGGCTCACGAGGTAGTCATGTCACCGCAGGGCCGCGTCCGTCGCGTTCTCCTTCGACTCGTCGTCGTGCTCTCACTGGCGCCATGGCTGGTGTCGCCGGCCATGGCGCAGACACCGCGCACGCTCAAGATTGGCGTCACGCTCCATCCCTACTACTCATGGACGAAGCACATTGTCGGCACGTTGCCCGGCTACGAAGTCCGCTCTCTCTTGCCAGGCGAGATCGACGCCGGCGACTACCAACCCCGGCCTGACGACATCAAGAAGCTGACCGACCTCGACGCCATCGTCATCAACGGCATCGGGCACGACGACTTTGTGCTGCCGATGATCAAGGCATCCGGTAACACCAGGATCCTGATCATCCGTGTCAACGACCAGACACCGCAGATCCACGCCGCTCGAGGCGATGGGTCCAACTCGCACACATTCATCTCGTTCACCAACGCCGTCCAGCAGACCTACGCCATCCAGAAGGCCATCGCCGCGCTTCGTCCACAAGATGCGGCCGCCTTGCAAAAGAACGCCGCTGACTACGCGCGCCGCCTGCGACTCATCAAGGCCAAAGCTGCTACCCAGCTCGCTGAGGCGAAGGTTACGCGCGTTGTCACGGTGCACGATGGCTATGGATACCTGCTCCAGGAGTTTGGCATCGACGTGGCCGGCGTCGTTCAGCCGGCACATGGTCTCACGCCGTCGGCGGCCGAACTACGCGACATGGTGACGCTGCTGAAACGCGAGAAGATTCGTGTGGTGTTCAGCGAGGAGACGTTTCCACCGGCGCTGCTAGAAGTGCTGAAGGACGAGGCTGGCGTGAGGGTCTACACCATCACGCACATCGCCTCCGGCGAATACACGATCGAGAAGTTCGAACGTGAGATGCAGAAGAACGCAGACACGATCGTTCGCGCGCTGGTGACGGAGGGATGACCGAAGCGATCGCACCTGACGTTCTCATCGAGGTCGAGGGCCTCTGTGTGACGCGCCAGGGCCAGGCACTGCTCGACGACCTGTCGTTCAGCGTCGCCCGCCATCACCTGCACGTGGTCGTCGGCCCGAACGGTGCGGGCAAGAGCACGCTCCTGTCGGCCATTCTTGGCCAGCTCCCGTTCGTGGGCCGGATTCGCCTCAACTGGAACGGCAGCGGCGCCATCGGTTACGTCCCGCAATCGTTTGCGGTCGATCCGACGTTGCCGGTGACGGTGGCGGACTTCCTGGCGTTAACAAGACAGCGTCGGCCGATCTGCCTTGGCCTCTCCGCCCGCACACGTGAGACCGTACAGCGACTCCTCCATCGGGTCGGCCTACCAGACTTGGCGCACCGCCCGCTGGCGGTGCTCTCGGGCGGAGAGCTGCGCCGGGTGCTGCTCGCGCACGCGCTCGATCCAGAGCCGGAGCTCCTGCTGCTCGACGAACCGACCGCGGGGCTCGACGATGCGTCGGCCGGTTGGTTGG
>JBEBGG010000270.1:0-3463 GCA_040081555.1 Vicinamibacterales bacterium
GCCGGACTTCGCGTCGGCAATGCGGAAGACCACCACATCAAGACTGGCACCACCGTGCTGGTCGCCGACAAGCCGTTTCGCGCTTCGGTCGACGTCATGGGCGGCTCGCCGGGTTCGCGCGAGACTGATCTCCTGGCGCCCGACAAGGCCGGGGAAGCCATCGATGCGCTGGTGCTGAGCGGTGGCTCGGCCTTCGGTCTCGATGCGGCATCGGGTGTGATGACCTTTCTGGAGGAGCGCGGCATCGGCTTCAAGGTGATGTCCCATGGCATGCCGGCGGTCGTACCCATCGTGCCGGCCGCCGTCCTTATCGACCTCGGCGTCGGTGGGAGCGTCAAGATCCGCCCGGACGCCGAATGCGGCTATCGTGCGGCTGCAACCGCCGCCACTGGCATCGTGGCGGAAGGCAGCGTGGGCGCTGGAGCGGGCGCCACCGTCGGGAAGAGCGCCGGCTACCAGCGAGCCATGAAGGGCGGCGTCGGGAGTGCGTCCATCACCTCGCCGGACGGGCTCGTCGTCGGTGCGCTCGTAGCGGTCAACGCCCTCGGCGACGTGATCGATCCGGGCACCGGTTGAAACCGTCCGGACGACTCGTGGTCTGCGAACCTGCCGAACGTGACGTGTCCGATGCCGCGCGTGTGACCGACGACCTTGGGGCCGCGGGCTTCAGTCAGGTCGTTCGGCGAGATCGGTTCGCCGTGAATCCGCAGGGCTGGGACTTCTTCCTGCTCACAGCGCGTCGTCCCTGACGTGACCCACACTGCGCCGCCGCGTGGGGTTGCGGTGTCTCGCCAGGGACCAGGCACCACGGCGGCCACCCCTGAGACGATTGTCAATGGGTCATGACCCAGACGGCCACGTTCACACCCAGGGCATAGCCCTTACCAGCAAACGTCTCGAAGTAGTCCGGGTTGTCGCCTTCCCGCTCCCAGCTGTCTGAAACGTCCGAGTTCATGCTGACGAGCACGAGCAGCCTGTCGTGATCGTCGAACACACCGTAGTAGTGGACGGTTGAAGGCCCGATTTCAGAATCCTGACGCGTCCGCAGCCACGAGCCGAGCGACGGGATCTGCGGAAGTGGAGACACTCGGTAGAGAATCGAGAACAACGGGTAATCGACCGGGAGGTCGACGACCTTGGCGCCAGGCAGAATGCGCATGAGATTCGGACGGATGAAGTCGAAGTCCGGATCCCAGTTGTCGTCAATCCAGAGAAACCCGCCCTTCAGCAGGTAGTCGCGCATCCGGGCAGCTTCTTCAGGCGCGAAGTCGTAGTTGGCTCCATTCTGCATACGCAGATAGGGACACCGAAACAGGTCGGGATCCATGGTGGTGACGTTCGCAAAGCCTGGGTACCCATTGTTCCAGCGGCTGATTGTCGTTCTGGTCAACTCGGCGAGACGCACCATGAAGTTGAAGTCCGCCTGCGGATAGTCGTCGCCCCAACCGGATTTTCTCGCCCTGCGGATGTTCGGATACCTCAGGCGGCAGAACGTGAAGCCGAGCGTCTTGTCGGGGAGACCGCGGTTGATCGGTCTCTGGAGGTTCCGCCCGTTCCTCAGGATGGTGATCTGCGGCTCCGCACCGCTGACGACGGCCAGTCCAAGCGCCAGCGCGACGGCTGCTGCGAACCATATCCACCCAGCCAATGCCCGCGTCCGCCCCATGCGCGAATCGTACAACCACTACTGGTCACGGCGCAGACAAACCTCAGGTCGTGGATGAGGGGCACATGCCGGCGCTGGATCTCATCCCGGCCTTCAACCGGTCAGTTTGTCAGCCGTGCGCTGGACACAGGCCAGCGCCCTGGCGTCGAGGTTCATAGCACGGCGGACCCGTCGCATCCTCAGCATGCACGGCGTGCGCTTCCTGCCGGCTCAATAGACCTCGCGACGAGGCGCCGCCGACCTCCGCCGCGCTCGAGGCCTGTGCGCGAAGACGCAGAGGGTTGCTCCACAGGCGTCGCCCTGTTACAACATGTCAAGGTGCGCGAGTACGACCTCATTGCCGATTGGTATGCGGCCGAGCGCGTCGATCACACGGGCGTGCCCGAAGCCCTCGCCCTCGCCAGGCTGCTTCCAGCCGGCGCCCGTGTGCTGGACATCGGGTGCGGAAACGGCAAGCCGATCACCGAGGCGCTCCTCACGGCAGACGTTCGCGTGGTCGGAATGGACAGCGCGACGACGATGCTGGCGCGCTTCCGGTTGAATGTGCCCGCCGCGCCTGCCGTTCGGGCCGTCGCGCAGACGCTTCCATTTGTGGACGAGAGATTCGAGGGAGCCATCGCCTGGGGCGTAATGTTCCACTTGCCGCAGGCGGAGGAGGTCAAGGTGATCGCCAGCGTGGCCCGCGTCCTGCGGCCGGGCGGGTCGTTCCTGTTCACCGCAGGCGATGTGGCGGACGACAGCGGAGATCACGTCGGCATCATGAACGGCGTCTCGTTCCGCTACTATTCCTTCACGATGGACAGCTACCGGCGCCTCCTCGCCGATCACGGCTTCCACGTCGTTGGGTTCCATAAGGACGCCGGCAACAACGGCCATTACCTCGCGGCCAAACGCCTGTGAACCGCGAAGACCGTCTGCTGCTTCTTGCGAGCCGGTGGCAGGCCACCGCACGATGGCCACAGAGGCTCAGTTCATGACTGCGACCCGGTCTTCCCTCGTGGGCGACCTGCATGACTTGGGTGTTGCTCCCGGCACGGTGGTGATGGTGCATGCCAGCTTGCGATCAGTCGGCCCGATCACCGGTGGCGCCAACGTCGTCATCGAGTCACTCCTGGATGTGGTGGGTCCTCTGGGCACCCTCGTGGCCTACGTCGATTTCGAGCCCTTCTTCCACGACGGGGACGATGAGATTCCGGTCTTCGACAAGCAGGTCGCGCGCGCCGCACGAGATCACGGAGTGCTCCACGAGGTGCTTCGTACGTGGCCGGGGGCGCTCAGGAGCGACCATCCAGACGCCGGCGTGGTCGCATTAGGTGGGAAGGCGGAGTGGATCGTCAGACAACACCCGTTCAACTACGGCTACGGCGACGGCTCACCGTACGAGCGGGTGCTGCAGGCCAACGCGCAGGTCCTGCTCCTGGGTGCGCCGTTGGACACCATCACCCTGTTGCACTATGCCGAGCACCGGGCACGAATTCCAGACAAGAGGATCGTGACCTACCGGCGACTCATGCCGACGGCGAGAGGGCCGGCATGGATCACGTTCGAGGAATTCGAGACGTCAGAGCCCGTCAATGCTCAACTGCCAGCGAACTGCTTCGAACAGATCGCCCGCGCGTTCCTTGCGTCGGGCCGTGGAACGGTTGGTGCCTTTGGTGCCTCCGCAGCCACGGTCTTCGATGGCCGTCAACTCGTCGATTTCGGTATTGAGTGGCTCGAGCGATGGTTCGCCTGACCGACCCTCAACGCCGTCCAGGCATCGTCTTCCGGCCTTCTGCCGTCGGCTCGTTCCAGAGG
>JBEBGG010000096.1:0-12908 GCA_040081555.1 Vicinamibacterales bacterium
GATCCAGCCGGCGTCTTTGCAGTGGCGCAGGAAGCTGCGCAGGTACTCCAGCCGCTTCACGGCGGAGAGTGCCGAGTAAGGCCAGCCGTTGCGGAAGGTTCGCAGCGTCGTCACGGTCAGCTGCTTCAGCTGGCTGATGCCGTGCGACCTGCAGAACGGGAGGAGCTTGCCTTCGAGCAGCTCGCGCCGCTTCTGAATCGTGGTCTCGGCCAGGTGACGCGCTTTCGCATCATCGAAGTACGCTTCGACGGCCTTCTCAACGGTGGGATGGTCGACCTTCACGACGCCGATCTGGCCCGAGGCTTCCCAGCCGTGGACCGTGGCGGCGGCGGCGCCCCATTCGCGGGTATTCAGGGAGCGCTTGACCCACTCACCGCCGAGCGAACCCTGCACCCAGATGCCGCAGTTGCAGCGCGTCCAACGGCGGCCCTTGCTACGATGCGAACAGGTGCGCGCGTGCCATCGGAAGAGCGTCAGACTGCCGGCCGGCATGCCTCGATTCTAGCGCTGTGACGAGGCCTGTCGTACACCAGTTTTATTCCAGCACCGCCACTCTTGATAGCATCAGTTGAATTCATTGGCCATGATTCATTGAATATTCTAGCGATTCAGTTCTGGGAGTCGTTCCGAATCCCACCCTCTCCGCCATTATCTCGATCCTTTCTTTCCAACAACTTAGCTGAGCGTAGCGGGTTCCCGCCGGTAATGGCGGGCAACAACGCTCGAATTCACCTCGATCTTCGTCTCGACTCGCGACGAAAACTGGCGTGTTTCGGCCTCGTGGGTTCCACTGATGGCCACGCGGGTGCAAATGGGAACCCGCGCGGCAGTGCTGAGGGAGTCTGAGCGAATCAGGGAATCAGGCTGAACAGCGGCGGCCTGCGCCTCGAGAGTCGGCCCACTCGGGTCACTGCTCCGCCGGCCCCGCAAACCGTCAGCACTTCTCTCGTTTTCACGCCGTATTCACGCCGATTTCACGCACGGCTTCACGGAAGGCCGCTCCATCCTTCACGCATGGAAGAGCGCACTGACACGCGCGCAGTGGCCGCCACGGCCACCCCAACACAAGGAGCGACTGCTATGAAACCAGAGACGATGTCGATGTTGCCGCGCCTGGCCCTCTTCGCCCTGGCGACGGGGGCGTCCCTGACAGGCGCAGCGGCGCAAGACTTACCGGCGAAGGCCGAAGTACGTTTCCAACCGGCCGCCTCGAGCAAGCTGGCACCCGGCTGGCGCACGGGCACGCTGTACAGCAGTCTCGGCGACTGCGCGAGGGTCATCACGGCGGACCCCACCGTGCGCGGAGGTCAGCGCGTGCTGCAGCTCGTGGGTATCCAGAAACTGGAACGAAGGGACGGGGCTCGCTGGGTCGAGGTGCCGGTGCAGGCCCAGAGGGCCAAGGAGCCGCGGTGGTGTGGCGAGGCCGTCGGTGGGTAGGTCGGTGGGCCGCGAGTTGAGACGAGGAGGACACATCATGCGCGTCTACATCAAAGCAATGTTGGCCGCCGGCGCGGTGGTCTGGTGCGGTTACCACTCCACAGTGTTCAGTTACACGGTCGGGTCGTCGGGCCACCTAGCGGTCCAACCGGCACAGCAAACGGGCACGGCTGGCCGCTCCACGGAGAAGACGACGGACGCTGCCGCGGAGAAGGCGAAGCCCAAGCCGGAGCCGACGCCTGTGGGCGTCCCGTTCGGCGATCAGGTGAGCGCGGTCATCGGTCCAGCCGGTGGGACGTTGAAGTCCGCCGACGATGCGGTGACGCTCGAGGTGCCTGCTGGCGCGGTGGCCAAAAACACGACGTTCGCCATCCAGACCATCACGAACGAAGCGCCTGGACGCCTCGGTGATGCGTTCCGCATTACGCCGGAAGGCACGACGTTCGCCGTGCCGGCGAAGATCACGTTTGGCTACACGGAGGAAGACGTGCTCGGCTCGTCGCCGGCTTTCCTGCGCGTGGTCTATCAGGACAAGAAGGGGTACTGGCGGGCTCCCAAACAGGTCGCCGTCGACGAGAAGGCAAAAACCGTGTCGGTCCTGACGACGCATCTCAGCGATTGGACAAGACTCCTCGGCGCTCAGCTGAAGCCGGGCGGCGCGACGGTGCGGGTGGGTCAGACCGTGTCGCTGAGGCTTGTGTTCTGCCACTTTTTCCCTACGGACGAGGAGATCGAGCCACTCGTGTTGCCGACCTGTACGGACGCCTTTTCCAGCGCTGATGGTCCGTCCGTCGACCGCTGGGCCGCGAACTCGATCGTCGGTGGGAACGCCGTGGTCGGCCTGGTCGGTCCGACGGACATTCTGGAGCGGGCGACGTACGTCGCGCCGGCGAACGCCCCGAAATCGAATCCGGTCGCGGTGTCGGTGGACTATCGCGCTCCGGGGTTGAAGGAGAAGCAGCTCCTGGTCTCGAACATCACCGTCATCGATCCCAAGACGGATTGTCGGGAGCTTCGCACCACCGAGTTCCTCAAGGGCGGGATGAACTTCGTCTACAACTTCTCGGGCACGAGCGAGCGAGGCCATCGGTACGGGGTCAGCCAAGGCATGAAGCTCTCGGCGACGCTCAAGCGCGTGCCAGGCAACAACGACTCGACGTGGGTGTGGCGCGGTCCGGCGCAGGCAGACGCAACCCTGAATGACTCGTTGGACATCAACGGTGTTACGCAACGGGTCACCGGAAACGGCGGGTTCAAGGACAGCACCTATATGGTGGTCACCGTCCGGGTCAGGGACTGCTCATATACCGCCGTCGCGGAAGTGTCGGTCAATTCGATCACGACCATGGAGGTGGCCGGGCTGAAGGCGCCACCACAGAAAGGCAACACGAAGGTGGGCTGGGCCAGCACGGGCTTTCGACCGGTGAAGGGCGGCATGAGCGGGTCCGGCGATTTCTGGGTTGGCCACGGGCCTGTAGACACCGAGGCCATGGGCAGCTACAGCCCCGGAGGCTTCGGAAAGACGCTCGCCGCCGACTTCAAACCCGGAGCGTTGACGAAGGCGGAGGTCACGTGGGCCATCGCCCCCGTGCGACCGACCGCGGCGAACTGACCCCAGCACATTCCCACACAAGGAGAGACACCGTGCGCGCCTACTCGAAGAGTGTGATTGCTGCCTTCACGATCGTCTGCGTGGGCTTTCCCCTGACCGCCTGCGGCAGCCCGCAGCCGTCAACCAAGGAGACGGCCGCCCCCGCCGTGGCCTCCGCGCCCACGGTGAAGACCGAGCCGACATCGGAGCCGGCGTTCGTGGAAATCGCGATTCCGACTCCGGCCGTCACGGGGGCTGGGGCAACGGACCGGATGACGGAGTTCACGCTGCCGTCGCCCACGTCAGCGCCGGCGGGCATGACCGCAGGCGCCGACGGGAACCTGTGGTTCGCGGCCACGGGCCTCAACGCCATCATCAAGGTGACGCTAGACGGCGCTGTCAGCACGTTCCCACTCAAGGCCGGGACCTATCCCTCGGCCGTTGTCGCTGGACCTGACGGCAACGTCTGGTTCGCGCAACGCGGTGGCGTGGGTCGTATCACGCCGTCTGGCGACGTGACGACATTCGCGGTCAACGGCATCCCGGCGGGAATTACGCCTGGCCCCGATGGCCACCTGTGGTTCACGGAGAACTTCCGCGGTGCCATCGGCCGCGTCACGATGTCGGGTGAGGTGACGCTCTTTCCCATTCCCAAGGTCGGGGCTCTCGGCAGCAGTAACCCGCTCGGCATTACCGCTGGCCCCGACGGCAACCTCTGGTTCACCGAGTCGAATCCCAACGCCCGCAAGGTAGGGCGCATCACGCCGGCCGGCGTCATCACCGAGTTCGACGTTGCCGGCGAAGGGAGCCTGCAGGCCATCGCCGCGGGACCAGACGGCAGCCTCTGGTTCACCGAGGACAACGGCGCGAAGCCGGCCAAGGTGGCGTCGATCACGCCTGCGGGCGTCATCACCGGCTACGTGTTGCCCGGCGACCGCCCCCAACCGGTGACCATCGTCGCTGGGCCCGACGGCAACCTGTGGGTCACCCAAACGAACGACACTGCGACGAGCGTGGCGCGGGTGACGCCATCGGGGCTCAGCACATCATTCCCAGTGGCAACGAAGTTCAGCGGCCCGTACGGGCTCACGGTCGCCGCGGATGGCAACCTCTGGTTCACCGAGAGAGGCAAAGGTAAGTTCGGACGTGTGCACGCAGCAACGGAAGGCACGCGGTACGTCCTGCACCTGGTCAGTGGGTTCGTGCCCAGCAGCACAACGGTGGCGCAGGGACAGGCGGTGGAGTGGATCAACCAGGTGCCCGGGCGCTCCTCCGTGCGACAGGCGAGTCCCGCCCCGGTCTTCGATTCCTCTGCCAAGGGCACGGGCACGACGTACGTGATTCGCTTCCCGGTAGCCGGCACCTACGCGTACGGCGATGCGCTCCACGCCTCGCACAGCGGTACCGTCATAGTTCCGATGACCGTGGCCCCCGACAGCGGCGAGGCGACGACGAGCTTCGTCGTCACCTGGGCGACGGGGACGGACCCTGTCGTGCCTCGCGGATGGGTAATTGACGTGCAGGTCGCGGTCGCGGGCGCGACGGACTTCGTGGCGTGGCAGGACGGCGTCACGACGTCGTCGGCCAGCTACACGCCCACGGCAGGGAAGGGGCTGTACCGGTTCCGGACGCGTCTGCGTCACCAGGCGGCGAAGGGCGGGTCCGACTGGTCGCCGGTAGCGTCGATCACGGTTCGATGAAGCGTTGAGCCGTCGGCCACAGGCGTCGGCGATGACTCAGCCGGGATTGACGTTCGCGCGGCACACGTGTGACCCGGGTTATCGCCCGATGCGTTTGGCCTTCGGCTTGGCGCGCGGCGTGGGCGCATCGAGGCTGTCGAGGAGCGCCTGTGCGTCGCGCAGGTCTCGCGTGTCGAAGCCTTCGGTGAACCAGCCGTAGACGTCGCCGAGGACCGCGCGCGCCTCGGCCACCTTGCCCTGACGCTGCCGCAGACGCGCCAGCCGCGTGGCCGCCCGCAGCTCGAAGGACTTGCCGGCTTGCCGTTGCGCAATCGCTATCGCCTCTTGGAAGCACGCCACTGCCTCGCCGTCTTCGGAAGCCGCGGCAGCAAGGTCGCCCTTGACGATGAGGACCTGCATCCGGTCCAGCAACTCACCACTCCTGTCACAGCCAGACAGGGCCTCTGTGATCACGTCTTGCGCACGCTCCGCGCGGCCGTGGGCCGCCAAGGCGGCCGCAAGAATCGCCTGTTGCCACGGCCTCGATAGAACGACACCAGCCAGGGCCTGCCCGGCCAACCCGCCCTCCAGTAATTCGATCGCCGTTGCGAGGTCCCTTCCCTGCTCGGCCAGCAGCCACCCCCGCAGTGCCGTGCCCTGGGCGCGGATGAATGAGAACCCATGGTGGTTGGCCCGCGTCTCCATCGCGGTCAGGGTCTCGGCCGCCCCTGTTACGTTGCGCGCGAAGAGCAGGACCCACGTCGCAAGGGCGAGGCCGGTACACTCGGCGTACGGCATTCCGAGCCGACGCGCGAGCTCGAGCGAATGGGCAACCATCTCCCGTGACTGCTCGGGATAGCCGAGGAACCACAGCGCACCTGCTGCGTACCCCTGAGCCATGACGGAAGGGTCATCCCCGTGGGACAAGGCAAGTGCGCCGTGACGCTCTACGCGATACGCGTCGACGACGCGCTGCCCGTACTCTCGGGCGAGAAGGAAGTCGCCGCGGTTCGAGTGGAGGTAGACCATCATGCTGTCGCTGATGAGCAGGAGCGGATCCGGCGCCTGCCGCGCGAGCGCCTCGCACTGCTTGCCGAGCGCCAGCGCCTCGTCGAGCTGGCCACGGAAGTAGCGGAATCGAGCCAAGCCGAAGAGCGCGGGCAGGAGCGCCGGACTTGGCGGTAATGGCTCGATCAGCTCGCGTGCCCGTGCCATCGCCGCGGCGACCTCGGGCGCGCCGTAGCCCTTGGTCATCAGGAACGTCGTGGTCAAGAGCATCTGCACGGCCAGCTCCGCCTCGTCGCGCGTGCTCGAGGGTGGAAGGGACGCAAGGATCGCCAGGGCGTGTCGCGACAGATCGATGGCCTCTTGAAACGCCTGACGCTTCAGGGCGTTGCTTGCTGCTTGCTGTAAGTGGCCGACCGCGGTCGCGGGGTCCCCCCCGCGCTCGAAGTGAACCGCCAGTTGCGCCGCACGCTCGCGCACCGCGTCGGCCGGGGCCTGCACCTCGAACTCGGCGATTCGCCGGTGCAGCCGGGCACGCCGCGACGCCGAGAGCCGCTCGTACAGCGCCTGTAGGTAGAGGTCGTGGAGAAACCTGTGCTGGCCGCTTGCGAGGCCCGGCGCCTCCTCGATGAAGACCCCGCGACGAACGAGCTCCTCGCACCGCTCGTCGACACTATCGGGTGTCGCTTCGAGGGCGGCGGCCATTGTGGCGGACGAGAAGACGCGGCCTGCCACGCTCGCGGCCTCGAGCAGCCGCTGGTCCTCGGCAGGCAGCCGTTCCAACTGCCGATCGATGAGCGGTTTCAATCCGTCCGGCACGCCGGCACCCATCTGCTCGCGGTCGACCTGCACGCGCCAGGCGCCCTCGCGAATCGCGATCACGCCGCGTGCCACGAGATCGTCCGCGATGTTCACCATGAAGAGCGGGTTGCCGTCGGTGCGGCGATTTATCAGCTGCGCGAGCGAACGGAACCCAGTGTCCTCGGGCGCGGCGCCGAACCGGTCGGCCAGGTACGCGCCGATCGCGGGCTCGGAGAGAAACCCGAGCGGCACCTCCTCGCACAGCCCGCGGCTGTGCAGCTCCTGCTTCAGCGCCCGCAGCGGGTGCCCGCTCACGATCAAGTCCGCGGGCCGGTACGTGCCCACCACTAGGAGTCGTGCCGCCTCGCGGCGGCGCGCCAGCACGCCGAGGAGGTCGAGCGTGGAATGGTCGCTCCAGTGCAGGTCCTCGAAGACGAGCGCGACCGGCATCTCCACCGACAGCGCCTCGAGGGCCTCGGCCATTTCCCGCAACATCCGGTCCCGTCCCGCGCCCTGCGTTTTGCGCTGCAACGCGTCGAGCTCGCCGTCGGTCAGTAGAGCCGGTAGCTGCGCGAGCCACGTGGGGGCGTACTGATTGAGGATGCCGAGGACGCGCTTGCCGGCGCGGTGGCGGCACAACTGCCCGATGGCTTCGAGCACCGGCAAGTAGGCCTCGCTGCCGCCGTATTGCTCCACGCACTGGCCCCGCCCCACCAGCACGCCGTGTCGATTCGGGAGGCCCTCGAGGAAGGCATCGACCAACGCCGTCTTGCCGATGCCGGGCTCGCCCGTCACGAACACGATCTGACGCTTGCGGTCGAGCGCCCGGTCGAGGCAGCGATCGAGCTGCGTCCGCTCGCGGTCGCGTTCGATCAGGCCGTGCGGCGGTGCCTCACCGGCCCTCGGCGCGGCCCCAGGCTCGCGCGTCGTAGCCTCCCGCCGCACGTCGGCCAGAAACCGGTACCCCTGATGCGGAATCGTCTCGATGAACCGCGGCGCCTCGGCGTCGTCGTCGAGCGCCGCCCGTAGATCGCGCATCGTCCCACGGAGGAGCGTCTCGTCTACGTGCGTGCGCGACCACACGGCCCGCAGCAGCTCCTCGCGCGTGACGAGCCGGCCTGGATGCTCGACGAGGTACTGCAACGCGGCGAAGAGCTTCGGCCGCAGCGGCACCGCGGTGGTGCCTCGCCACACCTGTCGCCCAGCCGGATCAAGGCGGAACGCGCCGAAGACCAGATCCCCCTCGAAACCCATCAGCCCCTCGTGGGCAACGCGTGAAAACGGGTTCTGCGGCGTTATTCACGAGGACTACACGCCGATTTCACGACCGCCTTCACGGCTGAACCACCCATCCTTCTACCACGGAACAGCCGATGAACGCGCTATACACATCCATCCTCTGCGTTCTTGCCGTCGAGACGACGGGGCGTCTGCGGGCGCAGGAAACCACAGCCCTGGCCACCACAGCGTCCATGGGGTGCCTGCCCATTTATCAGGAGACCTCGGACCTGGTCGCCGTGGGCCCAGACGTCGCGGGCCGCCAGCAATGGCTGCAGCCCGCTGCGGCGCGCGCCTGGCGTGGGATGCAGCGGGCCGAGGAGGTCGATGGGGTCTCGCTGCTTCTGGTGTCGGCGTTTCGAAGCGTCGACCAGCAGCGGCAGATCTTCGAGCGCAAGCTGCGCGCCG
This sequence comes from Vicinamibacterales bacterium, assembly GCA_040081555.1. GTDB lineage: Bacteria > Acidobacteriota > Vicinamibacteria > Vicinamibacterales > CAVVIG01 > CADEEX01. The sequence continues at coordinate 8,200 of JBEBGG010000096.1, forward strand.
GTCAGACGCTCGAGGCCATCCAGGCCGTCAACGTCCCGCCGGGCTTCAGCCAGCACCACACCGGAACGGCCTCGACATAGTGACCCCAGGGAGCACCGCCCTCTCAGGGGGCTTCGAGGGGAGAGCGGCCTTCCGCTGGCTCGGCGCACACGCGCACGACTACGGATTCTCGCTGACCTACCCCAGAGGCAACGCGTCCGGCATGGCCTACGAGCCGTGGCACTGGGCGTCTGGCCAGCTAGAGGCCGGCCGCGGCAGGTGCCGGCCGGTTGCGATCGCTCACCTGGGTCGCGCATTCCTTCGCGACGGACCAGTCCTTGACGGCGCAGGCGTTGCGGCGCGGCTGAACTAGCAAGATCTGGCGCTTTTTACGGCGATTTCACGGCGATTTCACGCACGGCTTCACGGTTCACCCGCGCATTCTTGTCGCAGGAAACAGCTTACGGAGATACACCCGATGACCAACACCACACCCTTCGCCGAGTCAGCCAAGTCCGTGACGTCCGAGCCGGCCGCGCTCTCGCCCGACCGCGCGTTCGTCGTCCACTTCTACGCGGCCGCCGCAGGAGCCGAGATCGAAGCCGGCCGCGCTGAGCACGTCCGTTCGGGACAGACCACCCACTTTCGCTCCTGGGCGGAGCTGGCCGCATTCGTGGCGGCGACCGTTGGCGCCCAGCGGCGCTCGTGACGTCCACAACGTTTGACCTTTCGAGGAGAACGCACATGACCGCATTCACATTGAAGACCGGTGCAATCGTCGTGACGATGAGCGCTGCCCTATTGAGTCACGCCTCGGCAGCCGAAGCCCAGCTCGGTTCCTTGCTCAAGCGCGCGATTCCCAAGCCTCAGCCGACGGTTGCTCAGCCGCCGCCAGAGGTTGCTCAAGCACCTCAGACCGGCAAGGCCGTCCGGGTGCAGGAGTCCACCGAGGCGGGACCAGGCCTCGTGCGAGTGCGCGTAACCCTCACTTTGCAAGGCGGCCACGACTTGAAAGGCAATGGCGGCTCGATAAAGGAGACCTTCAACGACAGCTTTTGGTCGGAGATCACCCTCAAGACCGACGGTGAGCTGACAGCGGTCAACCCAATGGATCCCGAATCCCTCAAGGCGGCTGATGAGGCTCAGCGTCGGCTTCAGGAGCAGGGAACGGGGGCGAACGGGCGCAGCGGCACGAGTGGCGGCCCGGGTGGCGGCGTCCCGGGGCTCGGCAACATGGACATGTCGAAGATGATGGCACTGCAGCAGAAGGTCAAGGCCTGTGGCAATGATCAGGCCTGCAAGCAGCGCATCGCCATGGAAATGATGAACGAACAGTACGCGGACGCTGGTGGATCGCCACAGATGCAGCAAGTGCAGACCCAAATACAAGCGATCAGCAACATGTGCATCAACGAAAAACGTCAGCCGATGGGGAGCAAGGGCTACCAGGACTGCATGGACGCCGAGGGCCGCAAGCGCACGACGCGTTCGGATAATTTCGTCAGCGCCGAAGAGCTCATGCCGGACCGTTATCTTGGCTACGCTACCTACGAAGGCTGCAAGCTGACCGGACGCACCAAGATCACTCGCACAGTGCAAGGCGTCGCGATAGTAGAAGGCCCCGGCATTCCTTACAGCTACACCGAGGTTGGCGAAGGTGACGTACCAGCGAGCAGTCCGCTTTGCAGCGCCGCACCTACGCTCGTGTATGACACCAAGACGAACACGGTTTGGGGCAACGTGCCCTTCTTCCCGCCCGAAGCGGACGTAAAGTCCACCGCGGGTATCTTCGGTCGCCAGTCGAGCGTCAGGAACGCGATGAGTGACTACAACTACGTCGCCGATGTCGACGGTCAACACTTTGGCGTCTACGACTGGGTCCACAAGGCGCTCGAAGGCCAGGTAGCTGCGTCGGGCAAGAAGACTCAGGTCTTTGAGCCTAAGGGCTACGCAAACATGACCACGGGCTCGGGCAAGCTGACAGCGACGATGTCGTGGACAATCGTGCGCGACTGACCTAGCCCAGAGGAGCCATCATCGGAGACCGCCCATGTTGACCAACACATTCGTTCTTGCCCTGCTGGCGGTGGTCGCCATCGGCGCCACCGCCAGCGCCCAGACGCCGGTCGCCGTCGCACCGGGGGTGGTTGAACCCAGCGTTGCCTTCGCAGGTTCCGGCACGGCCGTGGCTCTGAGAAACAACGGCGACGTGCTCACGTGGGGCAACAACGATAGCTGTCTGCTTGGGCGGGCGCTGCCCGGGCAGCCGGGGAAATATAGTGGTCCTTTGCGCCCGGACCCGAATCCGGTCGTGGTGATGCACAACGCGAAGGCGATCGCCACGGCCGGAACCACCATCGCCGTGCTCACGGCGGAGGGCAAGGTCTACAGTTGGGGGTTAACGACGCTGCCGATGGCCAGCGGGTACTGGGTGTGTGACGGCCCCGCTCCCGTTCCGTCGCTCGAGGGCAAGGTGGTGACACGCATTGGTCTCGGCCAGGGTGTGGCCGTGGCTGTGACCGACAGCGGCGACCTCTACTGTGCCGGCAGCTGGCTCGCGTGTTCCGCCAACCTGACGCGAAATCCGGACTCTTCGTTCAGAGCAAGCAACGCGGCTGTCGCCACGTTCACGCGGCTCTCCTTGCCCGAGCTGAACGGCAACGTCCTCGACATCCGCGTGGGCGGGCAACACACGCTCGTCCTGACCAAGGACCGGAGGCTCTACGCGTTCGGCTCCTCGCAGGCGGGGCAACTGGGCGACAGCCGTTTCACGCCGCGCGGCGCGGCCTCCGGTGTTACTCCCGAGCCCGTGCTGACCAACGTCGTGTCGTTCGGGGCGGGCCAAGCGCACAGCGTGGCCGTGAAAGACGATGGCACGGTGTGGACGTGGGGCCGCAACGGCGAGACCTTTGCGCTGTGCGACGGCACCACGGTGGACCGTCGCGTCCCCACACAGCTCCCGCCACTGGCAGGTCGGGTAGTTCAGGTCTCGGCGAACCTCAATAGCACGATCTTGAGAACCGCGGAGGGCGGGTTGTATGCGTGCGGTTGGGACGGCAGTGGGCAGTTGGGCCTGGCCGCTTCAACGGAGTCCACCAAGTGGACGCCGATACCGCGACCGACGCAAGTTCAGTTGCCGGTTGCCAGGAGTTCCATTGTCGTCATGGGCGAACACCACTCGGCCGTGAGTCCCGACGGTTGCGGTGTCTACATTGCGGGAATCGGAGGGAACGGGGGCGTCCGCGGGGCCACCGAGCCGCCATCTCCCAGGTTTGCGCTTCGCCCGGGCTTATCACTCTGCGCTTCACGGTTGACGACGTCCGCGCCGGACGTCGCGGCGGGCGCCCTCCATCGAGTGCCCACACCTCCCCCGGGCGTGGACTGTTGGATCCCGAAGGTCGAGGAAGGTCCGAAAGACGCGAAGCTCGAACCGCTCCGCAAGGCGCTCCTCACCGTGGAGCGTCTGATCAAAGACAACCGGACCTTCACGGTCGCGACGCCTGAGGGCGTCCGAATGGAGATTGCCACCGTCATTGGCGACGGCGGCAACGACAGATCGGCCACCTCTCCAGCGTTCCCCGTTATGGCGCGAATCGAGGCAAATGCGTACCCGCACCAGCTCGAGGCGGGGGCCTTGCTGTATTGGACGCCGACAGGCTGCGACATCGTGCGCACCTCGGGCACCGTGCGCCTCTACGAGTCTCCGCTCGGAGCGCTCCGCGTGACCCTCAACCCGAGGCTGGATGCCACGGACCACCGGGGCGCCAAGTTCCTCGGAGTCGTGGGCGGGTTTCCAGTGTTTCGGGACGTGAGCGATCTCGGGATGAAGGACATGCTGGTCATCACCAAGGACGGCCGGCTGCCGTTGACGCCGGTCACGCTGGCCGAGCGGTTGGATGGGCATGCGGCGCACCTGGCGACGCGCCTCGAGGAAGTGCGCAAGCAACTGGCCGCGAAGCCCGCCGCCTCGGTCGAGGCGTTGTTGCAGCCGGAGCACGCCGAGCTGCGGCGCCAGGTTGAAGCGCTGCGCGCCTATCGCGCGTCGTTCTCCGCCGACCAGCTCGGCGCGGCGTGGGTGCAGCACGACCCGCAGGGGCGCGACAGCCAGGAACTCCAGGCGCGCATCAGGGCGATCGAAGCGATGTCTCCGGAGGATCAAGCGCAGGTCAACGACCTCGGGACACGGGCACGCGCCCTCCAGCGGCAGGCCACGACGCGCGGCACCACGCCAGAGGAAGCGGCAAGACTTCGCAACGAGGCCAACGATCTCCTTCAGAAAGCCAGCGCCATCGCGTTCGCGCAGCGGACGCGTGTGGCAGGCCAGGTCACGGCCGTGCGGAATGACTTCGCGATGCAGTTGATGCGCCCGGGCGCGGCGGGCGACGCGACTGAGTTGAGGGCGGATCCGACCTTCTGGGACGCGTCGGACCCCAATCGGATTCAGCTCGTCATCGTCACCTTCAGTGCCACCGCCAGCCGGGAGACGTCGTACGAGCAGGCGAAGGCGTGGATGGACAAGGTTCAAGCCTCTTTCGACTACGCCGCGCTCAAGGCGCTCATTCGTTAAAGTTAGCCGCTGGCCGCTCGGTCGAGCACCTTGTGCGGCCCGGGCAATGGCGGGCAATGCCCGACGGCAACGACGGCATTCATGGCATTCGCGGCAACGTGGTTTCTGTAACTTACAGATTCTAAAGGAGCTGGAAGAGTTCGAATCCCACCCTCTCCGCCAA
>JBEBGG010000012.1:0-43708 GCA_040081555.1 Vicinamibacterales bacterium
CGGCGCGGTGAAACCGCCGCGCCCGCTGCTCTTCCTCCTCGTCGAGGAGCCCGGCAAGCACCAGGCCATCGTCACGGAGCGTCGTGAGGTCGAGGTACCAGATGTCGATCTTGACCGCCCGGTCGCTCATCTGCGCGACATGATACGCGACAACACTCGCCCGCCTCCTTTCGCCGTGAGACCGATGTGACCCTCAACTGCGGGCCGACCAGAGTTCATGACATGATCGTCGGCCTCCATGGCCACACGAACTCCACCGCGCCCTTTCGACGCCGAGCGATTCCTCCATTCCGCAGGCGTGTCGCGCCGGGTCCTGGCATACGAGCCGGGGCAGACGATCTTTACTCAGGGTGAACGGTGCTCGAACGTACTGTTCATTCAGCACGGCACCGTGAAGATCTCGGTGCTGTCGAAATCAGGCAAGGAGGCCGTGGTTGCCTTGCTCGGCGCGGATGATTTCTTTGGCGAAGGTTGTCTGGCGGGGCAACCCATCCGTATTGCCACGGCCACGGCCGTCAGCGCGAGCCGTATCCTTGCCGTCTCAAAGCGGCGGATGCTCCGGCTGCTGCATTCACAGCGTACGTTTTCTGACCGCTTCATCAGCCACTTGCTGGCGAGAAACACCCGAATCGAGGCCGACCTGGTCGATCAACTGTTCAACTCGAGCGAGAAGCGTCTCGCTCGGGCCTTGCTGCTGTTGGCGCGTTATGGCAAAAGCGGGTCGGCGTCGACCGTGCTGCCGAGGCTGTCGCAGGAAGTGCTCGCAGAAATGGTCGGCACCACGCGCTCACGCGTCAACTTCTTCATGAACAAGTTCCGCACGCTCGGGTTCATCGACTACAGCGCCACGAAGATGACCATCAACAACTCACTGATCGGCGTCGTGCTGCACGACTGAGCTGCGCCCGTCGCCATTGCCGAACGTGGGAGTCACTATGAACGCCATCCTCCGTAGAAGCCCAATTGTCTTGTTGCCGCTGTTGCTCCTGGTCGTCGGTCGTCTGGGCGAGCTTCCCGCAGCCGAGCAACGCGCGCGGTTGATCCCGGCGCCGACGGTAGACGAGAAGGCCGGGCCGGGAGCTTCCGAGGTGACGGTGCTCGCGGGCGGCTGCTTTTGGGGCGTGCAGGGCGTGTTCCAGCACGTCACCGGGGTGAGCGCCGCGGTCTCGGGCTATGCGGGTGGTGACGACCGTTCCGCCAACTACGAGGCGGTGAGCATGGGCATCACCAAGCACGCCGAGTCCGTGCAGATCACGTTCGATCCGAGCGTCATCAGCTACGGAACGCTGCTACACATCTACTTCTCGGTCGTGCACGATCCCACCGAGATCAATCGCCAGGGCCCGGACACCGGCCCGCAGTACCGCTCGACGATTTTTCCCACCACCGCCGAACAGGCACGCGTGGCGGCCGCCTACATCGCGCAACTCAATCAGGCGAAGGTGTTCAAGCGAGCGATCGCCACCACCATTGAGCCGCAGCGCAGCTTCACCGCCGCCGAGCGCTATCACCAGGACTTCCTGACCAACAATCCGACCTATCCATACATCGCCATCAACGACCTGCCGAAGCTGGACGATCTCAAGCGCTTCTTTCCGAACGTGTACCGCGCGACACCCGTGCTCGTGCACGAAGGCCAAGGGCGGCACTGAGCGCTGTTCAATTCTGAACAGCCACCAACCGGATGCCGCGCCATTGTTGGGAGGACGTGAGATCACGATGCCCAACACCAATCCTGGACGCATAGTCCCCTGCCCATCGTGCCCGAAGTCACTCCGTTACGTGACGACGCGGAACGCGGACGGGTACGTCCATCAGAAGACCGACCCCTTTGTGACGGTCGCCGACGTGCATGTCTACGAGTGTCCAACGCACGGCAAATTCCATGTCGGCCCGAACGGCCGTCTCAAGAGCGGCGGCTAGACGCCGCGACGGGGCGACTGGGCCTATAACAGGTCGTTCCGCCAGTACAACACATCGTCCGCACCGAGCGGCGGCGGTGCCGCACCGAGCAGCCGCACGGCCACGATGCCCCCTGGTGACGACGAGACGATGGTCACCTGTGGTGGCAGGAACCCTGGCGGCAGCCAGCCTCGGATGACCGGACGCTCCTGGCTCGGCTCGCGAGCGATCAGCGCCTGCAGCAACGCCCCGACCCGCGCCCCAGTCGGATCGCGATCACCGCACTCCTCCAACGTCCAGGTCCGTCCTACCACACTGAGAACGACGTAGGCCGCCGCCGTGATGCCTTCCTCGGCGATGAAGAAGTGCAGTTGGCGGGCGTGTGCCGGACCGAGGCCGCTGAGCAACCGCTTCCTGCTGATGACATAGCGAATGAAGTCCCGATCGCGATCGAGATGGAAGCGGAGCGGCGCCGCCCGGACCTGTCCCATGGCGGCAATCGCCGCGAGGTCGCGCTCCTCACCCACACGCACGGTGGCCATCGGCGCGCCATGGCGCGTCGACTCGGTCACGCGAAGCGTGAGGTCCACTGACGGAATCACCCAGTCGTGCGGGATGGTCGCCAGCAGATCTGGCGATAGGAACAGCAGAGCGATGACGGCACCGTCGCGCGCGCCGTCGGCGACCAGCCCATCGATCAGCTCCGGCGCTGCCGTGACATCCTCGGACACGCGACTGGCCATCACTGAACCGATGGCACAGATTCGAATGTTGCGCCCATCGAGCACGCCGTCGAGATCGTAGCGTTCGGCGCTGGCGCGAATGGTCCGGCCGTTGAACAGTACGCACGGGCGCTGTGCGCCTCGCACCCATGGCGACTTCAACTGCGCTGTATGCCAGCGCCCATAGGCCTGCCGGCTGAGGCCCTCGTTGTGGCTGCGCCATCGGAGATCTCGGACCTCCTCCAGCACCGCGCCTTCCACCACCGTCACGGCGTGAACGCTGCTGTGTGCCGCCGTGTCACGCGCTCCTCGTTGGCGCGACTTCCGCCTGGCGAATCACTTGGCGTTGTCTTTCCTCGAGTTCGTCGCATAGAGCACTTCCGCGACGGTTGGCCCGGCCCCGCCAAGACCAATCATCAGCATGATGACCATGGGCGTGAGGCAAAGCAGCAGCAACGAAACGATCGCCGACAACTCCGCGCCGCCGACGATGCTCCACGCGACCAACCCGGTTGTTGCGGAGAGCCAGGTGGCGCCGAGCCACTGGAGGCGGAACGACATATTCGGGGTGCTCAAGGTGTCGACCCTCCTCGGGTCGTGTCGCGATTGGCCGAACGCGGAGATTCAGGTTATTCGGGCCGGAGATTATCAGCGTAGCCCTCCCGCGCCGGTAAGAGATGTTCCGTATTGCACAAATCGGGAGGGAGTGGCACGGCCCGTTGCGCGGGCCCCCCGGGGGGGGTGGCGGCCGCCAGGCCTAGTCGCGAAAGACCCTGGTCAGCGGTGCGTCAAATCCCGGCAGCAGCGGCGTGCTCAAGATATCGTCGGCTTGGTACGACAGTTCGAACGCGGGCGCAAATCCTTTGCGATCGCGGCGGTAGACGCGGACCACGTCAATATCGGGGTCGACAAACCAGAATTCAGCGACACCCGAACGCTCGTAGAGCTGACGCTTGATCGTCTTGTCGCGTTGGCGCGTGCTCGGCGAGCCGATCTCGATGACAAGCTCGGGTACGCCCCGCACGTGGGTGGCCGTGACGATGGCACCGCGGCGCTCGTTCGATAGATAGAGCAAGTCAGGAACAACGACGTCGACGTCTGAGAAGCGCACGTCGAACGGCGCGTGGTAGAGCCGACCGATGGGGTGAGTGTCGAGCCAGCCGCCCATGACGACGATCAGGTTCATCGAGATCGTCTGGTGCCTGGTGTCCGGTGCAGGGGTGACAAAGTGCGCACCGTCGATGAGCTCGTGGCGGAGGCCGTCTGCCGGGAAGTGGACGAAGTCGTCGTGCGTGAGCTTCACCGGAACCGCCTGCTCACGTTTCGCCATATCCGTCCATTGTATCGCCGCCGTCGACGGCACGGCCGGCAATCTGGGCGAGTGACGGGACGTCCTTCAATAGAACCGGCCGCGGACAGCACCTCGTGTGCTACGCTAGTCATTCGGATTTTTCCCGGGTACTGTGCCGCCTCTGGGCGTATCGAGCCTCTTCTGACTCGCTCCTCCTGAAGTTAGCCCCTCACACGAGACGAGATCCTCCGGCGTCCATTCGGATTGTCGGTTGAGGGCGATCGTTGAATCGAATCGCCCGTCGCGTAGAAACGCGACAGGAGAGAGAACCATGAGCCAGAAACTTTACGTCGGCAACCTTCCCTATGAGACCGGCGAGACCGACCTGCAGGACCTCTTCGCCCAGGCCGGCGCAGTGGAAACCGTGCGAGTGATGCGCGACATGGCCACCGGCCGAGCGCGCGGATTCGCCTTTGTTGAAATGGCCAGTTCCGAAGACGCCCAGAAGGCGATTGCGAAGTTCAACGACTACCAGCTGGGTGGCCGAAACCTCGCCGTCAACGAAGCGCGTCCCAAGACTGACAGCGGCCCGCGTGGCGGCGGCTTCGGCGGCGGCGGCGACAGCCGTCGGCGCTCAGAGCCACGCTGGTAGTTCGTTCTCGTGTCCGACCAACGGCGACCGCTGTTGGTCGGACGCCTCGCTCTGCAGATCGCCCGTTAATGCCCGCCGTATGGCGGCACTGGAAGGTTGACATGGTCAAACGGCCCGTCGGATTCGGAGCATTCGAGTTCAGTGTCATTGCCGGCCTGCGCGCCGCGCAGTTGGCACGTGGATGTACGCCGCGCATCGAAGGCGTGTTCAAGCGCGCCACGCTGGCGCAAATGGAAGTCGCGCAGCGCCTGGTCTGTCGTCTGCCGTTGCCACTGGACGTTCCTGCCGGCGACTGACGCCCGCGATTTCTGCCTTGGCGGGTCGAGCGCACGACGCTTGACCCGTCGATTCGACCGCGGCGGTTGCCGCCCTCACCACTCCTCGTCGTAAAATCTCCCGGATCGCTCAGACACCGGAGACCTCCACCATGACCGCCCCGTCCACGAAAGAAACGCTCGGCTTCCAGGCCGAGGTCAAGCAACTGCTGCAGCTGATGGTGCATTCCTTGTATGGCAACAAGGAAATCTTTCTGCGCGAGCTCATCTCCAACGCGTCCGACGCCTGCGACAAACTGCGTTTCGAGAGCGTCGCCAACGGCGTCTCGCTCGACGACGACCGCACATTCCGGATCCGTGTGAGTCATGACCCCGACGCGCGCACCATCACCATCTCGGACAACGGCATCGGGTTGTCGCGCCAGGAAGTGATCGAGCACATCGGCACCATCGCCAAGTCAGGCACGCGCGAGTTCTTCGAGCGTCTCAGCGCCGACTCGGCCAAAGACGCTGCGCTCATCGGACAGTTCGGTGTCGGCTTCTATTCCGCATTCATCGTCGCCGAGCGGGTCACCCTCATCACCAGGCGCGCCGGAGCACCGGCACACGAAGCCGTGCGCTGGGAAAGCGCCGGTGAGGGCGACTACACCGTGGAAGCGATCGAGAAGGCCACGCGGGGCACCGACGTCATCCTCCATCTCCGGGCAGGCGAGGACGAGCTGCTCTCCGGCTCGCACCTCAGGAGCATCATTCGCAAGTACTCCGACCACATCACCTTCCCCATCCTCATGAAGAAAGAGACCTGGGACGCCACCAAGAAGGCGCAGGTCGTCACCGAGGAAGACGAACAGGTCAATCGCGCATCGGCGCTCTGGGCCAGGTCCAAGTCCGAGATCTCCGACGCGGAGTACGAAGAGTTCTACAAGCACGTCAGCCACGATTTTGATGCGCCGCTCGCCTGGGCGCACGCCAGAGTGGAAGGGCGGCAGGAATTCATTCAGCTCTTCTACATCCCCCGTCGAGCGCCGTTTGACCTCTGGGACCGGAATCGCCGGCACGATCTGAAGCTCTATGTGCGACGTGTCTTCATCATGGACTCAGTCGACCAGCTGCTGCCGTCGTATCTCCGATTCGTGCGAGGTATCGTCGACTCGAGCGATCTGCCGCTCAACGTCTCGCGCGAGATTCTGCAGCAGTCATCCGACGTCGCCCAGATCCGCGCCGCGTCGGTGAAGCGTGTGCTCGGACTGCTCGAGGACCTCGCCAAGAATCAGCCGGAGAAGTACGCCACGTTCTGGAGTGAGTTCGGGCGGGTGGTGAAGGAAGGGATCATCGAAGACCCGGGTCATCGTGAGCGCATTGCCACGCTGTTGCGTTTTACATCGACCCACAGCACCGCCGCCGACCAGACCGTGTCATTGGCTGACTACGTGAGCCGCATGAAAGCGGGCCAGGAGGTCATCTACTACGTCAGCGCCGAAAGCTTCGCGGCCGCGGCCAACAGCCCGCATCTGGAAGTGTTCCGCAAGCATGGCATTGAAGTGCTACTGCTGACGGATCGCGTGGACGAATGGCTGGTCTCGCACCTGACCGAGTTCGACGGCAAGCAGTTGCAGTCCGCCGCGCAAGGGAATCTGGATACCAGCGCCTTTGGCGATGCCGCCACGCCGGTGGCAGATGAGATCAAGAACGACGAGTTCAAGGACCTGCTGGCGCGCATGCAGGACGCGCTGAAGGACCGCGCCAGCCAGGTGCGCCTCACCCACCGGCTGACGGACTCACCCGCGTGCCTGGTGGCGGCCGAACACGGCATGAGCCGTCACCTCGAACGCATCCTTCGCGAAGCGGGCCAGGCGGTTCCACCCAGCAAGCCGGTCTTCGAGATCAACCCGGACCACCCCATCGTCCAGCGGCTGAAGCAGGAATCGGATCCCGATCTGTTTTCGGACTGGAGCCAGGTGCTCTTCGATCAGTCGTTGCTCGCCGAGGGCACGGAACTGGACGATCCGGCCGGCTTCGTCAAACGGCTCAACAAGCTCACGCTGACGCTCGCGGGCAGCAGTACACCCAAGATCTGGACGCCCGGCACCTAGCGCGACCGTGCGCTAGGTCTGGCGCCATCCCGCCGCTCGCAGCGAGCGCTGAATATCCTCAATCAGCGCCAGCGCCTCGTCCACGCTGGCCAAATCGTCTTCCTTGAGGATCGCCGCGTCCTCGGCCTCTGATTCCATCGACTCCGTCACGCGCCACAGCTCAACACCAGGCGAGACCACGCGCAGACAGTAGGTGCGGACTTGGTCGATCCGCTCGAACCGGAGCAGGGGTTTGAAATCATCAGGGACGCAGGCCATCCTGTCACTCTATCAGCGCCCGCGCGTTCTTGCCTGACCGTCGGCGTCAGGCCTGCGGCTTCTCCATGACCCACGTCGTCATGCACCGCATCTGCTGGACGTTGGTGGTCTTGAGTGGATCGCTGAGCACGCCACCGAGCGTCGCGGTCCAGTCAAGGATCGTACGCTCATCAACCACGAAGCGATCCGAGCCGTCGGGCAGCCGCATGCGCCCGGTGCGAGCCGGAAGCCGGTCCTCGATGCCGATGCTCGAGGCGAGGCGGGCGAAGAACAGGCCACCCGGCGCAAGCACGCGCCACAACTCAGCAACCATCGCCGCAAAGTGCTGTTGGTCGCGCGCGAAATGCAGGACGGCGCTGCAGATCACCGCGTCCACGACATGGTCATCCCAGGGCAGCGACTCAATCGCACCGCAGTGAATCTGCCCGAGCGGTAAGGATGGATTCAGCGACGCGACGAGCTGACGTACCGACGCGATAGCCGAGGCATCGCCGTCCACTGCGCACACGTCGAAACCGTGCCTCAGGAAATACCGCAGATTTCGGCCGCCACCGCATCCCGCATCGAGCACACGAGGACGATGGTCGAAACGGCCGCGCAGGAGCTGATCGAAGAGGTAGATATCGATGTCGCCAAACGTCGCCTGCAGTTCCGTTGAGACACGAGTCATCCAGGCGATCCTACTGCGCCTGAGCGATACTTGAGGCCGAGAGTCCGCCACTGAGCACACCACCAGACGGTCCGGCGCCGCACACCAGACGCGTCCGATACTCCGGCAAGAACCCACGTCGCTTCGCGGACAAGTACAAGGAGCTGCAGCCGGAGCGCTACGCCGAGGAGGTGCAGAAGATCCTGGCGTCAGGCAAGACGCCGGCGGGCACGCATCGACCCATCATGGTCGAGGAGGTGCTGCAGTATCTGCGTCCCTCGGCTGGCGACACGGTCGTGGACTGCACCCTCGGCGGAGGCGGGCACGCGCGTGCCATCCACGAACGCATCCAGCCGGGAGGAAGACTCGTCGGCATCGACGCCGATCCGATTGAGCTGGCGCGCACGGAAGCGCGCCTGCGCGCTGCAGGCTTCGGCGCCGAGACCTACACCACCCATTACGGCAACTTCGCCGGGCTCCCGAAGGCGCTGGCCGCCATTGGCGCAGCACACGCAAATGTGATCCTGGCCGACCTCGGCGTGTCGTCGATGCAACTGGACAACCCGGAGCGCGGCTTCAGCTACAAGGTGCCCGGTCCACTAGACATGCGGATGAATCCGTCTCACGGCGAGCCTGCCTCGACGTTGGTCCAACGTCTCAGCGAGGACGAGCTGAGGCGCATCCTCACAGATCACGCCGACGAACCCCACGCCGCGCTCATCGCACGGCTCCTCAAGCACACGGCCGTCAATACGACGCACGCCGCTGAGCGACTGATTCGCACCGGCCTCAACAAGGCGATGCCGTCACTGGCCAAGACCGAGGTCAAGATGTCGGTCAGGCGCACGTTCCAGGCACTGCGAATCGCGGTGAATGATGAGTTCGCGGTCCTCGATGCGCTGCTTCGATGGCTGCCGGCGTGTCTGGCACCCGGTGGGCGCGTCGCCATGATCACGTTTCATTCAGGCGAAGACCGCCGGGTGAAGAAGGCGTTCCAGGCAGGCTATCGCGACGGCACGTACTCGGCAGTCGCGACCGAAGTCATTCGCTCTGCGAAAGAAGAGACCTATAGTAATCGGCGTGCCGCTGCCGCCAAGCTACGCTGGGCGGTGCGAGCGTAGGCATCAGGCAGCCACGGCGAACGTCGCCGGTTCGAGCGCCCGCGCCAACACCTCGTCCACGGTCCCGACGATGTGGAACGTCATGTGATCGCGTACGTCCCGCGGCACCTCGTCCAGATCCGCCGCGTTGCGCTCCGGCACGATCACTTCCGTGAGCCCGGCCGCATGCGCAGCCAGGACCTTCTGCTTCAGACCTCCAATCGGCAGCACGCGCCCCTGCAGGGTCACCTCACCGGTCATGCCGACCGTGCTCTTCACCGGCCGTCCGGTGAGCAGCGACGCGATTGCCGTGACCATGGTCACGCCGGCGCTCGGCCCGTCCTTGGGGATCGCCCCTGCCGGCACGTGCACGTGCAGTTCCTTGCCTTCGAGGACTCCGGGCTGGATGCCCAGCTGCGCGGCATGGCTCTTCACATACGTCAGAGCGATGCGAGCGGACTCCTTCATGACGTCGCCAAGCTGACCAGTGAGGACCAGGCCGGTCCCCGGCATCGACGCTGCCTCGACAAACAATACGTCCCCGCCCACGCCAGTCACCGCCAGACCGGTCGCCACACCTGGCACAGACGTGCGGACCGCGGCTTCGTGAAATACTTTCGGCCGTCCGAGGGCGTCGCGCACGGCCGCCGCATCCACCGTGATCGGCGCCGTACGAAGGGCCGACGCGATCTGCGTTGCGGTCTTCCGCAGCAGGGTGCCGAGCTCGCGCTCCAGTTGCCGGACACCGGCTTCGCGCGTGTAGTCGGTCACCACCAGCCGCAGCACATCATCTGTGGTCATGGCCTCCTCGGGGCGCAGACCATTCTTTTCGATCTGCCGCGGCCACAGGTGTCCGCGTGCGATCGCGACTTTTTCTTCTGTTGTGTAGCCGTCGAAGCGGATCACTTCCATGCGGTCCAGCAGCGGACCGGGAATACTGTCGGCGACGTTCGCCGTCGCGACAAACAGTACGTGCGACAGATCCAGTTCCACATCCAGGTAGTGGTCCCTGAACGAATGGTTCTGCGCCGGATCGAGCACTTCGAGCAGCGCCGACGAGGGGTCGCCACGCCAGTCTGCGCCGATCTTGTCCACCTCGTCGAGCATGATCACCGGATTCATCGTGCCGGCATCGCGCAGGGCACGCACGAGCCGCCCCGGCATCGCGCCAATATAAGTGCGGCGATGACCACGAATCTCCGCCTCATCGCGCAAGCCACCAAGCGACATCCGGACAAACTGACGGCCGGTGGCTTTGGCGATGGATTCGCCGATGGACGTCTTCCCTGTTCCCGGAGGCCCAATCAGCGTCAGCATCACGCCAGACCGGCGCGTGTCGACCATGCCGCGCTCGCTGCGCAGTTTGCGGACCGCCAGATACTCGGTGATGCGTTTCTTCACATCGTCCAGGCCCTCGTGGTCGGCGTCGAGCACTTCCCTGGCGTAGACCGGGTCGAGCTTCTCTTCGGACCGCTTCGCCCACGGTACCGCCAGCAGCCAGTCGAGATACGTCCGGATGGTTGCCGACTCGGCGTTCTGGTCGCCGACTCTCTCGAGCCGAGCCAGTTCGCGCTCTGCCTGCTGACGGACGGCGTCCGGCATGTTCGCGGCGGCAATCTTTTCCCGATAGTCCACCGACACCGTCGCATCGTCTTCGCCCAGTTCCTTGCGAATGGAGTCCATCTGCTTGCGCAGGAAGTACTCGCGCTGCTGCTTCTGGGTGCCGCTCTCGACGTCTTCGCGAATGCGCTTGCGGACCACCAGCTCGGTGAGGCGGTCCTGCTGCAGACGCAACGCCAGCTTGAGGCGCTCGACGACGTCGAGCGTTTCCAGCAGTTCGGTCTTCTGCTCGACGTTGAGATCCGGAGAGTAGCCGGACGTGTCGGCCAGGGCGCCCGGGCTGGTGATGGAGCGCAGGAAGCCGCTGATGCGGCCGTCGTCTCCGCGCAGCTGGAGAATCTCCTCCACCACGGCCCGATACTCCCGGTCGAGTTCGCGCGTCAGATGCGGGGCTGGGATTTCGTCGGGCCGGTCTTCCACCGCGACGCGGAGCACACCGTCTCTGTCTGTTTCGGCCGCTCCAGGCACGCCTCGATGGAGGCCAACGAGGGAGAGTGCGGCATCGCGTCCGGACAGGCGGACCCGCTTGGCCACCTCGGCCACCACGCCGACGCGGGCAAACCCGAGGCCCTTCTTGGGAATGAGCAGCACGCGGGTATCGCCGCCGACGTCGGCCAGCGGCAAGGTCACCGTCATGCCGGGGAAGACAACGGCGTCGTCCAGTGGAACGATTCTGAGCTTGTCCATGATGGTCCCTCGTAGAGCGGGCCTCCAGGCCCCCGTGGGGACGCGAGAGCACGCCGCTAGGCTGTAGGACGCTCAGGGGTGGCAGGAGGATGCGCCGGCTGGGTCCGGGTGTCCCCGTACGCAATCGTCACCGACATCGCGCTCAACCTGTCGAACAACCGCATGTCTGCCCGGATGGGCCACCAGTCGTAAAGAAAGACTTCCAGGGGCCGCCACATCGCCACCCAACCACCGATGAGCAGGCCTTGGCGCATCACCTCCACCAGATGACTGGCGCCCAGATAACTCGCGAGGCTGTCGCTGACGACAATGGACAAGGCCAGAAATGCCAGCGCGATGACCAGACTGATCCGACCGCGACGAAAGAGCTCGCGGAGCGTTCTCCGCGTCGACGCCGCTCTTTGACTGAAGAACTCGTGAATGGCATCGCGGACGATAGCGGTCTCATCCGGCCCCTCGACCGGCCGCTCCACATGCACCACCAGCGCAAGGGGCGAGCCGGCAGGCAGGTCCCGGCTCCAGTCGACAATGAACTCTTCGGCGCGGGGATCAATATCGCGTTCGTGGAAGGGCGACGGGTCCATCGTGCTGAACAACTGTCGCAACTCCGCGACGCGCACCTCAATCGCGCGGGGGCTGGGGGCAACTGCTGGGCTCGTCACTGAAGATTTAGACACGCGTTTCTCAATTCGCCTTCAGAACCACCAGAGCGCCAGCGCCACGGTGGCCGCCATTGTCGCCAGAGTGACACCGGTGACGAGCCGATAGGCGCCACGACCGACGACCACGGCCACTCCGCACTTGAGCAGCGTGTTCGAGAGCACCCCCACGGCGAGCGCGCGACCCGCCATCTCCGGTGCGACACCCGATGCCCGGCGCGCCAGAGACAATGTGAGGGCATCGAGGTCGGTCAGGCCGATCAGGGCGGAGGTGGCCAGCAGAGCGCGAACGCTCCACCAGGCGATGACGGCGCTCACCGCGATCATGACCACCTGAAACAGCGCCGCCATCTGCAGCGCGGCGCCCAGCTGCAGCGGCGACCCATCAACCGCGGTGCGGCGACCCTCATCTTCCCGCTTGCGGCGGAGCGAGACGGCGATGACCAGCACCCCGATCGCGAGAGCCGCGGCGGCATAGGGCGCAAAATGGCCCGAGACAGACCAGTTCAGAATCGACGACGTGACCGCGACGCGAACAAGCATCACCGTGCACGCCGCCACGGTCCCCAGACTGAGCGCCAGACGGCCACCAGGCTCACGACTGGCTCTGGCAAACGTCAGGGTCACCGAGGTCGATGAAATCAGGCCGCCGAGCAGTCCGGCGACGACAATGCCCTGCGTCGGCCCGATGAGCCGCCGCGCAATCCATCCGGCGAAGGTGAGCCCTGAGAAGAAGAGCACAAACGCCCAGAGTTCGCGTGGCCGGACGGCGCCAAACGGTCCGTACGCCCCACTTGGGAGCGCGGGAAGCACCACCAGCGCCAAGGCGGCAAACCGGAGGCTCGCACGCAGTGTCACGTCGTCCACGCGTCGCACCAGCGTATGGAGCCGGCTCTTTTCGAAAAGCAGCAGGGCCGTGGCCGCAAAGATTCCGGCGGCGATCACCGCCTGCCCCATACCTGACAGTACCGCTGCGCCGAGCACGACAAGCGCCGCCACTTCGGTGGTCGCGTCCACGTCCTTCCGGCTGCTGGCCAGATAACCCGCGACCACAAGCGCCGACGCCGCGGCCAGCAGGACGGTGGCGACGGATATCCACCCGGCCTCGAGCAGCGCACCGGACAGTCCACCTAAGCCGCCGAGCAACGTGAACGTGCGAATGCCGCCGAAGCGAGCATGCGGCCCGGCCGCATGCCCTGACCATTCGCGCTCCAGTCCGACGCTGGCCGCACCAATGGCACCGACCACCACGCCACCGACCGTGATCACGACTCCATCACCTCGTCATCTCTCAACACGAATGATAGGCTGCATTCAGGCGATCACAAGGAATCAGGGAGGCACCGTGCACGTCGAACGACACTTCACCGCCGGCAACACCGTTCGCGACATCGTCATCGGCATGTCCGATGGGTTGACGGTGCCGTTTGCGCTGGCCGCAGGCCTGTCGGGCGCGGTGAACTCGGCGTCGATCGTGGTCACGGCCGGCCTCGCGGAAATTGCGGCGGGATCGATCGCCATGGGTCTGGGCGGATACTTGGCCGCTCGAAGCGACGCCGAACACTACGCGAGCGAGCGACGGCGGGAGCAGGCTGAAGTGCGCGACGTGCCCGAGCGAGAGACGGCCGAAGTGGTCGAGCTCCTGGAATCCTACGGGGTGGAGGCCGCTGCGTCGGAACCGCTGATGCGCGCGCTGCAGGCGCGTCCCGAGGCGTGGGTCGACTTCATGATGAAGTTCGAGCTGGGTCTCGAGAAACCCGATCCCGGCCGGGCCGTGACCAGCGCAGCCACCATCGCGGGCGCCTATATCGCGGGCGGGCTCATTCCCCTTGCCCCCTATTTCGTGGCGAAGACTCCTTCTGACGCGCTGCTCACTTCGGTCGCCGGCACCTTGCTGGCGCTCTTCGTATTCGGCTACATCAAGGGCCGGTTCACGGGCACCGTGCCACTTCGAAGCGCGCTCCAAACGACGTTCATCGGCGGCCTGGCGGCGACAGCAGCCTACGGGATCGCCCTTGTCATCCGCTAGGCGCAGGGCGGGGAATTCACCACGCCCGTGGAAACTTCCCCAGTCAGCGACGTACCCAGCGTTCAAGGCCCCGTCCGTCATGGGCATCCGACGGATCTGGAGGCCGCCGACGCTGGCATCGCCGTTGCCTCTGTCGTTGCCTTGAACACGTCATGTCGTTAACGACCATTCGCCACATCCTCTGTCCGGTTGACACGTCCGAGCCCTCCAAGCAGGCGGCGGCTCAGGCCTACGCGCTGGCGCGGGCCACGGGTGCCCGGCTGACGGTCTTGCACGTCGCGCAGCCGATTCGTATGCCGCTGCCGGCGCCAGCGCCCGCCACGGCGTCAACACTCACCGACGCGGAGGAGCGAGCGATCCGACGTTGGATGTCCGCGCCGTTCCCGGTCAGTCAGGAGCCAGCGCCTGAACTCGAGTTCCTGGTTGAGGTGGGCGTGCCGGCGGCAGAGATCCTCACCTGTGCCAAGGAACGCTCGATCGACCTGATCGTGATGGGCACGCACGGCACCAGCGGTGTCGAGCATCTGCTGCTGGGCTCGGTCACCGAGAAAGTGCTGCGACGTGCGGCGTGCCCGGTGCTGACCGTGCCGGCACGCGTATCTGCCCACACGCACCTGCCCTTTGCGCGGGTGCTGTGCGCCGTCGACTTTTCCGAGTGTTCGATCCGTGCGCTTGAGTTCGCGATGACGACAGCCCTGGCCACCGGCGCATCGCTCCTGCTGGCCCACGTACTCGAGTGGCCGTGGCATGAACCGCCGCCCCCGGCGTTTGATGAACTGCCCCCGGCCGAGGCGACGGCGCTGAGGGGCTACCGCGAGCGACGCGAACAGCAGACACGCGAACGGCTCGATCGGCTGGAGCCGGAAGGATTCAAGGAGCGGTGCCAGACGTACGTGCTGCACGGGCGCCCATATACCGAGATTCTCCGCCTTGCCGACGCACAGCAGGTCGATCTGATCGTGCTTGGCGTCCACGGGCGGAGCGCCGTCGATACAGCCTTGTTCGGGTCAACAACCAATCAGCTCGTGCGCCATGCCACCTGCCCTGTCGTCACCGTGCGTCACTAGGTCCGTGAGCGCTGGTTTCTCCCAAGGCTGTGCTTCGTGTCTTCGTGGCACGCTTTGAACTGATCAACCACCCATTTTTCGAGAGTCACTCCATGTCCACTGCACACGCCGCCGTCTGGATCGACCACAACGAAGCCCGCATTTTTCACTTCCAGCCGCTACAGGCTGGCGAGCGCAACGCGCAGGTCGATGAAACGACCGTCCCGGCGCCGCATCACCATCTTCATCGTCACGGCCTAAGCCGTGGCGGTGAGGCTGCGGCGCACCCGGAGGACTTGAAGCATTTCTTCGGGCAGGTCGCCACCAACCTCCACGGCGCCGAGGCCGTCCTGATTCTGGGACCAGGATCGGCCAAAGGCGAACTGCAGAAGTATCTTCAGGAGCACCAGCGCCAGCTGGCGGAACGGATTGTGGGCGTGGAGTCGGTGGACCACCCGACTGACCCGCAGATTGTGGCAATGGCGCGGAAGGTATTCGCCCGCACCGATCGCCTCGGTCACTAATTAATTCGTCAGACGCCGGGCGCGCACGCGACGCAACGGCTGGCGGTCGGCACCGCTTTCAGTCGCGCCGGGCTGATCTCCTTCCGGCAGACACCGCAGATGCCGTAGCTGCCGTCCTTGATGTGCTTGAGCGTCTGGCGAATCTCAATGACTTCGCGTCTGGTCATGTCGTCAAGCCGCTCGAGCACATCATCATTCTCGAGCTCAGTGGCGCGCTCCGCCCAGTCGTCGTCGTGCGCTGAGCGAAGATCCGCCGTGAGTGCACCGACGCGGTGCAACAGCTGGTCGAGCCGCGTTCGCAGTTGGTGGGTAATCGCCTCGTGGTGCTCAGTCATTCTGCCCCCTCACATCGCCCCGAACACCGGTAGCGGACGCCATGCGTGCGCTCCGTACGTAACGGTGACACTCGACGCAACTCGACACCAGTTTGGTGTAGTTCTCGCCGGCCAGTCCGACATCCTTTGCGGCCGCGGCGGCTCTCAGCCCCTGCACGGCCTGAATGAAATTGCTTGCCTGCTTTGAGTACCCGGCCTCTGGCCTCGCCTGCCACGACGAAATTTCCGTATAAGTGATTCGGCCGAGGCGCTCCGCGTATCGATCCAGCAGCGCAAAGTCAGACACCACGAGCGGCCTCAGTAGGGCTTCAGTGTTGGCCACCTTGCCCTGCATCACGGACTTCAGCGACGGTGACTGAGCTGACAGCCCACACACCGCCAGCGCCAGTCCCGCGGCAACGACAAAGACAGCGACTCGAACCGACATTGGACTTCCTCCAGTTCAGAACCACGGCAACTTTCATACCTTGCCGGTGCGAGCGCCCGCGCCTGCAAAAACGGGCGCGCGCCCGAAGCGCGGCTCTGACAATAGTGGAAATGCCCTCGGTCGGCGCGGGATTTTCCGCCTGGCCGTCACCGTCTTGGCGCCCGAGACAGTAATTGCGTCATACTCGTCTGGTTCTCCCCGCGGCGGACTTCTTGCTGTCAGACGTGAGATTCGCTCGCTGCCGTCATACTGAGGAACCATTCATGATTCGACGTCTTGCCTTCGCTCTGCTGGTGATTGTGGCCGCCACAGGCTGCGCCACGATGAGTGTCAGCTCGCACATGGAGCCCAACCTCACCACGTCCAACTACCGCACGTTCGGCTGGGCGAAGCCAGACGTGTTGCCGGCTGGTGATGCCCGCCTCGAACAGAACGCCTTCTTCAAGGATCACATTGAGGGCGCCGTCGAAAAGGAATTCGGGGCCCGCGGCCTCACGATGAGCGATACACCTGACTTGCTGGTGCACTACCACGCCGTGATTACGCCTCGGCTCGACGTCAACCGGCTTGATCGTGAATCCGGCTACTGCTACGACGAAGACTGCAGTGCACGCGTGTTCGAGTACGAGCAAGGGACGCTGGTCATCGACATCGTCGACGCGAAAACCAAACGCGTCATCTGGCGAGGCTGGTCGCAGGAGACTGTGGCTCCCCTGCTGAAGAATCAGGACCGCATGGCCAAGGACATCGACACCGCGGTGCAGCGCATGCTGGCCCGATTCCCCCGTTAAGGAGACGCTCATGTTTGCCCGTCAGATTCGTGTTGGGGTGGCTGCGATGGCCGTCGCGGCAGCTTCGATGTTCGTGGCCTGCGCACCCGTGCAGGTTCGGTCGTTCACGGCGCGCAATGCGCCATTGACCAACTTCCACACCTATCGTTGGGCCAACGACACGGCTCGAGTTACGGGCGATCCGCGTCTGGACAACAATCCGTTCTTCGCGCGCCGGCTGATGACTGCCGCCGACCGGGAACTGAGCGCGCACGGATTCGAGCTCCGGTCGTCTGGCGACACGGATCTGCTGCTCCATTTTCACGCCAGCGTGAGCCAGCGGCTCGATGTGAGTGTGATCGATGGGACGCTCGGGGCCTGCAACGGGTGCGGCAGTAGTTCGCTCTACGACGCCGGTACCATCATGCTCGACCTGGTCGACCCCAAGACCAACACGTTGCTCTGGCGTGCCTGGTCGGAAGGCAGCATCGACGGTATCGTCGATGATCAGACGATCCTCGAGCAGCGCATCGACGACGCGGTGAAGCGCATCGTCGCCACGCTCCCAAAGAAGTAGAGGTCAGGGCCGGGCGACCAGAGCGTCCGGCGCAAGGAAGTCGCGCTCCTTGGCGTGGACCGTCAGCACCGGACAGGGTGCGTGTCTCACGACGCGCTCGGCCACGCTGCCGATCAACAGGTGCGGGAGGCCCTTGCGCCCTGTGGTCCCAACGACGATGATGTCGATGCGGAGCTTCTTGGCGTAGTCGATCAGCGCCTCGGCCGGCGCCACGCCGGTCTGCACGACTGGGACGGCATGCAGCTGTTCCCGGTCCTCGTCGTTGATGAGCTTTGTCATCTGCTGCTGTGCGGCTTCTTCGAGACTCTCCTGGACGCCGGTCATCATGACTGGCGTCATATCGAGCGAATAGCGCCAGCGAATATCGTCGACCACGTGCATCACATGGAGCGTCGCCTGGTAGCTCCGAGCCAGCTCGCGACCGTAATTCAACGCGACGGCTGCAGAGTCACTGAAGTCGGTCGCGACGAGTACGCGCTTGATAGAAATCATGGCAGCCTCACTCAGGGGTTGAGAGCACAGACCAGCAGAGACAACCGGGGCCAGCATCGAGCCGGCGAGAAACACCAGCAGTAACGTCAGTGTCCAGCCGATGAAACAGACCGCCACCGCGCGAAGCCAGCTCGTGTAGTCGAGCGCCTGACGGATGGCCACAATCATCGCGAAAAGCATCCACAGGCTGATCACCACGAAGACGATGGTCGACATCCCCGGCACGACGCCCAGCACACGAAAGAGTCCGGGCGCGGCAGCAAAGCCCGTGGTCCGCAAGAGTTCGCCGACGTCGCTTCGGGTGCCCGGGGTCGGCAGGAGACGGACGCCGATCTGCCAGGTGAGGACCGCCCAGGCGGCCCACGCCAATAGGGCAAAGAGCATCACGCCGGGGAGGACCGAGAGCGTCACACCGAAGCCTCTGGCGCCAACGCCCGCTGCCGCCGCCGACGCCAGCACGACCAGCATGGCTTGAGCGGTGGCAGTACGATCAGCTTCGACGTCTTCAAACGTCGCAGGGCTCAGAGCCAGCGCGCCGATGACCCGCCGAACGAACACGCTCATCGAATCCACCCTTCGGGCAGCGCGAGGACTGGCGCAGCGGCCTGGCCGGCAACGCGGTAGGTAATGGAGCCGCGACGCGCGCCAAACACCGTCGAGGGGCGCCGGAGCTTCAGCAGAATCAGCCCGGCCCGGCCGCTCGCCGCCGCGGCCGCGATCTCGTCGGCCGGATCGCCGACCACCAGTTGGCAGCGGGTCCCGGCGCCAACACGGTGCGCCAGCTTGACCAGGGCCGTGCGCGCGCGGTCGCTCTCAACTGTGCCAGTGTCCGCCGCCGGAAACCACGACGGCTGGCGGACCGGCTGCATGACGTGGAGGAAGATGGCCGTCGCGTCAAAGACCGACAGCACCTGCCGGACCGCGCGAATATCCTCGGCGCCGTAATCCGCCAGGTCCACCGCGACGAGCACGCGAGCCGGCCGCTTCTTGACGTTGGCGTTGGCCAGCCTCGGCGGGATGACCAGTACCGGCACCCTCGAGCTCCTGAGCACGTGCTCGGTGGTTGACCCGAGCAACCACTTGCGGGCGCCAGACAAGCCGTGGGAGCCCATGACAATGAGGTCGGCCTTCACGCGGGCCGCGCTCTGACGGATCGCCTGGGCCGCATGTCCACTCTCTATCACCACGGGCGTGTCGGCATCGAGGCCCGCGCGCTGGATGAAGCGCCGCATCTGCTTTCGGGTTTCGGCCGCCAGCAGTTGCATGTCGTAGGCCGAGGCCGCGGCGGCCGCGTCGAGCAACGGGTCGTTCACAAACAGCGCCGTCAAGCGGCTGCCGCCGCGTTGTGCGAGGTCGGCGGCATAGCGCAGCGCAGCGCGAGAGTGCGCGGAGAAGTCGATGGGACACAGGATGTGGCGGAATGGCTTGGTCATGGGTTGGGTCCGACTGCTGGTGTCGCCTACGAGCGCCGCCGCCGCACGGGCTGGCACTGCTCGACGAGGGACGGCAAGTCTGCCATCTCGAGCGGTTTGTCCAGCACGCGCGTGGCGCCTACGGTGTACGCCTCTCGCGCCATCTCCGGTGTTGCAAACGCCGTCATCATAACAATGCCGCTCTCCGGTGCACGACGCCTAATCGTCTCCAGCAACTGAAGGTCGCTCGAATCCGGTAACCGAAAGTCGAGAAACACAAGGTCCGGCACGTGGCCCCGATCCAGCTGCGCGATCGTCTCCCGGGCCGAGCCGACCTCCGTGACGGCATACCCCAAGTGGAGCAGTGTCTCCGCCATGGCCCAGCGAATGAGCGGCTCGTCCTCGACGATCAGGATACGAAGCGCCGGAATTTTTCCGGACATGGTGCTGGTTCTTCCCCACGGTTGTGCCGCCGATTCCTGAACATCCGCCCTTCTTGGCGGGAAATCGTGGCGGCTGCAACGTCTCTGGCGCGAGCCTGTTCAAGAGTCGCTCCAGATCATGTTGCAGACCTGGGAACCGCGTCAGGATACGGGACGTTCGAGCTTGAACTTCTCGATGCGGTAGCGGATTTGGTCGCGGTTGAGGCCAAGCAGCCCGGCGGCGCGGGTCTGGTTCCAGCCACTCCGCTCGAGCGCCTGGATGACGAGCGACCGCTCCAATTGCTCGATGTCGATACCGCCTGATGGCAGCGGGACCGCTTCCGTCAGGTGCGCCTGGGCGTCACCGACCATCGGAAAATCGTCCACGGTCAGCAGCTTCGAGTCCCCGAGCAGCATCGCACGCTCAACAGCGTTGCGCAGCTCCCGGATGTTTCCGGGCCAGCCATAGCTCTGAAGCCGCTTGAGCGCGTCCGGCGCCACGCCCTGCACGTGCTTGCGAAACTCCGTATTGAACGTGTCGATGTAGAAGTGCAGAAGGGCCGGGATATCCGCGGTGCGCTCCCGCAGGGCCGGCAATGCAATCGGTACGACGTTCAGGCGGTAGAACAGGTCTTCGCGAAACCGCCCTTGCGAGATCTCGTCCTTCAGCTTGCGATTGGTGGCGGCCACGATACGCACGTCCACCTTGATATCCACAGCGCCACCAACGCGACGAAAGGCCTTCTCCTCGAGGAACCGAAGCAGCTTGGCCTGGAGCATCGGCGCCATTTCGCCGATCTCATCGAGGAACAGCGTGCCGCCATCGGCCATCTCGAACAGGCCGCGCTTCTGGCGATCCGCGCCCGTGAACGCCCCGCGCTCGTGTCCAAACAGCTCGCTTTCGAGCAGATGCTCCGGCAGCGCCGAACAGGTGATGTTCATGAAGGGCTTGTTCGCACGCTCGCTCGCGTAGTGCAGCACCTTGGCCGCCAGATCCTTGCCGGTGCCACTCTCGCCCGTCAGCAAGACGGTGGAGGCCGGACTCACGGCCACTCGCTTGATGAGAGTCCGCAGGGCGCTCATCGCATCGCTGTCACCCACGATGCGATCGGGGCTGTAGGGCCGGCCCTGCGACGTGCGCAACGCGCGCACTTCACGGCGCAGCTCAGTTGTCTCGAGCGCCTTCTCCACGAGCACGGCGATCTCGTCCAGATTGAAGGGCTTGTTGGCGTAGTGATGCGCCCCAGCCTTCATCGCGTCAACGGCAATCTGCACGCTCGAATGGGCCGTAAGCAGGATCACGAGGGTATCAGCGTCGTGGGCCTTGATGCGCTTGAGCACGCTAATGCCGTCGCCGTCAGGCAGCTTGTAGTCGAGCAGGACGAGGTCGACGCCCTCATTCAGGCGCTGCACGGCCTGCTCAGCGCTCTCGGCTTCGAGCACGCGATAGCCCTCGTCTTTGAGCCTGCTGGACAACGACCAGCGAATCAGCTCTTCGTCATCGACAACGAGAATCGTGGCGCGCATGGGTGTGCAGTATATCGAGTCCGCGTTGGCGGCCACGATCCGGCTGCAGCCGGCCCCGACTTCAACTGAGCGCGACGGGAAACCTGAGCGTGATGGTCGTGCCCCCCTCGAGCGGGCACGTCAATTCGATCGAACCATGATGTGCCTCGACCAGACGCTTCGCCGTCGAGAGTCCCAGCCCGGTCCCTCGAGATTTCGTGGTGTAGAACGGCGTGAACAGCTTGGCCCGCACCGCTTCAGGGATACCTGGGCCGCTGTCGCGCAACACCACCTCAACGCAGCCATTCGCCGAACCAAGCGCGATATGGACGATACCGCGCCGGTCCATGGCGTGCGCACTGTTGGCCACGAGATTCGAAATGACAATCTTTAGCAGTTCGGCGTCGGCCATCACGGGAGGCGCACTGCCCGTGCACTCGAGGTGGACGTGGGCCATCAATGGGTCAGCGGCGCACATTTCCACCGTGGCGGCGATCACGCTGGCCAGATCGACCAGGGCCAGACGCGGATGGGCGGGACGCGAGAACACCAACAGATCGTTGACGAACTGGTTGAGTCCATCGATGCGGGCGACCATCTGCTTGGCCACCGCGGCTTCGCGACTCTCTGGCGCCATGCGGCCGGCCAGGACCTGAATCGCCCCGCGAATCCCGGCCAGCGGGTTCCTCACTTCGTGTGCCACCACCGCAGCCATTTCCCCAAGCCGCGCCATCGCGGCCTGCTCGCGTAGCTGCTCCTCCATCCCGACGCGACGCGTCAGATCGTGCACGATGCAGGTGAACTTCCGTGCGCCATCGATCGCCATTTCACCCACTGACAACTGCGCAGGAAACGTGGTGCCGTCCTTCTTCATTGCCCGCACTTCACGAACGACGCCGATGAGCTTCTGGTCACCCGTCGCGAGAACGTGCCTCAGGTCGTGCTCGTGCTGGTCGCGATCCGGCGACGGCATCAGCGCGCTGACGTTGTGGCCCACGATGTCTGAGACGGCGTAACCGAAGAGGTCTTCGGCGGCGCGATTGAAGGCCTCGACGCAGCCTTCCGCGTCAATGACGATAATCGCGTCCACGGCCGATTCGACCACCGAACGCCAGCGTTCCTCGCTGGCCTTCAACTGCCTGGCCAGTGCGTGCCGCTCGGTCAGGTCGTGGACAATGCCCGCGAACTTACGTTCGCCATCGACGACCAGTTCGCCGACTGACAAGTGCATCGGAAACGTCGAGCCGTCGCGACGCCTGCCGGACACCTCCCGTCCGATACCGATGATGTGCGGAGCGCCGGTCGACAGGTAGCGCGCCAGATACCCGTCGTGCTCGTCGCGGTAGGGCGATGGCATCAGGCTCGAGACGTTCTGACCGACGATCTCAGCGGCGGCGTACCCGAATAGCCGCTCCGCGGCGGGATTGAATGCCTCGACGATCCCGTGGGAATCGATCAGGATGATGCCGTCCACCGCCGACTCGACGATGGCCGCCAGGATGCGGTCGGCATCGCGTGCTGAACCCTTCTGCGGTGACGACATGAGCCTGCGGGAGCATCCTACCATCGCGCGACTGGCGCCTCCTTCGCGCGGGACCGTTCGGGCACGCGATGTGCTAGCGTGCAGCCGGCGTGGCATCACTCTCATCGTTCTTCACCCCCCGCGCCGTGGCGGTGGTTGGCGCGTCCCGCGACCCCTCGAGCGTTGGTCATCGCGTGCTGACGGCACTGCTGACGGCGGGCTTTCGGGGCGCCGTCTATCCGGTCAACCCGGCCGCGACGGCGGTCGCCAACCTCACGGCCTACCCCTCGGTGCGAGCTCTGCCTCCAGGGGTCGACCTCGCGATCGTCGCGGTCCCGGCGGCCTGCGTACCAGCCATCGTCGACGACTGCGCGGCGAGCGGCGTCGGCGCTCTGGTAATTCTGAGCGCGGGCTTCTCCGAGACCGGTGCGGACGGGCGCGCACGACAGGACGCGCTGGTGGCGCAGGCACGAGCGCAGGGCATTCGCATCGTCGGCCCCAACTGCATGGGCCTGCTGAACACGGCGGCCAGCGTGCGGTTGAATGCCAGCTTCTCGCCGGTCTTCCCACCTAATGGCCACGTCGGCTTTCTGTCGCACAGCGGCGCGCTGGGCATTTCGATTCTGGCACTCGCGGCCGAGCGCGGCATCGGCGTCTCCACCTTCGTCAGCGCCGGCAACAGCGCAGACGTCGCGCAGAACGACATCCTCGAATACTGGGAGCAGGATGAGGCCACGCATGTCGTGCTCCTCTACCTGGAAGCGATCGAAGACCCGCGACGGCTCATGGCCCTGGCAACGCGGGTCTCGCACGTCAAACCGATCGTCGCACTGAAGGCCGGCCGAACAGCCGCCGGCACACGCGCGGCCGCCAGCCACACGGCGGCGCTTGCAGCGCGCGACGTGGGCGTCGACGCACTGTTCCACCAGGCGGGCGTCATCCGCGCCGACACGCTGGACGACATGTTCGACCTCGTGACGTGTCTCGACCTGCAGCCACTGCCGGGCGGACGGCGCGTCGGCATCGTCACCAATGCCGGAGGCCCGGGCATTCTGGCGGCCGACGCATGCGTCGACGCTGGACTGAGCGTGACAGCAACCTCTCCCGCGACACGCGCCAGCCTGGCGACGGCGTTGCCGGCCCTTGCCGCGCTGCAGAATCCAGTCGACATGGTGGCATCAGCCGGCGGCCGTGAGTACGCACACACCATCGAGACGATGGCGGGCGCACCAGAGATCGACGCGCTCCTCGTCATCTTCACGCCAGTCGACGTGCACCGCTCTGCGGAGATTCTCGAGGGAATTCGCGACGGGGTCGCGCGGCATCGACAATCGGGGCAGCCGCCAAAGCCCATCCTCGCGTGCCTGATGGCTCCTGCCGACCGCGCATCGCTGGTCGTTGATGGTGATGAGCGCCTGCCCACGTATCGCTCCCCGGAACATGCCGTGCGCGCGCTCGGCAAGATCGCGCGATACGCGGAGTGGCGCAGGCAGGCACCCTCGCGCGAGTTCCCGTGCGATTGGCAGGTACAGGAGGACGCGCACGCCATCTGCGCTCGCGCGCACTCGGCGCGCGGCGCAGGCTGGCTCACCAGCGACGAGACACGCAGAGTGCTGGCGGCCGGCGGAATCAGCCTCATCGATACGAGGTTGGCGCGCACGGCGGCAGAGGCGGTGCACATGGCCGAGGCTCTCGGGTTTCCTGTGGCGGCCAAGCTGAGTTCGCACCTCGTCACGCACAAGACCGACGTTGGCGGCGTGCACTTGAACCTGGCAGACGCCGACGCGGTGACCCTGGCCTTTGCCAAGATCACGAGCGCCGCACAGCGCGTGGTCGCCGCCGACGCCATCGACGGCGTTCAGATTCAGCGCATGGCACCCCACGGGATCGAAGTGCTGGTCGGCGCCGTGCGGGATCCGCTCTTTGGCCCCCTCATCGCGTTTGGCCTGGGCGGCACGCTTGTGGAGTTGCTCGCGGACGTGCACTTCCGGCTCGCGCCCCTGACCGCGGCGGACATCGACGCGCTGCTCCGCCAAGGCAAGGTGTTCTCACTGCTCTCCGGATTCCGCGGCAACGCCGGCAGTGATCTCGACGCGCTTCGGCTGATGATCGCGAGACTGGCACAATTGGTCGAACACGTCCCTCAGATCACCGAGGTGGAGATGAATCCGGTCATCGCGCTCGGGCCTGGGCTCGGCTGCTGCGCGGTGGACGCCAGAATCAAGATTGGAGACGGATCATGAAGATCGGCATCATCGGCATGGGCTGGGTGGGCTCGAGCGTGGCCATTTCCACGCTCCACAGCGGCCTTGCCACGGAGCTGTTACTCCACGATATCAACGCCGCCGTCGCCGAAGGAGAGGCGCTCGACCTCGCGCACGGTGCGGGCTTCTATCCAGCAGCAACCGTCCGCGTCGGAAGCCTGGACGACATGCTCCAGGCCGACGCCGTGGTGATTGCAGCCGGCCGGGGCGGCAAACCCAACGAGAGCCGGCTCGACTTGTTGCGCGACAACGCGGCCACGGTGCACGACCTGGCGACCCGGCTCCAGGGCCTGAAGGGCCTGCTCGTGGTCGTCACCAACCCAGTGGATGTCATGACACGGGTCGCCACCGCCGCATCCCAACTGCCACCCTCACGCGTCGTCGGCACGGGCACCATGCTCGATACGGCGCGCCTCCATCGCATGGTCGGTGACCGGCTGCGAATCGACCCGCGGGCGGTGCACGCCTACGTCATCGGCGAACATGGCGATTCGGAGGTCGTCGCCTGGTCGACGGCAAGGGCTGGCGGCAGACCGCTGCGGAAATGGGAGGGCTGGAACACCGCGGTCGAAGCCGCCGTCGCCGAACAGGTGCGTCGAGCCGCCTACGAGATCATCGCGCGCAAGGGCGCCACCAACCACGCCATTGGCCTGGTCACCGCCAATCTCCTGCGCGCACTGCTGCGGGACGAACGGCGAGTACTGACGGTGTCGCGCGTACAGGAAGGAGCACTCGGCGTGCGCGACGTCGCGATCTCGCTACCGGCCGTGGTCGGCCTCGAAGGCGCCGCCTTCGTTGTTGAGCCCGAACTGAGCGAGGACGAGCAGGTGGCGTTTCAGCGGTCGGCCCAAGTCCTCGCCAATGCGGCCGCCGCGCTTGCCATGTAGAGCCGGCTACGGACGCGGCTTATCTTCTTTCAACTCGGCCCGCAATGACATCAGCCGTCGGTGATAGCCGTTGGCATCGCCGTAGTCGACAAACCGCCGGTACTGCCCGTGCGGTCCAGACACGCGGCGGGCATGACGGATCGGACACCAGTACTGTTCGGTGCGCCCCGCCACTTCCCGCACATACGCGAACACGCCGTTGGCGTAGCTGCAGAACAGGCAGTTCGCCTTCTCGATGACATTGAGATACGCGAGATGATGGCGATCGATGATGACGTACCGCGACCGTGACACCAGGGTGATGCCGTAGACCGGGAAACATGTCCATTGATAGATCGTGATCCAGGCATCGAGGATCACGATCGGCACAAAGAGCGAATAGATGATCGGGGCCGTCAGGAGATTGCGAATGCGGCTCTCGCGCAAGTACCGCGGGACACCCTGTTTCAAACGCGCATGGGCCTGACGCACTTCGCGCGCAAATCGCACACGACCAGCAACCAGTCGGTAGCGCCAGCGCCGCCGCGCCGCCTTCAGCTCGGCTTCCATCTCCCGTTCGAGGTCGGTGACGTTGCTCCACAGCTCGTCCAGTCGATTCATGCGCTCACTCTACGATAGAAGAATGCTTTCGCGGCCTCCGTCGTCACAACGTAGGCCGCGGTAATCGCCAGGACCGCGAGGAGCAGGCTCATCGGCATCGGCACGAAGCCGATGGCACGGGCCAGCGGCACATACGGAATCGCGACGGCGACGATGCTGAGCGTGATGGTCGACAACAGCAGCACGCGTCCAGGGCGGCTGCGGAAGAACGGACGCCTGGTCCGTACGATCAGCGCCACCAGCAGCTCCGTCAGCAGCGACTCGACAAACCAGGCGGTACGAAAGAGCGCCGGTGACGACTCGAACACGCGCAGCAGCACGCCAAAAGTCAGCAGGTCGAACACTGAGCTGACCGCACCGAACACCACCATGAAGCGTGCAATGAACGGGAGATCCCATCGGCGCGGCCGATCGATGAGCTCTTGGTCAACCGCGTCGCCGGCCAGGCCGACCGCCGGAACGTCGGACAGAAAGTTGTTGAGAAGAATCTGGCCGGGCAAGAGCGGCAGAAACGGCAACACCAGCGACGCCACCGCCATGCTCACCATGTTGCCCAGGTTGGCGCTCATCGTCGTCAGGATGTATTTCAGCGTGTTGGAGAACGTACGACGACCTTCTTCGATCCCGCGCCGAATGACGTCCAGATCCGGGGAGAGGAGCACGAAGTCCGCGGTGGCCCGTGCGACATCAACGGCGTTATCGACCGAGAGGCTCGTGTCCGCGGCGTGCATGGCCGGAGCGTCGTTGACACCGTCACCAAGAAAGCCAACGACATGCCCGACATGGCGCAGCGCCCGGATGATGCGCTCCTTCTGATTGGGATCGACCTCCACAAACAGGTCGGTCGTTTCCACCCGGCGCCACAATGCGGGCTCATCGAGTTGCTGAATCTCGGCCCCAGTCAGCACTCTGGTCTGTCTCATCCCGACCAGCAACGCCATATGCCGCGTGACGGCGCCGCTGTCGCCGCTGATGATCTTGACGGTGACTCCGAGGCTCGCGAGTGTGGCGAGGGCGATGGCCGCGTCGGCCTTCGGGCGATCGCTGAAGGTAAGAAAGCCGGCAAACGCCAGGTCGGACTCGACGTCCCTGCCGTACTCCTGACGCCGCTCAACCTGCCTCGACGCGACCGCCAGCACGCGAATACCCTGCTCGCTCCAACGGTCGTACAACACCTCCAACGCGGCGCGGCGCTCCGTCGTCAGCGCCACGCCGTCCTCGGTGTGTGTACAGACGTCGACGACGTGATGAAAAGCCCCCTTGGTAATGAGGCGCGGCCCCTGCGCGTCGTCGACCACGACGCTCACACGCTTTCGGACGAAGTCGAACGGGATCTCCGCCAGTTTGGTGAGCCGTTCGGCGTCTGGACGTCGGACTGCGAGAATCGCGTCGTCGAGCGCGCTGGCCAGGCCACTTTCAAAGCGCGCATTGCACGCGCCCAGGCTCAAGGGCCCATCCGCGGCCTGACCGGTGGGATCGTAGGATCCTTCGAGGACAATCACGCCTTCGGTCAGGGTGCCTGTCTTGTCTGTGCACAGAACGTCGAGGCTGCCAAGATTTTCGATAGCGGTGAGCCTCCGGACCAGTACGCCGTGCTCGGCCATCACCTGCGCTGCCCGGGACAGGTTGATGGACAGAATCGCCGGGAGGAGTTCGGGACTGAGCCCGACGGCAATCGCCACTGCAAACAGCAGTGTCTCGAGCGGCGACCTGCCATACATCACGTGGATGCTGAACACGATCGCGAGCATGGCCATCATGACCACAGCGAGGAAGACGCCGAAGCGCCGGAGACCACGATCAAATTCCGTTTCCGGAGGGGCCAGCCTGAGCGTGTGGGCGATGGCGCCGAGTTCCGTACGGAGACCGGTCTGGACGATCAGACAGTGCGCCAGCCCGCTCCTGACGTTGGCTCCCAGGTAGACGCAGTTGAAGCGCTCACGAATCTGCGCCGCCGCCTCGCTCAGCCCCGGCCGTTTCTGCACGGGGAAGCTTTCACCGGTGAGCGCCGACTCGCTCACAAAGAAGTGCTCCGCTTCGAGAATGACACCGTCTGCGGGCACCAGATCGCCCGCCGCGAGCGTGACTACATCGCCAGGGACAATCTCCTCAATGGGCACCGGCGCCACGACGCCGTCGCGCAGGGCATGCACACGCGACTGGACCCGCGCTTCGAGTGCTAGCGCCGCCACGTCCGCGTGGTACTCGCGCGTCACCGTGACCGCGATCGTCACCGCCACAATCGCCAGGACGATCGCCGAGTCGACCCACTCGCCAGACAGCGCCGACGCCACCGCAGCAAACAGGAGAATCAACAGCAGTGGACTCTTGAACTGCTTGGCGAAGGTCCGCCACACCACTGGCGTCGCGCGCTGGCGCAACCGGTTCGGACCGTAACGGGCGCGACGAACCGTCGCCTCGGCAGACGTCAGGCCGTGAGGGCTGGTCCCCAAGGCCGTGAGGAGGTCACTGGCCGTTCGGGTCCAGTACGTCGTCATTCCGCCGGAACCGTCGTCGGTCATCGGAGTCCGCAAGAGCAAGGCCCGTTCCGACCAGCAGCTCCGTGGGAAATACCACGGAAGCCGAGGAGATTTTCGCGCCGTTCCCTAGCCGCGGCGCCGGAATCTTCTGACCGGGATGGCGCGCCTCGTGAACCGCGGCTCACGGACGTGGCACACCGCTTGCCTTGCTATCGCTGGAGGCACGCATGAGCACCACCAACATGACCACCGCGGACACGAGGCTCCGCGACACCGTCCTGACGCAGCTCGAGTGGGATCAGGAGGTGGACGCCAGCGGCATCGGCGTTGCCGCGCGCGACGCCACGGTCACGTTGACGGGATACATCGACACCTACGCCGGGAAGTTGGCGGCGGAGCGCGCCGCCAAGCACGTGAGGGGAGTACGCGCCGTCGCCAACGAGCTCGAAGTGCGACTCAAACTCGACCGAACCGATACCGACATTGCCGACGATGTGGTGCATGCCTTGAGGGTCCACGGGCACATCCCCGCTGGCGTCCAGGCCACCCTGCATCACGGACACGTCACCCTCACTGGCCGCGTGAGCGGGCGCTATCAGAAGGACGCCGCCGAGTCCGCCGTCCGCCATATTCGCGGCGTCCGGCATGTCGCCAATTACATCGAGCTGACGCCGCAATCGCTCGCCCGCGACGCGCGGAAGCACATCATGAGGGCGCTGCACGACCATGCCGCCCTCGACGGCCAGCACATCAACGTCGACGTCGTCGATCATGTGGCGATTCTGACCGGCGAGGCTGGCAGCCTGCTGCAGCGTGATGCCGCCGAATGGGCGGCGGCGCAGACACCCGGGATAACGGATATCGACAATCGCATTGTGGTGCTCGACCCGAGGCCGAACGCAGACACCACCGGTGGTCTCGACACCTTGTCGAGAAGGAGCTGACTATGAGAGCGGCGCGCATGCATCAGTACGGCGGCGGGCTCGTGCTTGAAGAGATCCCGACCCCGTCACCAGGGCCGGGGCAGGTCGTCGTCCGAGTGGAAGCCGCCGGTTTCTGCCACAGCGACCTTCACGTGCTCGACGGCGACATCAAGATCCTGCCGAGGCTGCCGATCGTCCTGGGCCACGAGAATGCCGGCACCGTCTCCGCCGTTGGTGCAGGCGTGTCCACCGTGCACGAAGGCGACAAGGTGGCAGTGTTTGGCGGATGGGGCTGCGGCACATGCAACTACTGCGTTGGCGGTCATGAGCAGCTGTGCTCGACGCTGCAGTGGTGTGGGTTGTCGAACTACGACGGCGGGTATGCGGAATTCCTGCTCGTGCCACACGAGCGGTACCTCGTCCCATTGTCACGCCTGAGCCCGATCGAGGCCGCACCGCTCACCGATGCGGCGCTGACGCCGTATCGGGCGATCAAGAAAGCGCTGCCGTTTCTCGACCCGGATCAGTTCGCGCTGGTCATCGGCCTGGGTGGACTCGGACAGTATGGGCTCAAGTTGCTCCGGCTGCTGAGCGGCGCGGCGGTGATCGCCGTCGATGTGCGCGAGGACAAGCTTCGTGTGGCACGGACGCTCGGCGCCACGCACACCTTCAACGCCAACGACCCGGCCACGCCTGCAGCGATTCTCGAGCTCACGCACGGCATCGGTGTCGGGGCCGCGTTTGATTTCGTCGGCAGCGATGCCACGTTGGCGCTTGCGGTACAGAGCACCCGCACGCTCGGCAAGGTCAGCCAGATTGGACTGGCTGGTGGCACGGCCCGCCTCAAGGTGCTCGAGAACACTCGCTTCGAGGTGCTCTTTGAAGCCACCTTGTGGGGCACGATCAAAGAACTGCGCGAGGTCATCGCGCTGGCCGAACGCGGGTTGCTGACGCCCATCGCCATCGAAACAGCACCGCTCAGTCAGATCAACGACGTGTACCGTCGGCTCAAGAGCGGCGACATCGCCGGGCGCGCAGTCATCATGCCGCACGCGTGAAGGCGCCTGGCCCATCACGGTAGACGGCGCATGTTGTCATGGGCGAGGTGGGCCGCCGCTGGCGTTGGCGGCGCGACTTGCCTCGACCGCATTGAACGTCGCGAGGCCACCGGGAAGGTTGCTCGCGCGGTAGCCGTGCTGTGCCAGGAAGCGGCACGCGAAGTACGCGCGCTGGCCGACGCCGCAGTACACCCACACCTCACGGTCAGGGGGCAGTTCCTGGTAGCGATCGCGCAGTTGTGAGAGCGGAAGATTGATCGCGCGCGGAATATGACCCCGGGCAAACTCGTCCGGCTCGCGCACGTCAACCAGGAGCGCGGCCGTTGCGTCGAGCGCCAGCCAGTCTGCCACCGGCATGTCGCCGTTCAAGACGTTCTGCG
Organism: Vicinamibacterales bacterium; assembly: GCA_040081555.1. Classification (GTDB taxonomy): domain Bacteria; phylum Acidobacteriota; class Vicinamibacteria; order Vicinamibacterales; family CAVVIG01; genus CADEEX01. Next base: position 31,563 of record JBEBGG010000012.1, read on the forward strand.
CCAGCATGCCGGCCAGGTTGACGGGATCTTTCGCTGCACCAAACTGCGGCGCGTAGCACAGCTCGGCCTCCGCGAGGTCGTGGACCGTGCCACGAAACTGCATCGCGGTGGCGATGACATCGATCCGCTTCTCGACGCCCTCGAGGCCGACGGCTTGCGCCCCAAGAAGACGGCCATCCGGCACCGAGAACAGCAGCTTCAGGTGGATGGGACGCGCGCCAGGGTAGTAGGCGGCGTGATGGCCCGGATGCAGGTACACCTTCTCGAAACCGGACACCCCAGCGCGCCGCAACCCCTTCTCACTCGCCCCGGTCGAGGCCACGGTGATCCCGAGCGCACTGACAACGGCTGTGGCCTGAATGCCGCGAAATTGTGTCGCGCGCCCCGCAATCGACTCCGCCGCGACTCGGCCCTGACGGTTGGCCGGGCCCGCCAGTGGCAATACCGTGTCCTGCCCGGTCACCACATCGGGCACCTCGACGGCGTCACCCATCGCCCAAATCCGAGGATCGGCCGTGCGCATCTGCGCATCGACCACGATACCGCCTCGGGCCCCGAGCGGGAGGCCCGCCGCTTTGGCGAGTCCCGTTTCCGGACGCACGCCGAGCGCGAGGATCACGAGGTCGGCCGGGATGGCGGCGCCGCTCTCGGCCACGACCGTCAGCCCGCCCCCGGGCGCTGACTCGATTCTGGCCAGTCCGTCGCCCAGGTGAAGGCGCACGCCCTTTGCGACCAGATGCTCCGCCAGCGGCGCGGCCATCTCCGGGTCGAGGGGTCCCATGAGCTGGGGCAGCTTCTCGAGCACGCTGACCGTGAGGCCGCGGTGCACGAGGTTCTCAATCATCTCGAGGCCGATGAATCCCCCGCCCACCACGACGGCGGTGCGAGCATCACGTTGGGTGATCCATCCGCGGATCAGACGCGAATCGGGAATGCTGCGCACGGCGAATACGCCCGGCAGATCCACGCCGGGCACGGGCGGCCGGATGGGCGCGGCACCTGGCGACAGCACCAGCACGTCGTAAGGCTCGATCCTGGTGACGCCTGTGTGGACATGGCGCACCGTGATAGAGCGGCCCTCGCGGTCCACATTCGTCACCTCGGTATCGGTGTGGACGTCGATGTTGAAACGCTCGTGGAACAACGTCGGGGTCGCCACCAGCAATGCGCGTTCATCGCTGATGACATCGCCCACGTAGTACGGCAGCCCGCAGTTGGCGAAGGAGACGTAGGGGCCGCGATCGAAGACGACGATCTCAACCGATTCGTCGAGCCGGCGCAGCCGCGCGGCGCACGAGGCGCCGCCCGCCACACCACCAACAATCAACACTCGTCTCTCGGCGCGACTCATCAGTGACTCCAACTCTCCGGCGGTTCCATCCGGGCGAGACGCCGGTAGAGGGCCCGCAACGATCGTGCCGCATATTGTGTGGGTCCGCTGTGGTAAATCGTCTCTGGCGTTGGGGAAAAGTCCGCGGCCAGATGGATCAAGCACCTTCGACTTCAAGAGGAGAGCGATGCGGCGCGGAGGGTGGCACCTCTTTGGCACTAGCGCCAGCAACGGCGCACTTGAGGAGATCCAGCATGGCTGCAGCATCACGCACGATTGGCATCATCGTCGGCGCCTTCCTTGGACTCGCCGTCGCGACGGCCGAGACCGCCCCTTCACAGAACCCGCCGACCAAGGACCGCCCGCAGCCCGAGAGTGACGGCGCCGCCGGGCGCCGCGCCGCCGGCAAGAGCAAGGACGACGACAAGGCGGTGCCGCGGACGGCCCCGCGCGACTCGGACGCGGAGAAAGACAAAGACCGGAATCAGGACAGAGCCAAGGCGGCGGATCGGGATCGGGATCGGGATAAGGACCGCAACCCCAGGCCCGACACCGTCAGGGACCGGGGGCGGATTTCACGGCCAGTTCCACGCCGCCCCGAGCCGGGTCGGGTCGTCTTCATTGGCGGCTATTTCTACGATCCGTACTACGGGCCGTACCCGTGGTGGCCGACGACGCTCTACCCACATGTCTGGCCCGAACGGTTTGATGGACGCGCCCGTCTGCGTGTCCAGGTGACCCCCAGTGACACTGCGGTGTACGTCGACGGCTTCTACGCCGGGATCGCCGACGACTTCGACGGATTCTTCCAATCGCTCCCCCTCCTCCCCGGTGGGCACACGATCTTGTTGTACCTTCCGGGCCATCGGACGATTCGCCGGGACGTGTATCTCGGCATGGCCGCGACGGTGAAGCTGCGCGAACGCATGGAGCCGCTGGCACCGAACGAGCCTAGCGCGCCACCGACCATCGGAGCAGCGCTGCCGGCGCCGCCCCCGGGCACATACCTGCCGCCCCGCACGGCGATGCAGGGCCAGCCACTCCCTGCCGGCACGACCACCAACGTGATCGCCGGATTCGGCACGCTGTCGCTCAGGGTTCAACCCCCGCCAGCACGAATCCTGATCGATGGCGACGCGTGGGACACGTCGAAGCCAGGCCTGCTCGACGTGCAGTTGCCTGCCGGCCAACATCGCGTGGAGATCGAGCAAGCGGACGGTCGTCGCACGTCGACCGACATCACTGTCGACGAAGGCAGAACCACAGAGCTCAACGTCGGCACGTCCGGAGCGGCGCGATGATGCCAGGTTCCGGCGTCATCGGGACATCACGGATGTGTCGACGCTCGGCGCTGACGCCGTGAGACGCCCGATGACGGCAGCGACCGTGTTGGCCATCTTGCTCGTGTCATGCCTCGCCAGGGGTGCTGCTGGCCAGAGCCAATCGCCCAGACCCGGGCGTCAGGCCGCCATCTCGTTGAACGGGCGTGACACGTTCGAGGCCTACTGCGCGCCGTGCCATGGCCGACGGGGCGCCGGGAATGGCCCGGTCGCATCGTCGTTGACGACGCGCCCTTCGGATCTTCGTCGGCTGAAGTCCGTTCGCGGCGTTTTCCCGCGCGAAGAACTCGTGTCCTTCATCGACGGGAGCCGCCGCGCTATCACTGCCCACGGCACGGTCGGCATGCCAATCTGGGGAGAGATCTTCATGCAGCTCGATCCACCTGATGCCCGCGTCAGGCGTCGGCTGGAAAACGTCGTCGACTATCTCGAGTCGCTCCAGCAGTGAACGATCACGGTTGAACCCCCTCCTCATCCAGCAGGTCGTAGCGGGCCCGAATCGCGGCGACGATCTCCCGCCCGATTTCGAGATGATCAGCACCGCGCCCACCCTGCTCTAGGCCGCGAATCTCATGCGCGAGCGCGCGGTCCCCAAAGACGTCCTCAATCCACCGTGAGAAATCGCCGCGCACGATGTAGGGCCCAAGAAGCGCTGGCGCCATCCCCTCGACGGTGACGACAAACGCCCGCAACGTCTGCACAGGTGCCGGACTGCCGGGCCGGCCAAAGACGAAGGCCCGCTGCGGCCCGATGGGCATGTCGACGTATTTCTGCCGATGCCGCACATGCGGCGTCAAGCGCGGCGCAATCGTGAAGGCCCGCAGCTTGCCACCAGACTCCTCGGTCACCGGCAGCGCCACCGCTCTCCCAATCGGCAGGTGTGTGAGCTGATCCCAGTGATGGCGGTCCATCGGCGCGCACCCCCGGCAGCGCTCGAACAACGCGTCAATCTCGTAGGGATTCGACTCGCAGGTCACGATGATCACTTCGGTGGCGGCAAGGAGCGAGGCTGGCAGCCGCGAGGCGCAGTAGCTGATGACGGTGTAGCCGTTCTGACGCAGATCCAGCAGTGCCTCGGCATTGTCGTCGTGCAGGTAGTAATGCGCTTCATCAATGATGATGCGATGAGGAAGGCCTGTGCGCCGCCGCAAAACATTGAGGGCCGGCAGAAGCGCCCTGACGTACTCGACCTTCTCTTCGTGAGAACGCTGAGACAGGTCGACGACCACACTGCGGTCGGGATAGCGAAGGGCCCGCAGCAACTCGCGAGGCGAAGGCGGCGGGTCGTCGCCACCGAGCACGGTGACCCCGGGCAATCCCTCGAGCGATCGGTAATCGCCTTCCGGATCGATCACGCACACGCAATAGCCCTGGGCGATCAGCTGCTCGCACAACAGACCCGCGACCCACGACTTGCCCGAACGCGGGTCGCCCGCCACAAGAACGTTACGACCGCGCACCGCGAGCGAAAACTCCCGCCCCTCATCGGTGTGTCCGAGAAAGAGGTGCCGCCGCGCGCGCGACACAGGGGGCATGACGCCCGACTCGGACAGCTCGAGCAGGAAGGGTGCGACGCTGTCGGGCCCGTCTCCGGGGGCGAGAAGGTCGGCGGCTTGCCGCAGGACGGCGCTTCCCCACGCCACGGCCACGCCGACCTCGGCGAGTCGTAACATCTCGTGGTCATTTTCGGCGTCACCAATAGCCAGTGTGTTGCGCGCCGACACACGCTGGCGGTCCAACACTAACTTCAACCCAGTGGCCTTGCTGACGCCCTGAGGCAGCACCATCACCTGCCCCGCATTGAAGGCCAATACCCAGGGGAGTTCGAGCGCCCGGATGATGTCGAGCAGGTGGGGCGCTTCGTCCGCGCGGGTATCGACGATGGACAGGCCGTTGCGGAATGGGATGCCCCGCCGACGGATTTCGGCGAGCATTGCGTCGGGCACGGGCGGAGCAAGAGCCGAGGTGATGCCTTTGTCCGGGTAGTGGACGACGGCACCGTTTTCGGCGATCACCGCGTCCACGAAGTGAAGACTGCCGGCCACTCGTCGCAGCTCGTCCAGGATTCGACCTGTGACGAGCATCACGAGTATCCCCTTCGTCCTGAGCACGCTGATCGCGTGTCGGACGTCGGGACTCAGGACGTCATTGCGGGCGATGGTCCCGTCGTAGTCAAGCGCGATGGCCGAGAGTTTCATCGGAACCTATCACCAATCCTCATCACGTTGGCCATGGCCTTCCCCTCTCAAGCCCGGGACCTGACGACGCTTCCGCGGGCGCTGTATCGCGCGCTCGTCGAAGACGGCTACTGCTTCCATTCGTGAAGCGTTCGGATGTAATTGGCGCGTTCGAAGGCCGTGGGATCCGCACCTTCCTTGAGACTGGCCCGGCCACGAATCGCCGCCACGGAGGTGAAGTCGTGCGCCCCCATCCACTCAGCCAGTCCGGCCAGCATGTCGTTGAAATATCCCGGACCGTGCCTCAATAACGCTGAGGCCAGCTGTACGGCATGCGCGCCTGCCAAGATCGCCTTGATCCCGTCGTCTGGTGTGGCCACGCCGCCGGTGACCGCCAGGGAAGGCGCGATACGGCCATGCAGAAGCGCCAGCCACCTGAGTCGAAGCCGCAGTTCGCTGCTGGTCGAGAGTTCCAGGCGAGGGACAGCGGTGATTGTGGCGAGGTCGATGTCCGGCTGATAGAAGCGATTGAAGATGACCAGAGCGTCGGCCGTGGCGTGGGACAACCGGTTCGCCATGTTGGCGAAGGCCGAAAAGAACGGCGCCAGCTTCACCGCGACCGGGATCCGCAGTGTGCTCTTCAAATCGCGCACGGCCCGCACGATGCCACCCTCAATGGCCTCGGCTGGCGCAGACAGATCCGACACCACTGAATAGAAATTCACCTCGAGGCCGTCCGCGCCAGCCTCCTGCATCAACTTGGCGTGCTTGAGCCAGACCCCCGACGCCACACCGTTCAACGACGCAAAGATCGGTACGGATGTGGCGCCCTTCACCTTGTGGAGATATTCAAGGTACGCATCCGGGGACAGCGGGTAGCTATGCGCGCCCGGGTACGGTGCCAACCGCTCGGCAAAGGCCGGATTGTCCAGGGGATCCATGCCCCGGATGCGTCCAGATGCGGCCTCGGTGATCTGCTCCTCAAACAGCGAGTGCAGAACGATGGCCGAAGCGCCGCCATCCTCCAGGCGACGCACCGTGTCTAGGTGCGCGCTGAGCGGCGAGGCACCGGCCACATACGGATGCCGGAGCCTGAGGCCCATGTACTCCGTCGAGAGATCGATACCGTCATGTGGGGGCATGCGTGTCAGCCTACCGCAATCAGCATGCCCGTGACCGGGTCTCGTGGCCGGGGTTTTTGATTTACAGTCATCCCATCGTATGGCGGGCATCGTTCTTGCGGTCCCGCCGGTCGGAGGACTCATGAGATTGGAAATGCGCGTGTCCAACAGAAGATGGCGAGCGATGGCAGCGGCCCTTGGTGCGGCGGCATTCCTGGTGGCATCGCCGGCAGCCACGCGGGCGGCAGGGCAAGCTGATTTGCCGGACGGCGCTGCCTTGTACCGCGTCCATTGCGCGGCGTGCCATGGCAACGACGCCCACGGGCGCGGTCCCATGGCGTCGGCCATGCGCACCCCGCCTCCTGACTTGACGCTGCTGGCAAAGAACAACGGCGGGACGTTTCCATTGGCCCGCGTTCGGCGCATCGTCGACGGCCGCGAAGTCGAGTCGCACGGTTCGCGAGACATGCCTGTGTGGGGTGACGTGTTCAAGACCACCCGGCTCGGTTTCGCCGGCGATCCCCCGGCCCGCATTGCCGCGATCGTCAGCTTCCTGGAAACACTGCAGCAGCGCAACGCGCAGTAGGCGGGGCCGAAGGCACGGCGCCCGCGGGAGGCCACTGATCGGCCCACGGTCGTCAGCGGGCCTCTACAATTCCTCATGCGAGCACGCCACCTCTCGAACTTCAGCCAAAGGCACGTCGCCCTCTTCGCGGCATGGTGCTGGCTCGCAACGATCGCCGCGGCGGACGCGGACGCGCCAACTACGAGTGTGTCCGCCGCACAGGCCCCGCTGTCGAAAGCGGGGTGGACGCGCGCGGCCTGGGGAACTGCTCCGGCGGACGGCGTCTTCTACATGCCGGGCGGTCTCCATCACAATTCCCAGAGAGTGAGAAATTTCGGCCTCGTGGGCGGTATCTACAAGTCCGCATACGCCACGACATTCACCAACTCGTACGGCGACCGGACCTGGTCACTCGGTTTTCAGCGGGACGTATCCCGTCTGGGTCCCGTACACGTAGGCTATGGCCTGGGCCTCATGTACGGATATCACGGCCGCCTGTCCGAATCGCAGCGGTTTCCCCTTCAGGACACATTCCTGTTCAGGGGCGACTTCAATCCAGTGGTCGGCGTACCGCTGCACGTCGACCTCTCAAGTCGTGTTCAGCTTGAAGCGTTCGTGACACCGCTCGTCACGCTCTTTGGAGTCAAGATTCGGCGGCCCTGAAGGCCGAGGCGGCCGGCCGGGGTGGCGGCCGACGTCGGCGTCGTTAGGCGGGGCCCTCGACCGAGCGCTTGAGGTCGGCCAGATCGTGGCTCAACACACGCTCGACCTTACCCTCGATGACCCACCCAAGCGGCGCCAGCAGGCCCGGCGGCATGCCGCCGGCATCGAGCTCGAACTCCACGCTGACCTTCGTCCCCGAGTCGGACGGCTCGAACCAGAACGTGGTGTCGATCCGAACGCCGGCTTTATGGTGCGTGATGGTGTACATGCGGTTCCGCTCGTAAGCCGTAATCTCCATCTCGGCGCTGTCCAAGCGACCGAGCACCTCCCGCGTCTCACGCCACCGCGCGCCCATGCGCACGCCGTTGGTCGTCAGCATCTCAATCTTCTTGATGCTGGACACGTGCCTCGGGCCCTGCTCGATGTCCGTGAACGCACGGAACACTTGCTCGACTGGTGCCGCCACATCAGTTGCCACCGTAATCGCCGCCATACGCTTCCCTCCCTGCCGTCCGCCGATCTGGGAGCAACGGCCGTGCCGATTCAACTTTCGGGCACCCGAGGCCAAGCCCGCCGATCGGGCGCGCGAACTATTTCGACCAGAGCCGAGAAATTCCCCAACGCGAGGGCACTGAAAACGAATCCCGGGTCTTGGCGTGCACGACACGCGTGATCGATGTTGGGAAACGGCGCCTCCCCCTGGGCAACGGCGGCGCCGTTATTGCTGACAGCAACCCCAGAGGTTGTTCGCCATGCGGGTCAATGAACTGCCCACGTTCGATGCGACCGACAACGAGACAAATTGCTGCCCGCGGTTCCACCCCGAGCCTTGGGAGAATCAGGAACTGCACTTCGACCGTAAACCATTTGTCAGAGCGTCGACGGTCAGTCTGTTTCATGTGCCGTTGAATATGGGGTCGACCTTCGCGCATACATGGGCGGCGATCAAGGCGGCGCACGCCGACAACGGTGGCTTTCTGGTGCTCAGCCACGACGACTCGGCCTGGCACGCGGAGCATCTGTTCGCGGTCGACAAGGCCGTGCCAGGTGCGGAAATGGTGCACCTGAGTGGGGACTTCCTGACACACGTGTTCGAAGGTCCATTCTCTGACGCGCGGAAATGGTGCGCCGAGATGGAGCGCAACGTTCAGGCGCACGGCAGGCAGTTGGACACGAACTACTTCTTCTACACGACGTGCCCCAGGTGCGCGAAGCACTACGGCAAGAACTACGTGGTGGGCATCGCCAAGGTGAAGTGACGTGAGGTTTCTCAATCGGATCGAGGCCGGACGAACGCTCGGTGAGCAGTTGGCGCAGTACGCGGGTCGGCCGGACGTGATCGTCCTCGGCCTGCCTCGAGGCGGCGTCCCGGTGGCGCACGAGGTGGCCCGGCGACTCCACGCACCGCTCGATCTCTGTCTGGTTCGAAAGCTCGGCGTACCAGGACAGCCGGAGCTGGCGATGGGGGCAATTGCGGCGGGCGGCATTGAAGTGCTCAGCCACGAGTTGATCCGACAAGCCGGCATCACGGCTGACATCGTGGCGCAGGTGGCTGCACAGGAGCGCCTCGAGTTGAACCGACGCGACGCCCTCTACCGGGGCGCGCGCCGGCCACCGGTCGTGCGCGACCGCACCGTCATCGTGGTAGACGATGGCCTGGCGACCGGTTCGACGATGGAGGCTGCGGTGCTGGCGCTGCGACAGCGACATCCAGCGCGCATCGTCGTGGCGGTGCCCGTCGGCGCACCAGACACCTGCGAGCGGTTACGCCACATCGCTGACGAGGTTGTCTGTGTGCTCGCTCCGGAGCCGTTTCGTGCGGTCGGCCTGTGGTACGACGAGTTCACCCAGACCTCAGACGAAGAAGTGACACGTCTCCTGGCGGCCTCGGCCGGGCCCGACCCTGTGGCCAGGCCCGCAGCACAGGGGCCCACAGGTGACGCCCTCGCCGTCATTCGGGCGCGAGCGCGAGTGCTGAAGGGAGACCCAGCTCAGTACGATGCTCTGCTCGAAGGAATTGGCGATGCGCGCGTGGTGCTGCTCGGCGAAGCGACACATGGCACGCACGAGTTCTATCGCGAGCGCGCGTTCATCACCAGGCGCCTGATTACCGAAAAAGGATTCACCGCCGTTGCAGTCGAGGCGGATTGGCCTGATGCGTACCGCATCAATCAGTACGTGCGTGGCACGGGTGCGGACGATACTGCCGTGCAGTCGCTCGGAGGATTCGGCCGATTTCCGACGTGGATGTGGCGCAATGCCGATGTCCTCGACTTCGTCGGCTGGTTGCGGACACACAACGAAGGACGGCCTCGCGATCGCCAGGCGGGCTTCTACGGGTTGGACCTCTACAGCCTGAGGGCATCAATGCACGCCGTGGTGAGCTATCTCGACAAGGTCGATCCGGAGGGAGCCCGTCGCGCACGTCGCAGGTACGGCTGCTTCGACCAGTTCGGCGAACAGATGCAGGAGTACGGCTACGCCGCCAGTTCCGGATTGCACGTGTCGTGCGAACGGGAAGTCGTCACGCAACTCCTCGACCTTCATCGACAACAAGCGGAGTACGCCAGTCGGGACGGCCGGGTCGCAGCCGATGAGTTCTTCTACGCCGAGCAGAACGCAAGGCTCGTGAAGAACGCGGAGGAGTACTACCGCGCCATGTTCAAGGGACGCACCTTGTCATGGAACCTTCGCGACCGTCACATGGCAGACACGCTCCGCGAGCTGATGCAGTTCATGGACCGGACCACACCCGGGGGGCGTGTGGTGGTGTGGGCGCACAATTCACATCTCGGTGACGCCAGGGCCACGCAGATGGGGGACTCTGGTGAGCTGAACCTCGGCCAACTCGTACGCGAGGAATATGGCGCGTCGTCTGCGCTCGTGGGGTTCACCACTCATTCTGGCACCGTGACAGCTGCCTCTGACTGGGACGGGCAGGCCTATCGTAAGCACGTGCGTCCGGCACTGGCGGGCAGTTACGAGCGGTTGTTCCACGAAGCCGAGATCCCACGCTTTCTGCTGCCGCTGCGCACAGATCCCGAATTGGCGGCGGCCCTCGCGCCGGCGCGCCTGGAGCGCGCCATCGGCGTGCTGTATCTGCCAGAGACGGAACGCGCGAGCCACTACTTTCGCGCCAGGTTGTCGGAGCAGTTCGACTTCGTCCTGCACTTCGACGAAACGCGGGCCGTAGAGCCGCTGGACCGGACGCCATTGTGGGACACCGGGGATGTCGCTGAAACCTACCCGTCGGGGCTCTGATGCGCCTGGTTGTGTCCAACGAAAGCGGCAGGCGGGTGGAGGAGGCTCTGTTGTGAGCGGCCCCGGATGAACATGCCAATGACCAGGCGCGTGGAAGCGGTGCAGGTTCCAATTGGCGATCGGTGGCTGCATGGCGACCTCGGCATGGTGCCGCAGTCGCGTGGCATGGTGCTGTTCGCGCACGGCAGCGGGAGCAGTCGCCACAGTTCCAGAAACCAGCATGTCGCTCGAGCGCTCGAGCGGCGTGGGCTGGCGACACTGCTGATCGATCTGCTCACCCCTCAGGAAGAGGCAGTCGACGACCTGACCAGTGAGTACCGGTTCGATCTTCCCTTGCTCGCCCGTCGGCTCGTGACCATCGTCGACTGGTTGCAACAGCGGGAGGCGACGGGGTCGCTGGCCATCGGGCTCTTCGGTGCCAGCACAGGCGGTGGCGCGGCGCTGATGGCGGCAGCCGAGCGGCCGCGCGAGATTGCGGCAGTCGTGTCGCGGGGCGGTCGTCCCGATCTGGCCGGCGCGGCCCTGAAGAAGGTTATCGCGCCGACGCTCCTGGTCGTGGGCGGGCACGACACGCCGGTCATCCAGATGAACCGCGAAGCCATGAAGCAGATGCAGGGGACCGTCCGCATGGAGATCGTTCCCGGCGCGACCCACCTCTTCGAGGAACCGGGCGCGCTCGACCGTGTGGCCGATCTGGCGGGCGACTGGTTCGCCCAGTATCTGTCGCGCGCTTGATAGAGAGGAGTGTCCATGTCCACGATCGGTAAGCTGGTGCTCGGCATGATGGGGGGGCTGCGGCCGAAACCGTCGCTCGGTGAGGCCAACACGACCATCTCCTTACCTGCGGTTGATCCGCACGGCGGCATGCCGCTCTTCGAGGCGCTGGCGGCACGGCGTTCATCGCGCGAGTTCTCGCCCGACCCGCTGCCCATGCCACTACTCTCCGCGCTGTTGTGGGCCGCCTACGGCGTCAATCGGCCCGACGGCCGACGGACCGCACCATCAGCGATCAACGCCCAGGAGGTGGATGTCTACGTCGCGCTGCCTGGCGGCGCGTACCGCTTCGACGCCGACGCGCACGCGCTCCGTCTCGTCGCCGCATCGGACATACGGCGCGTCACTGGCTATCAGGACTTTGTCGACGACGCCGCCCTGGACCTCGTCTTCGTCGCGGACTTCACCCGCCTGGGCATGGTGCCGGTCTCGCAGCGGGAGTCGTACGCCTCAGTCGCGGCTGGCGCCATTTCGCAGAACGTGTACTTGTTTGCCGCGGCAAGCGGTCTGGCCACCGTTCTTCGCGCGTGGATCGATCGCGGCGCGATTGCCGACGCCCTTGGCCTCACGCACGACCAGCACGTGTTGCTCTCGCAGACGGTTGGCTACCCCAAGCCCGCTCGGCGACCCGAGAGATCTTGAACGGACCCGGTCTTGCACGCGATCGCCTTGCGCTGAACGGAGGCTTCCTCTCGACGAAGACAAGGTAAGTAGATTGGCCGATAACGTTACCCCGCGTGGCGGGTAGCCAAACGCGACCTCCCGCCTCGGTAGGCGCTTTCTGTGGAGTTAGAAATGAGACAGATGCTGGTTGTTATGTTTGCGGCGTCCCTGGCGGCGTGTTCGCCACCGGCGCCGCCCCCTCCGGCGGCACCACCCGCTGAGGCCGTGGGCGTGAACGACAAGGGTGCGCCC
>JBEBGG010000097.1:0-12706 GCA_040081555.1 Vicinamibacterales bacterium
GTTTCGCCATCGCTCGAATCTCGTTCGTGTCAAGGCCGGTACCGAGCGGCGACTCGGAGCGAGGGTCTGATGGCCACCATCGCGGTTCTTGGCGCCGGTAGCTGGGGCACGGCTTTGGCAGTTCACCTGGGGCGCGTCGGTCACGCCGTGCGCCTGTGGGTGCGAGACCCGGCACTGGCCGCGGCGATGGCGGCCGAGCGCGTCAATGGGGTATACCTCCCGAATATTGCCTTGCCGCCTGCCGTAAGGCCCACGGCGTCGATTGCCGAGGCGCTTGACGGCGTGGAACTCGTGATCGCGGCTATTCCATCACACGGAGTCAGAGGGGTGATGCAAGCGGCGCGAGCCGGAATGCGCACGCGCGCCACGATCGTCAGCGCCACCAAGGGACTCGAGGCGCGGACGCTGCTCCGTATGTCCGAGGTGATCACAGAGGAGCTTGGGGAGCAACATCCGGTGGTCGTGCTGTCTGGGCCCAGCTTCGCGATGGAGGTGGCGCGGCAGCAGCCAACCGCGGTGCTCCTGGCATCGTCTGACGAGGCTGCGACAGCAGAAGTGCAGGGGCTGTTCCGTGGGCCGGCCCTGCGTCTCTATGGTTCGTCGGATGTGATCGGCGTTGAACTCGGTGGGGCGCTGAAGAACGTGATCGCGATTGCAGCGGGCGTGGTCGAGGGGCTAGGTCTTGGACACAACGCGCAGGCCGCCCTGATTACACGGGGACTGGCGGAGCTCTCTCGGCTGACCCGCGCCGCCGGCGGCCGTCCGGAGACACCTGCGGGCCTGAGCGGCCTTGGCGACCTCGTGCTGACGTGCACTGGATCGCTCAGTCGGAACCGTCACGTGGGGTTGGAACTGGCGCGCGGTCGGTCGCTACCGCAGGTGTTGGCAGGGATGAAGATGGTGGCGGAAGGTGTGAGCACCACGGGCGCGGCGCTGGCCCTGGCTGAGCGACATGACGTGGAGTTGCCCATCGCCACACAGATGGCGGCCGTCCTCGAGGGACGCACTGATGTGCGCACCGCCATCGAGGTGCTGATGCTCCGGCCGCAACGGGCCGAGATCGAGACCGCTAGCTGATGGGGGTGTTCGGTCGCATTCGCGACAGCTTGTCGCGGACCAAGCAGCAGATCGTCGACCGGTTCGACGAGATCGTTCGCCGCGCTGATTCGCCGGAGCCGCGGACGCGTGCGCTCGACGTCGCGACGATCGAGGCCCTCGAGGAACTGCTCATCTCGGCGGACGTGGGTATTGCCGCAACCGATCGGATCATTGCGGCCGTCAGACGGCGCACTGACCACGGGAGTTTGCGGGACCTGGTCAAACGGGAGATTCGGGCGATCTTCGACGCGGTGTCGGCGCCTGTCCCCGCGGCCGCGTCTCCGAAGGTCACGCTGATCGTGGGTGTCAATGGCACCGGGAAGACCACCACCGTGGGAAAGCTGGCGAACCTGCTGGTGAGGCAGGGGAAGCGGCCCATGATTTGCGCGGCCGATACCTTTCGCGCCGCCGCCGTCGAGCAGTTGGAGATCTGGGCGCATCGCGCCGGCGTCGAGATTGTACGCGCGCGCGAAGGCGCCGACCCCGCCGCCGTGGTGTTTGATGCGATCTCCGCGGCCAAGGCGAGAGGCTGCGATCCGGTGCTGGTCGACACGGCTGGCCGACTACACACGCGCGTCAACCTGATGAAGGAGCTCGACAAGATTCGGCGCATCGCGGCACGCGAAGTGCCAGGAGCGCCGCACGAAGTGCTGCTCGTGCTCGACGCCACAGTGGGGCAGAACGGCGTCGTCCAGGCGCGCGAGTTCACTGCCGTGGCAGGCGTGAGCGGCATCGTGCTGACCAAACTCGATGGCACCGCCAAGGGCGGTGTCGCCGTGTCAATCGCCCACGACCTCAAGTTGCCGATTCGCTTTGTGGGAGTTGGCGAAGGCCTCGAGGACCTGGTGGAGTTTTCACCAGCCGAGTATGTGGACGGCCTCTTCGAGGAGAAGTGGTGAGGTGACCGACGCCGACTACATGGCCCGGGCCCTGTTTCATGCCGCGCGCGGAATAGGGAGGACCAGTCCCAATCCCGTGGTTGGCGCGATCATCGTCTCTCCCGAGGACGTCGTGGTGGGCCTGGGCTATCACGCCCGGGCCGGCGAGCCGCACGCCGAGGTGCACGCCTTGACGATGGCCGGCGAGCGGGCGCGGGGCGCCACACTGTACTGCTCACTTGAGCCGTGTTGTCATACGGGTCGTACCGGGCCGTGCGTCGAGCGGATCGCCGACGCGGGCATTGCACGGGTGGTCGCGGCGGTCGAGGACCCCAACCCGTTGGTGCACGGGCGCGGGTTCTCCTACCTTCGGAGTCGAGGGATCGACGTGCAGGTCGGCGTCCTCAAGGACGAGGCGATTCGGCTCAACCAGCCATTTTTTACCCTGATGACTGAGTCGCGGCCGTTTGTCATCCTCAAGGCCGCCATCAGTCTGGACGGCTACCTCGCGGAGTCGCCAGGGCGACCGACGCCGCTCACGTCGGAGGAGGCCAACCGGCATAACCACCGTATGCGTGCGGCAGTGGACGCGATTGCGGTGGGCATCGGTACCGTTCTTGCGGACGACCCGGCGCTGACGGCACGTGGCGCCTACCGGGAATCGCCGCTGACGAGGGTGATCTTTGACCGGCGGCTGCGCACACCACCCACCGCGGGCCTGTTCTCGACACGATCTGTCGGGCCTGTCATTATCATCACCACGCCCGAAGGTCGTGCGGATGCGACTGCCTCCGAAAGGTTGACGGCCGCGGGTGCCGAGGTTCTGGTTGCGGATGGAACGATTCGCGGTGGCTTGGGGGTGCTCGGCGCGCGGCAGATCAGTTCAGTCCTACTCGAAGGGGGCGCCGGGATTCATCGCGCCGCGTGGCGCGAGGGTGTGATCGATTTCGTGCGGGTTTACGTGACGCCCCATGTGATCGGCGCCGGCGGGGTGCCGTTCCTGGACGGACAACCGCTGTCGTCGCTGTCGCTCGACGACGTGAGAATCGAGCCGCTGGGTCCAGACGTCTTGATGGAAGGGTATGTTCACAGGTCTCGTTGAAGCGGTCGGTACGGTGCTCGAGCGAAAGGCGATTCCGTCGGGCGCACGCGTCCGCATCGCCACGACGCTTGCCGCCCAGTTGCAGCCTGGCGACAGTCTGGCGGTGAACGGCGTGTGTCTCACAGTGATCCTTGCGGAGGGAGGTGAGGTACAGGCCGATGTTGGACCGGAAACGCTTCGGGTCACCGCGCTCGGTCAGCTTGGCCCGAGGTCGCTCGTCAATCTCGAACGGCCACTCCGTCCGGACAGCCGGATGGGCGGCCACTTCGTTCAGGGGCACGTCGACGGCACTGGTCTTATCGAGGAACTGCGCGCTGACGCGGATTTCCACTGGCTCACGGTCAGTTTTCCGTCCCATCTGGCACCGTATCTCATTCACCGCGGATCGATCGCCGTGGACGGCATCAGTCTCACCGTGGCTGGCCTGGGCGCAGATCGATTCGATGTGCAGTTGGTGCCTTTTACCCTGGAGCATACGAACCTGGCGCAGGCCAAGGTTCACGATCGCGTGAACCTTGAGTGCGATATGGTGGGAAAGTACGTCGTGCGCGCGGCGGAGCTGGCGGGACTGTCGTTTGCCGCCTTGAAGCCAGGCGAAGTGCGGCATTGATGGCCTCGTCAGTGAAGAGTCGATACGTTGACAGTCAGAAGGATGAACGTTTTGCCGAAGTCTGAAGCCCGTAGTCCGAAGCCACCAGCGCGCGCAATGAAGACCGCCAAAGCCGCCCGCAAGAATTCCAGTCCGTTCGCCAGCATCGAGGACGCGATTGCCGCCTTTCGCAGGGGCGAGATCATCATTGTCTGTGACGATGCTGATCGTGAGAACGAGGGAGATCTGACGATTGCGGCCGACAAGGTGACGCCTGAGGCGATCAACTTCATGGCCACACATGGCCGCGGGCTGATTTGTCTGTCGATGACCGCCAGTCGGCTGGACGAACTCGATATCCCGATGATGGTCTCGCAGAACACCTCGAACTTCCAGACGGGTTTTTGTGTGTCGATTGAGGCCAAGGGACGCACGACCACTGGGATTTCCGCCGCCGATCGCTCGGCCACCGTGCAGGCGGCAATCGACCCCGCTACGCGGCCAGCCGACTTGGCGCGTCCCGGCCACATGTTTCCGCTTCGCGCGCGCACTGGCGGCGTGATCGAGCGTGCCGGACAGACAGAAGCGGCGGTCGACCTCGCACGCATCGCCGGCCTCTATCCGGCCGGTGTCATCTGCGAAGTCATGAATGACGACGGCACAATGGCGCGGGTGCCGGAGCTGGCGAAGTTCGCCAAGAAGCACGGTCTGCTGATGATCACCATCGCTGACCTGATTCAGTACCGCGTGCGCAATGAGTCACTGGTCAAGCGGGTGGCGACGGCGAAGCTGCCGACCGATTTCGGCGATTTCCTCGTGCACGTCTTCGAAAATCAGCTCGACAAGCAAGAACACGTGGCGCTGGTCACGGGCGATATCTCCGATGGCAAGGACGTGCTGGTCCGCGTCCATTCCTCGTGTTTGACGGGTGATGTACTGCACTCCGTGCGTTGCGACTGCGGCGCGCAGCGCGATGCGGCGCAGGCGCGCATCGGCCAGGAGGGGCGCGGCGTACTGCTGTACCTAAACCAGGAAGGGCGCGGAATTGGCCTCGCCAACAAGATTCGTGCGTATCAGCTCCAGGACGAGGGGCTGGACACGGTGGAGGCCAACGAGAGGCTCGGCTTCAAAGCCGACCAGCGCGACTACGGCATTGGTGTGCAGATCCTTCGAGACTTGGGCATCCGCACTATGCGGCTCCTCAGTAATAACCCTCGGAAACTGGTCGGAATCGAGGGCTACGGTCTCTCCATCAGCGAGTGGATCCCACTTGAAATTCCGGCCTCGGATTCGACTCGGCGGTACCTCAAGACAAAGAAGGACAAGCTCGGGCACAGGCTGTCGTCGGTCTAGATTCATTTTCGTTGACCAACGTCAACACCCTCAAATACGATAAGGGTTTGCGCTAGAGCACGTTAGCGGCAGTGGGCGATGATGTCCACTGCGCCGCGGCTTCGGCCGGCGCATCTGACTATCACGCGATGTTCGAATCCCTCAGCACTCGACTGCAGGACGTCTTCAAGTCGCTGCGCGGCCAGGGTCGACTGACGCCAGAAAATATCGAAGCGGCGCTGCGGGAAATCCGCCTGGCGTTGCTCGAGGCGGACGTCAACTTCAAGGTCGTCAAGGCGTTTGTCGATCGTGTGCGCGATCGGGCGATGGACGAGGCGGTGCTTCGCAGCCTGTCGCCGCTCGAACAGGTCGTCAAGATTGTGCGCGACGAAATGCTCGCGCTGTTTGGCGGCACAGAAGGCGGTCTCAAGCCCTCGAGCAAGCGGCTCCGCGTCATCATCCTGTTGGGACTGCAGGGAGCCGGAAAGACGACGACGGCCGGCAAGTTGGCGAAATGGCTGACCAAGCAGGGGAAGCATCCGCTGCTTGTCTCGACAGACGTCAAGCGACCGGCGGCCATCCAGCAGTTGAACGTGGTTGCCCAGAAAGCGGGTGTCCGGACCCACGACCCTGACGGGCAGCTCGATCCCGTGGAGCGCGCCAGGGGCGCAATGGTTGAGGCGGGCAACCTCGGATTCGACACGGTCATCGTCGACTCTGCCGGCCGGCTGCACATCGACGACGAGCTCATGAAAGAGCTGGTCGCGATCAAGCAAGTGACCGACGCGTCCGACCTGCTGTATGTCGCCGACGCGATGACCGGCCAGGACGCGATCAAGAGCGCGGGTGAATTCAACCGGCAGGTCGGCGTGACCGGCGTTGTGCTGACAAAGATGGACGGCGACGCACGTGGTGGCGCGGCGTTGTCGGTGGTGTCGGTTGTCGGTGTGCCGATCGCGTTTGTCGGGAGCGGCGAGCGGCTGGAGGACCTCGAGCAGTTCCACCCTGATCGCGTGGTCTCTCGCGTATTGGGGATGGGCGATGTGCTCACCCTCATCGAGAAGGCCGAGCAGGCGATCGACGCCGAGGACGCACAGAAGATCGAGGCGACGCTTCGGTCAAACGAGTTCACGCTCGAGGACTTCCGGGATCAGCTCCGACGGCTCAGGAAGATGGGGCCGCTTGAGCAGATTTTAGGCATGTTGCCGGGTATGGGGGCGATCAAGGAGTTACAGGCGAACAAGCCAGACGAGAAGCAACTTGGGCGAGTCGAGGCCATCATCGGGTCGATGACGCCGGACGAGCGGCGCAAGCAGCACATTCTCAATGGCAGTCGTCGCAAACGCATCGCGAAGGGCAGCGGCACGACGGTCGAAGAGGTGAACCGCCTGTTGAAGCAGTTCGTGCAGATGCAGAAAATGTTGAAGCAGTTGGGGGGAATGGCCGGTATGGCGGGTGGAGGCAAGGTGAGCCCGCGTCAGGCCATGCAGATGCTGCGCCACCGGCGGTAAGCCGCCGGGCTCGAAACAGTCGGACTGACTGAGAAGCGTAGCGAAACATCGGATCGAGTGCGAGCCTCGAAGCCGCGTCAGGAGAGAGCACGTTATGGTTGTTATTCGTATGCGCCGCGCCGGTTCAAAAAAGCGTCCGTTCTTCCGTGTGGTCGTGACTGATTCCCGCGCGGCGCGCGACAGCAGCTTTGTCGAGATTCTGGGTCACTACAATCCCCGCACCAAGCCGGCGATTGTCAAGATCGACCGCGAACGTGTCAGCTACTGGATCAGCAAGGGCGCGCAGCCTTCGGATTCGGTTCGCACGCTGATGGCGCGGCACCTCACGCCCGAACCGGTCGCGGCGATGCCGGCTCCTGTCAAGTAAGGGCGACGAGTGTGAGCACAGTACGCGAGGTCGTCGAGGTGCTGGCCCGGGCTCTCACTGATCGCCACGAAGAGATTCGCGTCGTGGAGACTGAAGTCAAAGGGACCATCGTCATCGAGCTGTATGTGGCGCCCGGCGAAGTGGGTCGCGTGGTCGGCAAGCAGGGAAAGACCGCTGCGGCGCTACGCACGTTGGCGGCGACGGCGGGCGAGAAGTTAGGGAAGACGGTGACGCTCGAGATTCGCGACGGACGGCGGTGACCTGGGACGACATGGCAGTGGTCGGTCAGATTGGCCGGACACACGGTATCCGCGGGCAGGTCTACGTGAATCCGGACACGGATTTCCTGGAAGACCGATTTCACGTCGGTGCCGAATTGTGGCTGGGGCGAGGGGCCGAAGACTGCAGAACGGTGACGCTTGCTGCAGTCCGCTTTCATCAGGGACGGCCGGTTATTGCGATTGACGGTGTCGTCGACATGAACGCCGCAGTTCGATTGGCCGGCGCTCAGTTGCGGGTGCCGAAGGAAGCCCTCGCGATCTTGCCGGAGGGCACCTACTATCGCCACGACCTGGTCGGTTGCCAGGTGGAGACGGTGGAGGGAGCGACGGTCGGCGAGGTGAGCGCAGTTGAAGGGGCCGGGAGCGAGAGCCGCCTGATGATTCAGGTGCCGGGTGGGGAAATACTGATCCCGCTGGTTCCGTCGATTTGCACGACGATCGACCCAGCCAGTCGGCGTATCGTCATTACGCCGCCAGACGGGTTGCTCGAGTTGAACGTGAAGTCGTGACGTAATGCGCTTCGACATCGTCACGATCTTTCCGGCGATGGTGGAGCAGGCGGCTGGTACCGGCATCGTTGGACGCGCGATCGAACGTGGCACCCTGACGTTGAAGGTCCACGACCTGCGCGACTACACGACGGACCGTCATCGAGTGGTCGACGACGTATCGTATGGCGGTGGCCCGGGGATGGTGTTGAAACCCGAGCCGTTGTTTCTGGCGCTGGACGCGATCGAACGCGACAGCGTGCTGAAGCCGACTGTGTTGTTGACGTCCCCGCAGGGGACGCTCCTGACGCAGGCGGTGGTCGAACGGCTGAGCCGACAGGAGCACTTGGTGTTGCTGTGCGGTCGCTACGAAGGGGTCGACGAGCGCGTGCGCTCGCGGGTCGACGAAGAAATTTCGGTGGGCGACTACGTCCTTAGTGGCGGGGAACTGGCGGCGTTGATCGTGGTCGACGCCGTCGCGAGGTTAGTGCCCGGTGTGGTGGGCGACGAGCAGTCGGTGGCTGAAGATTCCTTCAGCCGCGGCTTGCTGGACTACCCGCACTACACCAGGCCGTCGGAAATACCGACGGCCGACGGCCTCCGATTGAAAGTGCCTGATGTGTTGTTGTCAGGTAACCACGCCGAGATTCGGCGTTGGCGGAAGCGAGAAGCCCTGGCGCGCACGTTCGCGCGCCGGCCAGATCTGCTGGACACGGCGGACCTGGACGAGGAAGAGCTGAAGTGGCTGCGCGAGATGCAGGCGCAGCGTAATACCGAGGTCGGCGGCTAGCACGCCGATTCTTTGGAAGGAGCAGGACGATGGATACCATGGAAGTCGTGGAAAAGTCACAACTGGCGGAGCGGCCGGCGATGAAGTCGGGAGACACCGTCAAGGTGCACGTGAGGGTTCGCGAAGGCGACAAGGAACGCATTCAGATCTTCGAAGGCGTGGTCATTGGCCAGCACCGCGGCGGAACGCGTGCGTCGTTCACCGTGCGCAAGGTGTCGTTTGGCCAGGGCGTCGAACGTATCTTTCCGCTGCACTCGCCCACGCTCCAGAAGGTCGAAGTGACGCGCTCGGCCAAGGTGCGCCGCGCGAAGCTGTACTACCTCCGCGATCTGAAGGGCAAGGCCGCTCGCATGAAGGACGTCGCCAAGACGGTCGTCAAGTCGTAAGACGGCGAGAGTCAACAGGAAGGAGGCAGCGGTTGCCTCCTTCAGCCTTCCTCCCTTCACGCATCACAGCGATGTCCCGTGTCCCGGCCATGCGGACGTTGGAGAACGCCCTCAGGCGCGTTGGCTTCCGCCACGTGGCCGGTGTGGACGAGGTCGGCCGCGGCTGCCTCGCGGGGCCTGTCACGTCGGCCGCCGTCGTCCTGCACCCCGATCGGCACATTCCCGGGCTCGCCGACTCGAAGTCCGTTCCTGAAGAAGAGCGCGAGGAGCTGTTCGACCGCATCACGACACGGGCCGTGGCCTGGGCTGTGGCCTCGGCGGACCCTCGGGAGATCGATCGGCTCAATATTCACCACGCATCGCTGCTGTCGATGCGGCGCGCCGTCATGGCGCTGACCCCGCTGCCCGACGTGGTCCTGGTGGACGCCTTCCGTATTCCCGATTTGCCGATGGAACAGCGGGGCGTCATCAAGGGTGACCGTCGCTGCGCGGCCATTGCCGCCGCGTCGATCGTCGCTAAGGTGTTGCGCGATCGCGAAATGCGTGCACTGCACGCCCGCGACCCACGCTACGGATTCGACCGCCACAAGGGTTACGCGACCACCGCGCACGTCACCGCCGTGGCGACGTTCGGCTACTCCGACCAGCACCGTCGGTCGTTTCGGCCGCATGCGCTGTTTGATACGATCCGTTGAGTTCGTGACCATCGATCGCGCTGCGGCGCTCAGAAACGCCGAGAAGTTGCTCCGTCAGGGCAGACTCGACCAGGCGATCGAGGAGTACAGTCGCGTCGTCGATGACGACCCGACCGACTGGAATACCCGGAATACCCTTGGCGACCTCCTCGTGCGCGCTGGACAGCTCGAACGGGCCGTCGCTGAGTTCACACGAATCGCCGACGCGTTCAGGGACGACGGCTTCTACCCAAAGGCGGCCGCCCTCTATAGGAAGATTCTCAAGATCAGCGCGGACGATGAGCATGCGACACTGCAAGGCGCTGAGGTCGCCGCTGCGCAAGGGCTGTTGGCTGATGCGCGTCGCGCGTTGAAGCTCATCGTCGAGCGGCGCCTCGCCAGCGGCGACTACTCTGGTGCAAGCACGCTCGCAGCCCGCCTTGCAGCCCTCGACCAGGCCGCTCCCGCCTCTCGTGTGCGCAATGCGCAGGAGCCTCCCGTCGTTGATGCGGATCGGGCGGTCGACCGGGTCGAGGATACGCAGGCGGTGAAACCTGAGCCAGTCGTTTCGCGACCCACCGTGCCCGTCGTTGCACCAGCGCCAGAACTACCGACCGTGGCACACACGAGCCACCGTTTGCCCAACACCGAGGTCGACCTCAGCGTCGTCCTTGACCAGATTCACGAGCCGCAACGTGCCGAGCCCGCCGCCGCGCCCGACCTGGATGACGTGTTCGCCCAGATGCGCGATGAGGCTCGACGTCGACTGGCGATCCAAGCCGCCGAGCAGGATTACCGGCGCGGCTTAGACCTGTTTCGCGCAGGGCAGGTGGAGGAGAGCATTGCCGCACTTGAATCGGCGTCTCTGATGCCGCGTTTCCGCTTCGAGGCGGCGTCGCTGCTCGGGAAGATTTTCGTGAATCGTGGCGACTTGGCGAAGGCGATCTCGTGGCTGGATCGGGCGGTGGAGGCGCCGGCCTCGTCTCCAGGCGCCATGCATACAGTTCTCTACGAACTTGCCGATGCGCTCGAATCGACTGGTGACGCGGTGCGGGCACTGGCCGTGTCGCTTGAACTCCAGGCCTTGGCCGGTGGCTTTCGCGATGTCAACGACAGAGTCAGGCGCCTGTCGACTGCGCAGGTCCGAGGGTAACCTTCTGCTGCGTCGTCTCCTGATGGTTACGTTCTTTCTGGAAGTCGGCGTGCTGCTGGTCTTTGTGCCGTGGTCCGCCTACTGGGAGAGTAACTATTTCGTATCGACCCTGCCATGGGTGCGTCCCGTCATCGGCAACCACTTTGTGCGTGGCGCAGTCAGTGGTCTGGGGCTCCTGAATCTGCTGGCCGGATTTTCCGAGCTCGCCACGGTGTTCGAACCGCGCGAATGATTGTTCACCTGATCACCGATCGGCATCGTCTCGCGCCAAACAGCAAGGGGGGAGACGCTCTGACGTGCCTGACGCGTCAGGCGCAGCTCGCGGTTGATGCCGGTGTCGACGTCATACAGATTCGGGAGCGGGATCTGGACGCGCGCGCATTGTTCCTGCTGACTCAGGCGACGGTCCGCATCGCGAGAGGAACGGCCACTCGCGTGCTGGTGAACGATCGGCTGGATGTCGCGCTTGCCGCCGCGGCCGACGGTGTGCATCTACCGGCGCATTCGCTGCCAGTGGCGGCCGTGCGGGTTCTCGCGCCCAGAGGTTTCATCATCGGACGATCGGTGCATACGCGTGAGGAACTTCGTGCGGCGGTTGGGGCCGACTACGTGATTGCCGGCGCAGTCTGGCCGACGGCCTCCAAGCCTGATGGGCATGCGTGGCTGGGGACAGCTGGCCTGGCGTCGCTCGTGCGCGCCACGAGGATACCGGTGCTGGCGGTCGGAGGAGTGTCTCCTGATCGCTTCGGCGAGACCGTGCGTGCAGGGGCTGTTGGCATCGCGGCCATCGGGTTGTTCGTAGGTGAGCCTGCCTCGGATGGATGTGGCGCAATTCCCATTCGATCGATCGTCGGTCACGCGCGCCGGTGTGGCACCACCAGCCCCGGCATTTAGAGCCAGCACGTGCCGGCCCGCCGGGTTTTCCCGCCTGTCCGAGGCGACGCTGAAGTGTCGGGCTACGGCAGTGTGGGAAATGCTCTAACATACCGGCTCGTCCATGTCGCGCGATCGAGAACAGTCCGGAGACTTCGGCGGCCACCTTCGGCAGGCCCGTGAGCGAAAGGGCATCAGCCTGCGCGCCATCGCCGACGTGACTCGCATTTCTGTCTCGGCGCTCGAAGCACTCGAGCGTAATGACCTCACGAAGCTCCCCGGTGGCATCTTCACACGCGCATTCGTCCGGTCCTACGCCCATGAGGTCGGGCTTGACCCGGAGGCGGCTGTCAACGATTTCGTGCGTCAATTCCACGAGGACTCAGTGACCGTCGGCCACCCGGCTGTCGCTCGGCACGACGACACCGTGGCTGTCGAGCGCATGCGACGTGCCGTGTCGCTGGGGCTGACACTCGTAGTCGTGGCGCTGTTGGTCGGGGTTCTCGCCTACGGCGTGGTTGCGTGGCGCGGTAGACGAGACGCCCGGGTTCAGTCGACGCCGGCGGTGGCTGCCACTGCGGCGTCTCGGCCCACGCGCCTGCTCGTTAAGATGGTGGCCCGGACCCCATGTCTGCTGTCGTACTCGATTGACGGACAGCCGAACGTTACCGTGTCGCTGCCGACTGGTTCCCGCCGGACCCTCGAGGCACTCAACATGCTCGTTGTGACGGTCGATGATGCTGCCGCGGTCGAGGTGCAGATCAATGGCCGGGAAGCGAAGGCGTTTGGTCCCAGGGGAACGTCCGCGACTGTGCAGATCTCGCGCGACAACGTCGGCGCACTGCTGGTCGCGCCGTGAGCGCGCACCCGACGCCGCTGCTCGACTTCTTCAGGCGGGGTGAGGTTGCGCGCGATGTTCGCCTGTTGGCCGCGGCAGGCGCGATTGCGCCTCGAGCCCACGAGCAGCTGGCGATCCTGATCTTGCTGCTCGACGACGCCGATCGGGAAATCCGGGACACCGCCAGTGCCACCCTTGATCTCATTCCGGTCGGGTCGCTGGCTTCGTTTCTTGGCCGCTCGGATGTGCCGATCGGTATCCGCGAGTTCTTTGCCGACCGGGGCGTGTTTCCCGCTGAGATTCCGGCTATCACGGCCGACGATGCCCTGATCGATACCGAGCCCGA
>JBEBGG010000271.1:0-3356 GCA_040081555.1 Vicinamibacterales bacterium
CTCTCCAATACTCCTGGTCGTCGACGACGATGCAGACGTGCGCGCGCTGATCGCAGACGTGGCCGGCGAAATGGGCTTCCACGTCATCGCCGAGGCGCAGGCGCGCGCCGCACTGCAGTCGCTGCCGATCAGTCGTCCGGACGCCGCCATTGTCGACGTCCACGTGAGCGGCATCGATGGCTTCGGTCTGATGGAGGAGGTCAAGGCCGCCGACCCGCAGTCGCAGGTGATCCTGATGACCAGTGTCGGTACGGTGGACGATGCGATCGCGGCCATCAAGGCGGGAGCGCTGGACTACCTGACCAAGCCGCTTGACCCGAACCGGCTGCGCGAGCTGCTGATCACTGTCAAGAAAAGTATCGAGCGTCGAGAAACCCTGCTGCGGATTGACGCCGATGTCGCGCGCCAGTTCGAGTTCTACGGCCTGATCGGTCGTAGTCCAGGTATGCAGGAGCTGTTCGACACGGTGAGACGCTTCGCACCGTACGCGCGTACCGTACTCGTCACCGGAGAAACCGGCACCGGCAAAGAGCTCGTCGCCAAGGCCCTGCACCGGCTCGGACCACGGAAAGAGCGCAAGCTCGTCACCGTCAACTGTTCCGCCGTGGTCGAGACGCTGTTTGAGAGCGAACTGTTTGGGCACATGCGCGGCGCATTCACCGGCGCCACCGAACACAAGACTGGTCTCTTCGAACACGCACACAACGGCACGATCTTTCTGGACGAAATCGGCGAGCTGCCGCTGCCACTGCAGGCCAAGATGCTGCGCGCGGTTGAATTGGGCGAAGTGCAGCGCGTCGGCTCGCTCGAGTCGCGGCGAGCGGATGTCTTTGCCGTGGCGGCGACCAACCGCGACCTTCGGGGAGAGTCTGCCAAGGGCACGTTCCGCAGCGATCTTTACTTCCGACTCAGCATGATCGAGCTGCACATTCCGCCACTGCGCGACCGGCGAGACGACATTCCGTACCTGACCGCGGCGTTCGTGCGCGAGTTCTCGACGCGCCTGGATCGGTCGATCAAGGGAATCACACCTGCCGCCGAACGACTGCTTCAAACCGCGCCGTGGCCTGGCAACGTGCGCGAGCTGCGCAACGTCATTGAGCGCGCCTGTATCCTGACTGACAGCCGCATTGTCACAGAGCGGGAAATGGCCAGCGCCTTGTCGGACACGCGCGGCTCGGACCGGGAATCCACCGTGCCATCGTCGGAGGCGGATGACACGGAGAGCCCGACACTGATGTCGACGGCGCAGCGCGAGCAGATCAAGCGCGTGCTCGGGCAGGTCAACGGCAACAAGGCGGCCGCGGCCAAGCAGCTCGGCATCAGTCGTCGATCGCTCTATCGCTGGATCGACCGGCTGAATGTCGCCTGAACGGTCAAGGACTCGATAAGATTGGTAGTTCCTGACCGATGAAGACCCTCACCTTGGTTGTCACGTACAACGAAGCTGCCAACATCGGCAAACTGGTGCCAGCAATCCTGGCGGCACTCCCAGGCACCGATGTGCTCGTGGTCGACGACAATTCGCCTGACGGCACGTCGCGGGTAGTCGCCGAGTTTGCACAGCACGACCCACGCGTGCAGTCGATCTGCCGAACCAACGAGCGTGGTTATGGCTCGGCGATGATTGCCGGACTCACCCACGGCATCGCGCACGGGTATGAAGCCATTCTGACGCTCGATGCCGATTTCTCGCACGACCCCAACGATCTGCCGCGTTTGCTGGAGGCGCTCGATGGCGCCGAGGTCGCGGTGGGCTCGCGCTACTGCGGTGGCGTGCGAGTGCTCAATTGGGACGTGCGCCGGCTGCTACTGAGCCTCGCCGCAAACGCGTACGTCCGAAAACTCAGCGGCCTGGCGTGTATCGACTGCACGAGCGGATTTCGTGCCTACCGCACGCGTGTGTTCAAGCGCATCAACCTGAGCCGAATTCGCACCACGGGATACGCGTTCCTGCCAGAGCTTCTCTTCAGCTTGCACCTCGACCACGTCGCCGAGGTCCCCATTTGCTACACGGAACGCCGCGAGGGCGAATCGAAGATGTCCGGACGCGTCATCACTGAGGCGATCATGCGCCCATGGGGTCTCTTCCTGAAGCGCCTGGTGGGGCGAGGCTAGAGCGAGCTCAGCCTCCATTGCCGGCCTGTGTCGGCCTACAGCTGACTCGGCTGGCGCCGATAACGGTCTGTAACGGCGGAACTCCGCCCTGACCATGCGGCTTATTCGCAGAAGCGACCTTCCGCTCGCGCTTGCCCTCATCCTTGGGGCGGTCATCATCTTTGGACGTCCGCTCAGCCGTCTCCTCGAGTCGGCCCGCGCCGTTGAACTCCGCTACGGCGTGGACCTGCTGCCAGGCCTCACCGTCCTCGCCAGCGTGCTGGCCTTTCATCTCTATCGGAAGCGAGAACAGGCACGCCGTAGTGCGCAACAGGCCCAGGCCGAAGCCACACGAGAGCGCCTTCGCGCTGCCGAACTCGAACGACTTGTGGCCCTCGGCGCGGCGCTCAACGCGGCGATCGACGCCAGGGGCGTGCGCGTCGTCTTTGGACGATTCATGCCGGCGTTTGCCGGCGGTCGCGAGGTGTGGCTGTTGTCCCGCACCGCCGACACCTGGGACGCCATCGTTAGACCACGCTCAGACCTGGACGTGCGCGATCTGCCGACGCTCGAGCGGTCTGCGCGCTTGGCCATTGAATGGCCCGCGCAAGCCGACGCCCGCACCGAAGGCGTGGTGGTAGACGAAGACCTGTGTTTCCCGATGGCGCTTGGCGACACCCCGTTGGGCGTGGTTGGGGTGCGGATCGGACCACCCCTGAGCACCACCGAGCGGAGAGCGATCGGTGCGGCGGTGGCGCTGCTGGCCGGCGCCATGAGAAATCTGAGACTCTTTGAACAGGCACATGAAACCAGCCTGCGCGATCAGCTCACCGGCTGCTTCAACCGCGCCTATGCCGTCGAAACGCTCGGCACGGAACTCCTGCGGTCGAAGCGTACCGGACGTCCGGTATCCGTCTTGATGTTCGACATCGATCGCTTCAAGCAGGCCAACGACGAGCACGGCCACTTGGTCGGCGACGCGATTCTTGCCGCCGTCGCCGGGCAGTGCGGACGAACCCTTCGCGCCAGCGACATCAAATGCCGCTGGGGGGGCGACGAATTTCTGGTGATTCTGCCTGACACGCCGCTAGACGGTGCCGAGCACGCCGGCGGATCGCTCACGCGCGATGTCGGCGGACTGCGTGTGCCAACGCGCGCCGGGATGGTGTCACCTACGATCAGCGTCGGGGTCGCCGTGGCCGAGCCTGGTGAAGAAGACCCGCTCGCACTGGTCGGCCGCGCCCTCGCCGATCCCGGCG
>JBEBGG010000098.1:0-12469 GCA_040081555.1 Vicinamibacterales bacterium
GTATATTCCAAGCGTGACGCTGAACATCGCGCTGCTGCCGGCAGAACAGTTAGTCGCGTTGGTCATTGCAACCAGCTTCGCGGCCGGCCTCAACGCCTACGCGGCGGCACTCACCATCGGCCTTCTTGCCCACACGGGCGTCGTCTCGCTGCCGTTACCCCTCGAACCACTCACCAACTGGTGGGTGATCGGCGGACTGGGTGCGCTTTTCGCGATTGAATTTGTCGCGGACAAGATTCCGGCGTTTGATTTGGTGTGGAACGCGCTGCAGACCTTCGTCCGCGTTCCTGCAGGCGCGCTGCTCGCGTATGGCGCAACCGCAACTCTGTCGCCCGCGCAGCAGATGTTGGCCGCCGCCCTTGGCGGAACGCTCGCCTTCGCTGCGCACGCCGGCAAGACGGCCGCCCGTGCCGCCGTCACCGCGTCGCCTGAACCGTTCTCGAACACCGCGCTGAGCCTGGGCGAAGACCTTTTCACCGTCGGCCTCACCTGGTTCTCGACACAGCATCCCTACATCGCCGCCACAATCGTGGCCTGCGCACTGTTGGCGATGGTGCTGGTGATTGGCCGCGTGTGGCGCGCCGTACGACGGATGTTTCGACCAGGCAGGCCCGGCTGAAGCGCTGAAGCTAGAGTGCGACGGCCCTCACCAGGGCGGCAGCGTTTTGAAGAGGAATTCCTTGAGGTGTGGGTCTGGCGCCGCAAGGAGTTGGTCGGCCGTACCGTCAAACACGATCTGCCCCTCATGCAGCACCATGAAGCGCGCGCCGGTGGCGGTGGCGTCGGTCGCCGGAATAATCTGCGGTGCACCATTCAGTCGCCCGGCGCGATGCGACGCAATGTAGAACGCGTCTCGCATCTGATGCGTCACGACGACGGAGGTGACGTGCTCGAGGTCTCGCAGCTTGATGATCTCATCGTCCACAGACGTGGCAGTGACAGGATCGAGTCCGACCGTCGGGTCGTCAAACAGCAACAACCTGGGGCGCGGCGCAATGGCGCGTGCAATCGCCACACGGCGGCGTTGACCACCGGACAGCGCCGACGGCATTCTGTCGATCTGCGGGCTGAGGCCGATGAACCCAAGCACCTCCTCGACACGGCGTCGGACTTCGGGCATCGGCCAGCGCATCTCTTCATCCAGGCGGTACCCGACATTCTCTTCGACCGTGAGCGAATCAAACAGCGCGCTTTCCTGAAACAGCATCCCGATGTCGGCACGCAATTCTCTCAGCTGCGCCTCCGGCATGTGGTCAGTCTGATGGCCGTTGACAAAGATTGAGCCGGAATCGGGTCGGAACAAGCCGAGGATCAGCTTGAGGACGATCGACTTGCCGGCACCGCTCGCACCCACCAGCATCGTCGTGCTGCCGAGCGGCAATGAGAAGCTCAGGTCGCGAAGGACCACCTGATCGTCAAACGCCAGGGAGACATGGTCAAAGACCACCGCGGGTGCGGCGGCCTGCGAGGTATCGACGTCAGCCGGTTTCTTCAAGTCCATTGAGAATGTCGTAGATAGCATCAGCGGCCGCGTTCAGTTCGCGAAGCACGCGGCGGTTGGCCGGGTTCTGCTGCCGCTCAATCGTATCCCGAGCGTCGTCGATTCGCCTGAGGCAGCCGGCGATGCGTTCGCGCTCCTCCTGGGTGATCCGAAACACGCGATACTTTAACGACAGCTCGGAGGCGTCGAGCAGACGCTGACCCGGCTGTACGTCCCGATGCCGCTCTTTCCCTGAGTGCGCCACGACGCCCCCCTCGGAACAGGTACGTTGACAACCGCCCTCGATCGTAGGCGATTCGCGGTCCTCGCGTTCGTCCAGCGTCAAGCCGCGGCCAACAAGTAGCGCGGAAGCCAGCCAGCCTGCGTATACTCCCGCCATGCGCTGCCACTCGTCGCGACCCGTGGCACTGGCGCTTTTGTGCGTGTGCCTGCTGGCGGCGACGGCGTGGGCCCAGCGATTTCGGCTCCCGGAGGGACCAGGCGTCCCCAGGCGCATCCCCGGCGCCCATTTCAGCGACGGCAGGTTCACTCACTGCAAGGTGATGTACACCAGCGTCTACGGCGAGCCGGGCGGCATCGGTTGGGGGACCGACTACCCGTACGCCGGCATCAATCTGATGACCCGGGTGTCGGAGCTCACAAAGACGCCGATCAGCCGCGATGAGCAGGGCGAGCCGAGCTACTGGGTCGTCCGACTGACAGACGATGCGTTGTTCCGGTGCCCGTTTATCATGGCGGCTGATGTCGGCACACTGGAATTCCAACCGGGTGAGGTGGAGCGATTGCGCGCCTACCTGCTCAAGGGTGGGTTCCTGTGGGTGGATGACTTCTGGGGCACCTACGCCTGGGCGCAGTGGGCGTCAGAGATTCACCGCGTGCTGCCCGAGTATCCGATCGTCGACGTGCCAGCGGATCATCCGATCCGCCACGGGCTCTTCACGCTTGACGCCATCCCGCAGGTGAGCAGCATCAATTTCTGGCGACGCAGCCGTGGTGGCACAAGAGAGCGCGGGTCTGACAGCCCGTTCGCCAATTTCAGAATGATCGCAGACAAGAAGAACCGCATCATGGTCCTGATGACGCACAACACGGACATCGGCGATTCATGGGAGCGCGAGGGCGAGAACCACGAATTCTTCCTGGAGTTTTCGCCGCGGGGCTACGCACTGGGCGTGAACGCGGTCGTCTACGCACTCACGCACTAACCCTCGTGGGCGGTCGACTCAGGCGATCTGACGGTTGTCCGATTTGGCGGTCAGTTCCAGTGCGTCGAGCTCCGCGCTCAGGGCCTCTTCCGAGATGCCGTGTGTCATCTCGATACCGAACCGTTCAGCGAGGAATCGATCGATCGGCACCCATTCGCCATGCCAGCGCACGCGCTTGGTCCAGGCGCACATGGCCACCAGCCGCTCGGCCTCTTCGCGGCGTGCCTGTTCGTGGCGCCTCTCCACCTCGGAGTGATTCAACAGGTAACCAAGACCGAGAATCGCGCCGATCCGAAGTAGCTGCTGCGTCATCGCCAGCGCCGAGCTGGCAAGCGGACTGAGCGGCGTGCCGCGCACGGTCGCCCAGAGCTGGAGGCACGCAAAGAGCATCGGCACACAGATCGCGGGTGGGAGCAGATAGCGAATCAGCTGACTCCCGCGCCCGTCGGCGCCCAGAATGCGAAACAATCCGGCATCCGCGCGCGTCAACAGCAGCCCAACCCACAGCACGGTCAGCCCGAGAATCGTTTGCGGAGACACCCGGGTGTGGTTGCCGGCAATCACAAGGGCCTCTGCCTGGTCGAACAGGCCGGACGTGACGGCATTCAGCAACAGCGCGAAGGCAATGAGGGCGCAGTCGCAGATACAGCTGGCGACACCCTTCTTGCAATCAAGGGTAAAGAGGCTAACCGCCAGGATGACAAACGCCAGCGCCGTCTGCGGGCGCATGCGACCTGGATCCGACGAGGCGTGATCAAGAGCCAGCCACGTGTCCACCCACAGATTGACGCCGGTGGCGTACTCGACCAGCGTCAAGCCGGAGAGGACGGCCACCAGCCCAGCCATCCCCCGCCTGATCCGCCGTTGCCTCAGTCCCTCGGTGTCGAGCAGAAGCGCTGCACCGCACACCACCAGCGCGAAGGCGGTATTGGCCTTCATCGGCCACGGCATCGAACCGGGCATCAGCGGAGCGGACAGGACCCACACGACGACCATCACCGCACCGAGGGTTGCCGTCACGGCAGCGCACCAACGTGCCATGCGCCTGAATCGCAGGATCCGAAGAATTTCCGAGGCCGAGGGGCTCATGGGGAATCGTGCTCACGCTCCGTATCGGCTAATGGCGGTCAACGGACTACGCGACGACCTGCCCGCCGGTGCACGCAGTGGCCCCTTTCCCCGCGGCCGGGTTTCCCCGTAGAATCCTGCGCAACCGGGCACGCACACACAAGGAGACGCATGGGCATGGCTGATGAGACACGCGACCAGACGACACATGACGCCGCCGACACACTCTCCCGCCGCGACTTCGTGACCCTGGGGGTCGCTGCCGGCATCGCCGCGGCCACCGCGTCAGGCGCGGCCGCTGGCCACGAGGTGATCGAGACCGAGGTCACGATCAAGACACCTGATGGCAGCTGCGAGGCGGCGTTCAGCTATCCCACGGGCGGAGGGGCACACCCTGCCGTCATCATCTGGACCGACGCCTTCGGGCTGCGGCCATCCATGCGCGACATGGCCCGCCGAGTCGCCTCGGAAGGGTACGCGGTGCTGGTGCCGAATCCGTTCTACCGTGTCGCCAAGGCACCCGTCATTGCCGACCTCACCGTCTTCAGCTTCTCGAACACGACCGACCGCGCCAAGCTGACGCAGCTGATGGGATCGATTGGTGCCGAGGGCGCCGCCGAGCGCGACGCTGTGGCCTTCGTCAATTGGCTGGACGCCCAGAAGCAGGTCGACAAGACGAAGAAGATTGGCACCCAAGGCTACTGTATGGGCGGGCCGCTCGTGATGCGGACGGCCGCGGCGCTGCCCAACCGCGTCGGCGCCGTAGGCTCCTTCCATGGCGGTGGCCTGGTGACCGCCACACCGACCAGCCCGCACCTTCTCATCCCCAAAATGAGAGCGCGTTTCTACGTCGGCATTGCGTCCAACGACGACTCGCGGCAGCCGGAGGCGAAGGACGTCCTGAAGGCCGCCTTTGCCGCAGCGAAGCGACCCGCCGAAATCGAGGTCTACAAGAGCCTGCACGGCTGGTGCGTGCCCGACATGCCGGCCGATGCCAACGGGCCGATCTACAACAAGCCAGAGGCCGAGAAGGCGTGGGCCAAGCTGATGGCGCTTTACAAGACCGCTCTGGCGTAACGCAGGTGCTCAGGCGGCGGGCGCTCCTTCTGAAGGCGAGGGGTGGTCCGCCGTCACCACCACGGTGACAGCCTTGAAGGCCGGGGTCCTGGACCGCGGGTCGACGTCACGCGGCACCAGCACGTTCGCCTCAGGAAAGTACATCACCGCGTTGCCAGGCCGGAGGTCGAAGGGGCGCACGAGCTGACCCCGCATCTCGCCCACGGCGCTCCTCACCGTCACGCGCTGATCGGGCGCGAGACCCAGACCGTCTATATCCTCAGCGCTCATCAGGATCACGTCACGGCGGTCCTGCCCGCGATAGAGATCCTCATCCTCGTAGACCACCGTGTTGAATTGCCCTTCCGATCGCACGGTCATCAGTCGCAATTCACGCTCGCCGCGAGCCGGCACATCCGGCAGTCGAATCGGGTGGAACATCGCCTTCCCGGTGGCAGTCGGAAAATCAGGCGTATCCAGGCGACGATTCGCGATATGAAATTCCTGACGGGTACGGTCAACATCCGCGATCGGCTCGAGGCCGGGAATCAGTTCACTGATCAGGGTACGGATTCGGGCGTGACTCTCGAACTCGCGCCAGTTCACCACGCCATCGTCACCAAGGACACCGCTGGCGAGCGCGCTCAGCACCGACACCTCGCTGCGCGGCCCAGGATGCCGCGCCGGGCCGCCATCGCTCAAGCGCACATAGCTGAACATCGACTCCTGCGTCGTCGACTGGTGCTCCTCGTCGCGCGGCAGCACCGGCAAGACCAGCGTCTCGCGAGCGGTGCCGCTCGCGTGTCCCGTATTCAGCGTTGTCGACAGATACGCGACGACGTCTAGGTTCCCCAGGGCCCGGCTCGCAAACACTGCATCGGGGCTGCTGCCATACAGATTGCCGCCCAGGCACAGGCCCACAGATTTCTCACCGCGGTCGCAGGCTTCGAGGCAGCCCATCGTGTCCAGCCCGGCCGGGCGGGGCAACGACGTCCCGAATCGATGCTCGAAGCGGCGGAGCATCTCGCCTTTCAGTTCCGGTCGCACGCCGACCGACCCCATCCCCTGCACGTTGCTGTGGCCGCGAATGGGCAGCAGACCCGCGTTGGGACGCCCTTCCATGCCTCGCAGCAGCGCGAGATTGGCGATCATCTGGACATTGTCGACACCGTGCAGATGATGCGTGATGCCCATCGTCCACGCGAACACAGCGTGCTCGGCCGCCATGTAGACGCTGGCCAGCCTCGAGATCGTTTCTCGGGGAACACCGGCGTGGGTTTCGATATCACCCCACTGGGCGGCCTCCACGTGCGCCTTGAAGCTGGCGAAGCCTTCGGTATGCTGCGCGATGAACGGCCGACACTCACCACCCTGTTCGAGCACGTGCTTGGCCATGCCGGTCAGCAGCGCGATATCGCCGCCGATATGCGGCTGCACATAGTCGGTGGCGATGTCGGTGCCGAAGACCAAGCTCCGCGGATCGCTGGGCACTCGAAAGTTCACAAGCCCCGGCTCCTTCATCGGATTGATGACGATGACGCGGCCGCCGCGGCGGCGAATCTCCATGAGGCTGCGCATCAGACGCGGATGGTTGGACGCCGGGTTGCCGCCAAGAAGCACAAAGAGATCACAGTGCTCGACATCGTCCAGATGCACGGTGGCCGTTCCGGTGCCGAGACTCGAGGCGAGGCCAACGCTGCTGGCTTGATGGCAGTAGTACGAACAGTTATTGACGTCGTTGGTGCCAAACAGGCGGGCGAAGAGCTGCAGCAGAAATCCGGCTTCGTTCGACGACCGGCCGCTGGCGTAGAAGAAACTGCGTGATGGCCCGGCGGCTTTGAGCGACCCTGTCAGGCGATCGAGCGCCTCGTCCCACTCGAGCACACGGTAATGCGTGGCGCCAGGGGCGGCGTAGATCGGAGCGACCAGCCGGCCGCACGATTCCAGCTCACGTGGTGACAACGTTCGGAGTTGCGCGAGGGAGTAGCGCGCGAAGAACCCTGGGGAGATGGCGCCCTGCATGTCGGACGCCATGGCCTGCAGCGACTTCTTGCAGACCTCCGGAAACTGGCCGGCCTCGTTGACCATCCCGCCCTGCTGCCCGCCCATGCCGAGCGCGCAGGTCTTGCAGGCGTTCCGGCTGCGCATCGCGCGCCAGAGTGGTAGCCAGCCGACCTTGCGTGCCGTGCGAGCGGTATAGAGGATCGCGGGCCAGCCGCCACCTGATGTCACGCTACGGATGATAGGGACACCGGAGGCCGGAGGCCAGAGGTTGTTGCCGCCCGCGCGGGAATCACCCGCGCCCCCATTTCACCTAAGATTCTATGAAGGACGGTATTTCGTGTTCGAACGTGTGGCAGTCATTGGACGGGGACGCGTCGGCTCGGCAGTCGCCGAGCGCTTGAATCAGCGCGGCCTTCGGGTCGTCAACCGACCGTATCAACAGGACGCGGACCTTGTCGTCTTCTGCGTACCGGATGGAGCCATCGCGTCGGAATCAGCCCAAGTCACTCCGGGCCCGTGGGTGGCTCACGTCAGTGGTGCCACGCCTCTTTCGGCGCTCTCACCGCATGTTCGCCGCTTTGGCGTACATCCGCTGCAGACGTTCACGCGCTCCCGGGGCGCGGAACAGCTCGACGGCGCCTGGGCGGCGGTCACGGCCGAGAACAGCGAGGGGCGCGACCGTGGGCGGTGGCTCGGAGAAACCTTGGGCCTCCGGCCCTTCGATCTCGACGATCGGCAGCGGACGCTATACCACGCAGGCGCTGTGGTCGCCTCAAACTACCTCGTCACCCTGTATCGCGCCGCATCACGGCTCGTCGCAGCCGCCGGCGCACCACCTGAAGCGCTGATTCCCTTGATGCAACGCACGATCGAGAACGGCTTCGAGCTCACGGGCCCTATTGCCCGGGGCGATCGCGCCACCGTCGATGCACACCTGTCCGAGCTCGACTCCCGCGCCAGCGACCTGGCTGACATGTATCGCGCGCTTGCGGCGGTGACCCGACCATGAACCTGCACCGAACGATCGGCGGTCTCCGGAGCGCGCTCGTGCCACACCGCCCCAGCGCCCGCATCGGTCTGGTCCCGACCATGGGCGCGCTCCATGCCGGGCACGTCGCGCTCCTGGACGCAGCCCGGTCCGCATCCGATCGCGTCGTCGCCAGCATCTTTGTGAATCCCACGCAGTTCGGGAATCAGGATGACCTGGCGTCTTACCCCCGTACTGAGGCTCAGGACTGCGAGCTGGCTGCCGCGGCCGGAGTCGACGAGCTGTTCATCCCGAGCCGCGAGGAAATGTACCCCGCAGGCTTCGCAACCTGGGTCGACGTGGAGCAGACCGCAGGCCTCGAAGACGCGTTCAGGCCCGGCCACTTTCGAGGCGTCGCAACGGTCTGCGTCAAACTATTCACGATCGTTCAGCCAACGATCGCGTTCTTCGGACAAAAGGACGCCCAACAGGTGGCCGTCGTCAGGCAGCTCGTACGGGACCTCGATCTGCCGCTCACTATCCGCGTGATCCCAACCGTGCGAGATTCGGACGGCCTGGCCTTGTCATCACGCAACGTCCGATTGAGCCCAGCCGAGCGCCAACACGCACTGGCCATTCCGCGTGCGCTCGACGCGGGGTGCTCAGCACACCGTGACGGCCGCGATCCTGTGGCGGAAGCGCGCCGCACGCTTGAGGGCACCCCAGGAGTTGAGATCGAATACGTCGCCACCGCCTCTTTCGACGGGCAGCCGACGCTAGCCATCGCGGTGCGTGTTGGGGCCACCCGCCTGATCGACAACGCGCCACTCACAGCAGCGCCCGACGCCACCCGCGTCCGAGAACAGCCATCACCACTGGGACACCGAGATAACTGATGTCGAAAATGTCACTGTCCGAGCTCGCCAGAATGAAACAGGAGAAGCGACGCATCGCGATGGTCACGGCCTACGATGCTCCCAGCGCCCGCCTCGCCGACGATGCGGGAGTTGACTGCATCCTGGTTGGCGACTCTGCGGCGATGACCGTGCTCGGCCACGAATCGACCCTGCCCATTACCATGGACGAAATGGTGATGTTGACTGGGGCCGTGACACGCGGCGCGCGCCGGCCGCTCATCATTGCCGACATGCCGTTTGGGTCGTATCAGGTGACGAGCCGCCGAGCCGTCCAGTCCGCGGTCCGGCTCGTGAAAGAAGGCGGCGCCGATGCGGTGAAACTCGAAGGAGCGGGGCTGACGCTGAAACGCGTGTCGGCGATTGTCGGAGCCGGGGTGCCCGTAGTAGGACACGTGGGGCTGACGCCACAATCCGCCACGCTGCTTGGCGGATACAAGACCCAGGGGCAGACTGCAACGAAGGCGCGGCGCCTCATCGACGAGGCGCGGGCGCTGCAGGACGCTGGGTGCTTCGCCGTCGTTCTCGAAGCGATGCCCGAGCCGGTGGGCGCGCGCATCACTGAGGCGTTGTCGATTCCGACCATCGGTATCGGCGCCGGTGCCTCATGCGACGGTCAGGTCCTGGTCTGGCACGATCTGCTCGGCCTGACGACGGGTCACGTTCCGCTGTTCGTGCAGCGCTACGCAGCGATCGGCGAGGCCATTCGGACTGCGCTTGGTGAATATGTGCGCGACGTCAGGTCAGGTGCCTTCCCGTCTGCACGCCACCGCTATGCGATGCCCGCCGCGGAACTCGACGTGCTGAACGCCGGTTGAGCCAGCCCTGGGACGACAGGCGTCCGGCGCGAGAGGCTCGCGCCGGACGCCCCGAATCGAATCTACCAGCGCGGCTCGCGGCGCGGGCCGCGGTTGCCACCGTAGCCGCCACCGCCGCCACCACCGCGGGGGCCGCTCGCCGTCTTCGGGCGTGCTTCGTTTACTGACAGATTCCGGCCACCAAGCTGGTAGTCGTTGAACTGCGCAATGGCCTTTTGCGCATCGTCGCTGCTGCTCATCTCGACGAAGGCGAACCCGCGGGCTCGGCCGGTCGCCATGTCGCGCATGATCGTGACGGTTTCGACACCGCCCGCCTGTGCGAACAGATCCTGCAGATCGGCTTCGCTGGTTTCGTACGGAAGGTTGCCAACGTACAATTTCTGACTCATCACTGCTCTCCTGTTGCCGGTCGTTTTTCTCGTGGTGAGGGCTTACTTCAGGAGGGCGAGTCAGGACTTGGCTCGTACGCCCAGAGGCGGCACAGCACGCGGAAAGAATCCAGCGTGGCGAGCTTAGCACAGGAGTTTTCGCCTCCACCTTGGATCCCGCTAATATTGCCTGCCCGCCCGACGGCTCCTCAACACCTCGAGCGACAACAACTGCGAGAACGAAGCAAGGACTCTGAGATGTCGACGACCGCGTCAGAACCCGTGTACGTCACCTCCGGCATCGTGCCTCTGACCAGGACGCAGCTGATTGCCACGATGACCGGCCTGCTGCTGGCGGCGCTTCTTGCCGCGGTCGACCAGACCATTGTCGGCACGGCCGAGCCACGGATCATCGCGTCGCTGTCGGGGTTTGACCGCTACCCCTGGGTGGCCA
Source organism: Vicinamibacterales bacterium (assembly GCA_040081555.1). Classification (GTDB taxonomy): domain Bacteria; phylum Acidobacteriota; class Vicinamibacteria; order Vicinamibacterales; family CAVVIG01; genus CADEEX01. The sequence goes on from JBEBGG010000098.1 coordinate 10,356, forward strand.
CGGTCTATCTGCTCTCGTCCACGGTCGCGGTGCCCATCTTCGCGAGCCTGTCTGACCGCTACGGACGCAAGCCCCTCTTCATGCTTGGGGCGTTGCTCTTCGTGCTTGCCTCCGCCCTCTGCGGCGCCGCCGGCGACCTGACGTTCCTGCCCTTGGACGGCATGGGGCAGTTGATCCTGTTCCGCGGACTTCAGGGCATCGGCGGCGGCATGGTGACCGGCATTCTCTTCGCCATCGTCGGCGATATCTTCTCACCGCTCGAACGCGGCAAGTATCAGGGCATGTTCGCGGCGCTGTGGGGCGTGGCATCGATCTTCGGCCCCACACTCGGTGGCTGGCTCACCGACAACTGGTCGTGGCGCGCGTGCTTCTACGTGAACCTGCCGGTGGGCGCGACCGCCATCGCCGCGATTCATTTCCAGTTCCCGCATCTCAAGCCACGCGGCTCGACGCGGCACCTCGATTGGGCGGGGTTTGCCACGCTCATCGGCACCGTCGTGCCGCTGCTCCTCGCGCTGACCTGGGCGACGCGCTACGGCTGGACGTCCAACCGCGTCCTGTGGTTGATCGCCATGTCCATCGCCATGCTTGGGGCGTTGCTCTACTCAGAATCACGAGCGGCTGAACCGGTCATTCCGTTGTCCCTGTTCCGCGACCCGGTGGTGAGTGTCTGCTCCGCCGCTGCCTTCATCCTCGGCATGGGCATGTTCGGCATCATCATCTACCTGCCGCTGTACATGCAGGGCGTGCTCGGCGCCTCGGCCATGCAGTCTGGAAGCCTGCTGACCCCGCTGCTCCTGGGCGCCGTGGTCGCCTCAATCATCGCGGGACAGGTGGCGTCCAGAACCGGTGAATACAAGGCCCTGGGCATCATCGGCTCGATCCTGATCGCGGGCGGCATGATCCTGTTCGCGCGGATGAACGCCGACACGACGCGCAGCTACGTGGCGTGGTCGATGATCCTGGCTGGCCTCGGTATGGGGCTGCTGCAGCCGGTCTACACCCTGGCCGTGCAGAACGTGGCGCCACGCGCACAAATGGGCGCCGCCACCTCCTCCACCATCTTCTTCCGATCCATTGGCAGCACCGTCGGTGTGGCGGCATTTGGCTCGGTGATGCTCACTCGGTATCACAACGAGTTCATCCACACCATCCCAGCGAGCGTGCCGGCAGCGGCGCTTCCGTACTTCGAGAATCCGCTGCTCCTGGTCCAGGCGCGGCCGCAGCTGGAGGAGCTGTTCGGCAAGATGCCGGGTGGACCCCTACTACTGCAGACGCTCTTCACCAACGTGAAGATGGCGTTGACGCACGGACTGCAGGAGGTCTTCTTCTGGAGCGCCGTGATCATGTCCGCGGCAATACTCCCGCACATCTTCCTCAAGCGCGTGCCACTGCGGGCGCGTGCGGCAGGCGAAGCACCGCCCCCCGTCGCCGCGCTGGCGCACTGACGGATTCCGCGGCTGCGGGCCAGAACTCACTGGTAGCGGGTCTCTACGAGAGGGGGGGACTGACTAGTCCTGGCGCCCTCGTCTACGGCCGCAGGTCTGCCAGGCGCGCGACCGTGCGCTCGGCGACCACGATCTCAGCACAGTTGGCAGCCAGCGCGCCGACGTATCCAGTCCGTGGCTGCAGGTCGAGCATCCGCCAGAGTTCCGTCGCTGGCGGGGACAGACAGAGTCGCCCGTCGTTGGCTGCCACGATGCCGAATGAGCCAAGTGGGAGATGGAGTCCCGTCCCGCGAGCCTTCACGTAGGCTTCCTTGCGCGTCCATTGCTGCAGGAAGCGCGCCTCGCCCACCGTTCCATCTGCCTCGGCAAGCGCGACCTGCTCGGCTGCCGTGAACGAGCGTTTCATGACGGCGTCCAGATAGCGCACAGGACGCAGCACCTCGATGTCGATGCCGAGGTTGCAGCCAACCGCAATCGCGCAGGCCGCCATGTCGCCCGAGTGCGACAGATTGAAGTGAATGTCGGGGTGATCCGCCAGATGCGGCTTGCCATGAGCGCCGAGCGCCAGCCGCAGCCGCTCAGGCGCCACCCGGCAGTAGCCGCTCAACAGGCTCCTGAGCGCTCCGCGCGTCGTGCGGAACGCCGCGCTCGCGACGAGCTTGCCGT
>JBEBGG010000013.1:0-42946 GCA_040081555.1 Vicinamibacterales bacterium
CTGCGGCGTGTCACCGCGGACACCAGAGTGGTGTCCGGCGCCGAGGACGCTGGCAACATCAACTGTCGGCTTGACTTGCCGCGGCTGGGCGCGGGAAAATCACGGGGTCTTCATGGTCTGCCACCCCTCCTGTTGTCGTGTCTGTCGCGCAGCGGCCTCGTGTTGTTGCGTCTGTAGCAGGCCGGCGACCGACCGGTGAGAAGACCGCCCTCAGCTCAGTCCTGACAGGCCAGACTTCTCCGGTTCGGCGCGCGGCTTCCTCAACGCGGTTCCGCTCCTGATTTCGAGAAGCACCATGTCGACACCCCGGTCCAATTCTTCGATGCACACTCACGGCCTGAGCATGCCGTCCGCCATGGACGCACCTCTTGGTCGCGGCACGCATCGGGCGAGTCAGGCGTCCTAGGGCCATGGATTCAAGCCTCCTGGCGCTTGGCGGCATCACGCTGCTCGCCGCCACGGTCAACGGGGCCCTGGGTTATGGCTTCTCGTCGATCACGGTGCCGTTGGCCCTGCTGTTTCTGGCCAACCGTGTTCTCAACCCCGCCCTCATCCTGATCGAAGTGCCGCTCAACGCCTACGTGTTGTGGGTGAATCGGGCGGAGGTCGGCGCGGTCTGGCGGCGTTGCTCACCAATTATCGTTGGGCTGGTGCCGGGCGTGATCGCAGGCACGATGATGGTGTCGACGGTCAACCCCAACTGGTTGAAGTTCTACACATTTCTGGTGCTGCTCCCGCTGATCCTGCTGCAGGCCGCGGGCGTGCGCCGGGCGATCCGCGCCGAACGCTCGGCCGGGATCGCCTTCGGCGTCGGTGTCGGCGTCCTATATTCAGTCACGACGATTTCAGGGCCGCCCCTGGCGATCGCGCTCAATAACCAGGGCTTCGCGAAGAAGGAGTTCCGCGCGGCGCTGGGATTTGTACGGCTCGCCGAGTCGTCGATGACGGCGGTGGCGTACCTGTCTGCGGGACTGTTCGTGAAGCCCGCATTCCTGCTCCTGCCGTGGATTGTGCCGAGCGTGGCGATTGGCGTTCCGATTGGCGCCTATCTCATTCGGCGAATGAAGGCGGAGACGTTCCGCCGCATTTGCATGAGCTTCGACGCCTGGGTTGTGGCCTTTGGCGTCTCGAAGTTGTTGAACGACCTGAAGCTGGTGGCCGGGCCGGGGGCCTACTTGGTGCTCGTGGCGGTCATGGTACTGGACGCCTGGCTGCTGTATCGGTTCTTTTCGGCGCACGAAGACGGTGCGTCACAGACGCCAGCCTACGCCCGTGCTGAACCCGCACGCTCGGACTAACATAAGAGGTTCATCGAGTCGCTTACGCCGAAGCCATGCCTGAGACCCTAACCGAGCCCACCACCGTCGCCCTCTCCGACCACCTTCGGGCCCTTGAGGCCGAAAGCGTCCATATCATGCGTGAAGTGGTCGCTGAGTTCGAGCGGCCGGTCATGCTGTATTCGATCGGGAAGGACTCGTCGGTCCTGCTCCGGCTGGCGCAGAAGGCGTTCTATCCAGGCCCGATTCCGTTTCCGTTGCTGCACATCGACACGACCTACAAGTTCCGCGAGATGATCGAGTTCCGCGATCGTTACGTGGCCGAAATTGGCGGGCGTCTCATCGTGCACACCAACACCGATGCGATCGCCGAAGGGACGCAGCCCTTCAAGGTCGGCACCAAGGCCTGCTGTGGCGCCCTCAAGACACGGGGGTTACTGGACGCGCTCACGGCCGGCAACTACGACGCCGCGTTTGGCGGGGCGCGTCGGGATGAAGAGCGTTCGCGCGCCAAGGAGCGCATCTTCTCGTTGCGCGATCCCAACGGACAGTGGGATCCGAAGAATCAGCGTCCCGAGTTGTGGCAGCTCTTGAACGCGCGCATTCGACCGGGCGAAAGCATCCGCGTCTTTCCGCTGTCGAACTGGACGGAGATCGACGTGTGGAGCTACATCCACGCCGAGCAGATCCCGGTGGTCCCGCTCTACTACGCCAAAGAACGCGAGATGATCGTCCGGGGCGACATGCTCATCTCCACCGAGCAGCCCTTCGTGCCACGCATGCCTGGCGAGAAGCCGCAGCTGGTCAAATGCCGTATGCGTTCGCTCGGCTGCTCGCCGTGCACCGGAGCGGTCCGTTCCGACGCCGACACGATTCCCAAGATCATCGAAGAACTCGTCGCGGCGAAGAACTCCGAGCGTCAGCTCCGCGTCATTGACCACGATCAAGATGGGTCGATGGAGATGAAGAAGCGCGAGGGGTACTTCTGATGGCCGACCTGCTCAGAATCTGTACCGCCGGCAGCGTCGACGATGGCAAGAGCACGCTGATCGGGCGCTTGCTGTACGACTCGCGTTCGGTCTATGAGGACCAGCTGCACTCGGTGAAGAAGGCGTCGAAGAACCGCACGGCGGGGCCTATCGACTTTTCGCTCTTCACCGACGGTCTGCGCGCCGAGCGTGAGCAGGGCATCACCATAGACGTCGCCTATCGCTACTTCGCAACGGCGCGTCGCAAGTTCATTCTGGCCGACACGCCTGGCCACGAGCAGTACACCCGGAACATGGCGACCGGCGCCTCTACGGCGGACGTGGCGATTCTTCTCGTCGACGCGCGTCACGGTGTCCGCGTGCAGTCTCGCCGCCACGCGCAGATCGCGCGCCTGCTCGGCATTCATCACTTCGTCCTGGCCGTCAACAAGATGGACTTGATGGAGTTCGATCGCGCGGTCTTCGATGGCATCGTTGACGAATTCCGGACGATCCTGCCAGGGGCAAACCTGCACGCGATTCCGATCAGTGCCTTGCACGGCGATAACGTCATCACCGAGAGCGAGCGCACGCCGTGGTTCAAAGGCCAATCACTGCTCGAGTTCCTTGAGACCGTGGAAGTGGCAAGAGATGCCGATACCAAGCCGTTCCGCATGGCGGTGCAGCTGGTGGCCAGGCCCACCCACGAATTTCGCGGCTATGCCGGACAGATTCTGTCTGGCATCGTCCACCCGGGCGACCTGGTCACCTCGTGGCCGTCGGGTCGGTCGAGCAAGGTGAAGCGGATCGTCACGTGGGATGGCGATCTGGACATGGCCAAGGCCGGTCAGTCCGTCACGCTGACGCTCGAGGACGAACTCGATACCAGCCGAGGCGACATGCTGACGATTGGCGATATCGAGGTCGGCCAGCGTGTGCGCGCCGACGTGGTCTGGATGGATGAGCGGCCGCTTGATCCCGGTCGCCTGTACCTGCTCAAGCATTCCACGCGAATGGTGACGGCCGAGGTCGACCACGGGCTCGAGTTGAACCAGATCGGGTCGGTGACGTTGTCTCTCGCCCGACCGATCATGTTTGACCATTATTCGGCCAATCGCTTCACCGGCAGCTTCATCCTGATTGACCCGACCACGAACTTCACTTCGGGCGCCGGAATGATTGCGGAGGGCCTGCACGTGCGGGGCGCCAACGCCGCCGCACGCACGGGCGCAGCGGAGCGTCTGGCCCGGCTCGCGCGCACGGCGCCATCAGACGCAGAAGCGGTCGACGCCGTGCGCAGGGCCCTCGAGGAATTGCTGTCGTGAGCGAGGCGGCGTCACGTGGCGCCATTATCTGGTTCACAGGCATGTCCGGCGGCGGCAAGAGCACGTTGGCCAATGCAATCGCGCCGCGCATTGCTGCGGTGAGGCCGGTCGAGATCCTCGACGGTGACGAGGTCCGTCGCCACCTTTCCAAGGGCCTCGGCTTCACCCGTGAAGACCGCGATACCAACGTACGCCGCATTGGATTCGTGGCCCGGCTGCTCGCCAGGCACGGTGTCATCGTCATCGGGGCGGCAATCTCGCCCTACGCGGAGGCGCGCGACGAAGTGCGGCAGCTCGCCAACTCGGAAGGTATTCCGTTTGTCGAGATCTTCGTCAACCCGACCCTCGACGCGCTTGTCAAACGCGACGTCAAAGGTCTCTACAAGCGCGCACTGGCCGGGGAGATCGCCCATTTCACCGGCGTAAGCGATCCGTACGAAGCACCGACACATCCGGACCTCGTGATCAGGACCGATCAAGAGACCGTCGACACGAGTGCCGCAACGATTCTCGAGTTCCTTGGATCGCGCGGGCTACTGACGCGATAGTTGGCGCGTTGAGAACACGCCCGTGCTTCTCACGTTCACATCGCCTCGTGTCGCGCTCTCTCGAATCGCTGCATGACTCGCTGCCGATGGCTGTGCGTGTGCAGCTTCAGTCGATCGTCATCCAGCCTCACTTGCTCCGGTGATGTCCAGGTGTCGGCGCGCTGCTTCAAGTAGGCACGATACAGCCAGCGGCAGAGCCGTTCGGCGCCAGCCGCGGGCCACGCAAGCATCCACTCGCAGCAGCGCTTGAACCCGCGGAGCCACACGCTCTGGCGGATGCGTGGCATTGAGGGTTCGGCGCCATGCATGTTTGGGTAGAAGGCTCGCACGAACGGGTTCGCGTCGAGGAAGCGAAGATACGTGCCCTCGCCAACCAGTGGCTTGAGGTGCACGATCTGGCTGGCTGTGAACGGGTCCGGAGCGGTGTCAATCGAGAGTGCCGTGTCGGCAACGACGTAGTTGGCGCACAACGTCCGGCGGCGTCCCATCAGGCGGGCGAGGATGATCACGGCGACCGTGACGCTCCAGACATGCCGGCCGCGCGTCACGATGAAGAGGTCCAGATCGCCGCCCTCTTCCAGATTCATGTGCGCGACGCTGCCTGAGAGGGCGACCAGATCGACGTATGGCAGCGCACAGATCAGGTGTAGCAGTCGCTGATGTTCCTGTAGAAACACGCGGCTTCTGGCCTCGCGCCGGATTCGTTCGGCGATCAGGGCCTGCCGTCCCGTCGGGTAGAAGAAGCCGTCTCGATGCTCGATCCTCGCCTGCAGCCACTCGCTGCCAGCCCATGTGCCCAAGACGCCGGTCGCCGTCTGCTGTGAGGCGACCAGGGTGCGCCGCAGCTGCGCGAGGGTCAGTGGGTAGTCGAACACCGAGGCCAGCAGCACCGCTCGCGCAATGGCCTCCTCGGCGATGGTGGAGCCGCCAACCATCTCCGCGACCGAGAGTCCGGCCTTGGGAGTCAGGACGTCACCGCCATGGCCGCCACCGAAGTCCTGAGCGTCGCGTCAGGCGTCGAGAGGCGCAGTCCGAGTACGCAGCCTGCTGTGACGACGGCCTCCGTGATCAGCGTCGTCCACGCCGCACCGGCGAGGCCGAGCAGGGGAATGAGCACCGCGTTGGCACCGATGTTGACAACCAGCGCGGCCGCGCAGAGCAGCGCATAGAAGCGATGGCCGTGCCAGCCAATGAGCTGGTGCGTGAGTGCGTAGTTGAGCGACATCAGTGGGAACGACAGCGTGAGTACGCGGAAGGCCGGAATGGCCGGCGCGTAGCGATCGCCGAACAACAGGGTCACTGCCCAGCCGCCGTTGAACCAGAGCACGAGTGTCACGACCATGGCACCGCCGGTAAGGGCGGTCGCAAGCTGGACCAGTGGTCTGCGCGTCACCGCGGTAAAGAGCGTCGGCATGGCGACGGCGAGGGCCGCGGCGGGCAGCAAGCGTAGCGCTTCAACCATGCGGAAGACGGCGTTGTAGTGCCCGACCGCCTCGAGGCCCTGCCAGGCCTCCAGCAGGAAGACGTCGATGCGGAAGTAAAGCGCCGAGAGCACGATGCCAGCGCCGATGGGCAACACGCGGCCAAGCGTGTCTCCCGGAATGAAGAACCTGGGCTGTGGTGGTGAGTGCCGGTCGGGGGGGGTCAGGCGGGAGGCGATGCGGCCCGCGAGTAACAACCCGCCGACGGCGGGTGCCAGCATCGCCAGCGCGAGCAGTATCAGGCTCGGCCTCCACCGCAGCGCCGTGAGCGCCAGTGCCAGGACGGTCAGGCGCTGGGCCAGCACGAGCGCGGACTCGAGGTCAGTGCGCCCGAGTCCGCGGTAGAAGTAGTACAGGAATTCGACGAGGCCATTGACGACGTAGAGAAGCGTGAAGAGCACCAGGACGATGGTCGCTGTCCAGGAATCGACGGTGACGGCGGCACCGATGGCCATCCCCGTCACGCCAAGCACCGCGGTCAGGGCCCGGATCGGGAGCCAACGGCGAAGCAGCAGGGCTGCATTCTCGGGATGCTGCGCGACCGCACGGGCTAGATGCATCTGGATGCCGAAGTCGCCGGCCAGGGCCACCATCCAACCGGCGGTCGTGGCGAGCGAGAAGAGACCGAAGTCATCCTGAGACAACGTGCGCGCCGCCGCAATGGTGACGACAAACAGTGCTGCCTTCGCCACCAGATCGGTCGCGGCGCGGTAGATCACAAACCCTACCTGTCGGCGCTTGTGCACGCGGGAAGCCTTCCTGGCGATCGAGTCAGCTCGCGGCCCTTTCGCGAGTCGAAAGGGGTTTTCCTGTGCCGTAAGCGCGTCGGGGCCCCCCATAGAGTGTCAGCTCCCACGTTGACGCCGTCGACCACGCTTACGGCCACAGGTACCACGCGGATCGGCCGGGAGTCCGTCCGATCCGTGGGGCTTTGCAGCAGTGGCTCCGTATGCAGCTCGCGTGCCTGCTCGTCGCGTGCCCGAGTATCAGCCTGGCAAGGATCTTGGACTGCGTGGATCGATCATGTCGCGGATCGCCTTTGCCGTCTTCTGCGCGCTCATCATCGTCGCCCCGTTTGAAGCGACGCGACCACTGCTTCAACTCCCGGGGCAGGCGCTGTCGACCGTCGAAGTGGCCGCGATCCTGGCGGTGGCAATCGGTGGGCTCTTGTGGATGTCCGCACCGGCTGTTGGCGGGATCGGCGGAGGACTCACGGCGCCATGGCTGGCCTTGGTCGGCGCCGGGCTCGTGGCGTCGGCGGCGGCCCCTGAGGGACGGAGTAACGCCCTCCACATGACGGGACGTTTCACCCTAGCCCTGTGCGTGTACGTGCTTACGCGCACGGTGGTCACCGACAGTACGCGGCTCCGGCGCACGCTTTGGGCGCTGTGCACGTCTGGTGTTCTCGTCGCGATCGTGGCGGTTCTCGAATACGCGGAAGTGCCAAAGGTGCTCTCGGCGTTGCAGGCGTTTCGTCCGTCGGTGGCGCTGCTTGGTGCCCAGGTCCGCGCCTCCGGTCCACTGCAATACCCGACCATCGCGTCCATGTATCTCGAGATCTGTGTCGCGTGCGGCCTTGGGCTACTGGCGTTCAGTGTGACCAGGGGCCAGCGCTGGCGGATCTGTGTGCTGGTCGTGCTGCTCGCCGTGACGATCGAGGGCATCGTCGTCACGTTCACCCGTTCCGGCCTCATCAACGTGGCGGCGTCGTTACTCGTTGTCGCTGTCATCTGTTACACCAGGCTGGAGCGGACACGTCTTCTGTGGGCGCTGGCTGCGGTTGCCGTGATCGCGGCCTGCGAAGTGGCGCTGTCTCGATCGAGCGAAGTGATACTGGCGCGGCTGTCGACCGAGGGGCAGGAGGGGTGGTATCGAGCGCGGATTGACGCCCCTGCGGCGCTCGCACTGCGCACCGGTGGGACGACCACCGTGCCGCTGCGCTTGACCAACACCGGTCGGGTCACCTGGACGCCGGAATCGCCCCAGCCGTTCCGCGTGGCCTACCACTGGCTCGAGGACGGCTCCCCGCGTGTCGTCGAGTGGGAGGGCGAGCGGACGGTGTTGCCAAAGCCGGTGGCGCCCGGTGAGTCGGTGGAGTTGGCGGCCACGGTGAAGAGTCCGTCAGCGCCTGGCCAGTACCAGCTCGTCTGGGATATCGAGCAGGAATCCCGACTGTGGTTCAGCACCGAGACTGACGCCATTCTTGCCGCGACGCCGGCTCGCGTGGAGGGTCCGACGATGGCACCTCTGCCCAGGGCGCGGTGGCTCGTGAGCCCCACGCAGGCGGTGCGTCCGGGGCGTCTGGTGCTGTGGGCAGCGGCGGCACGGATGTACCTCGAGCATCCAATCACCGGTGTGGGGCCTGACAACTATCGCCTCCTGTACGGCCGCTACGCGGGCATCCCCCAGGCCGACCCGCGGACTCACAGCAACAACAGCTACCTGGAACTGCTGGTTGGCATGGGCGCGGTTGGCGCCCTCGCGATGGGTTGGTGTGCTTGGCGTGTCATCCAGCGCGGGCGTCTGGCAGTGGCCGGTGCCGACCCTCTCGTGGGCGGGTTGTTGGCGGCGGTGGCCGCCATTGCGATTCACGGACTGGTCGATTCGTTTGCAGGATTTACACCGACCTACGTGCTGATGGCGATCACGCTCGGCTTGTTCACCTTCGTCACCGACACGGGTGGGGGCTATGCGCATCGCGTTTGACGGCACCACTCTTCGCCCCGGGCGCACCGGTGTGGGCTACTACACAGAGCACCTGTTGCGGCATCTGGCGAAGCGCGAACCTGACGATGGCATCACCGTGGTCTCGAATCGAGCCGTCGACACGACCGAGCCTCTGCCGTCGAACATGAAGGTGGCGGTGTCGCCGTGGAATCTGCCACGAATGGTGTGGATGCAGACGCAAGCGCCGCGACTGGTCTCGGCCATCGGGGCGCAGGTGGCACACTTCACCAACGGGATGGTGCCGCTGGTGTCGTCGGTGCCGGCCGTCGTGACGATTCACGACATGAGCCTGACGATGTACCCACGCACACACCCGGCGCGGCGGGTTCTGCTGAACCGCCCGCTGGTCGACCTGGCGGCGCGTCGTGCGGCGGCGATCATCACGGTGTCTCAGAGCGCGAAGGCCGACATCGTTCGGCTGTACCGGATCGATCCGGACCGGGTACATGTGGTCCACGAGGCAGCGGCTCCGGAGTTCAAGCCGCTGGTCGACATTCGGGCGCTAGACCGCGTCCGAACTCGCTACCAGCTGGCCGATCGATTCATCCTTCACGTCGGAACGATTGAGCCGCGGAAGAATCTGGTCCGGCTGATCGAGGCATTCGCGGAGCGGCGGCGCCGCGGCGCCCTCTCTCATCAATTGGTCTGTGTCGGACCCTACGGATGGCTGTCGAAGGACATCGAAGTGCTCATCGAGCGGCTGCAGGTCGCCGACGCGATTCGCTTTACAGGCTATGTGCCGTTCGAGGATCTGCCGGCCATCTACAACCTCGCGGAAATGTTGGTCTTTCCATCGATTTACGAGGGATTCGGGCTGCCGGTCATCGAAGCGATGGCCTGTGGCACGCCGGTGTTGACGGGGCGTCTGGCCGTGGCGGACGAGGTGGGGGGGCAGGCCGTCGAACAGGTGCAGCATCTCGATCCGTTCGCGCTTGGCGTGGCCATGGTGAGGCTCTCTGAAGATTCGCCGCGTCGCAACGCACTGCGCACGGCGGGGCTCGAGCGGGCTCGGACCTTCTCGTGGGACCGCGCGGCACAAGAGACGCTCGGCGTGTACGCCAGCGCGTTGGCCAACGCTCGCGTATCCACGCGGGTCTCCGCGGCGCTGCAATCGAGACCGCGATGAGCGTCGATGTGCTGTTCGGCCAGGCGTATTTCCTCCGCTTCGATCCGAAGCTGTGGGACGCGCAGCAGCCCTACGCGCCGCTCGGCACGTTGTATGCGGCGGCAGCGGTGCGGAATGACGGGTGGTCAGTGGCGTTGTTTGACGCGATGCTGGCGGGCTCGGTGCGCGAGTGGGAGACGGCGCTTGACCGGAATCGTCCGCGCGTCGCCGTGCTCTACGAGGACAGCTTCAACTACCTGTCAAAGATGTGTCTGCTGCGCATGCGCGAAGCGGCGCTCGAGATGGTGGCATCGGCCCGCGCCCGGCGGATCACGGTGGTCGTAGCCGGTTCCGACGCGACTGACCACGCGGCACTCTACCTCGATGCCGGCGCGGCCTGCGTCATTGCGGGCGAAGGCGAAGTGACGCTGAGGCACGTCATCGATAGCTTGGGCGGCCGGTCGGCCGCGTCTCTGGCGCACATTGACGGTCTGGTGCTGAGGGGTGGCGAGGGCGGAATCACGCGAACGCCACCGCGAGCCTTCGTGCGCGATCTCGACCAGCTCCCGGCGCCCGCCTGGGATCTTGTGGACGTGGCCCGCTATCGCGAGATCTGGCACCGGCGTCACGGCTATTTCTCGATGAATATCGCGACGACGAGAGGATGCCCGTTCCACTGCAACTGGTGCGCGAAGCCGATCTACGGCCAACGCTATGCCTCGCGCGCGGTCGAGGCCGTGGTGGACGAGATGGTGTGGTTGAAGGATACCTATCGGCCCGATCATCTGTGGATCGCTGACGACATCTTCGGACTCAAGCCCGGATGGATCGACGCGTTCGCCCACCAGGTCGTGGCGCGAGACGCACGAATTCCGTTCAAGTGCCTGTTGCGGGCCGATGGTGTGACGGATGGCACAGCTCGGGCGCTGGCGGCAGCCGGCTGTCAGACCGTCTGGATTGGTGCGGAGTCCGGATCTCAACGCGTGCTCGATGCCATGCAGAAGGGGACCACGGTTGGGGACATCCACCGTGCGACGGCGCTCTTGCGTGCGGCTGGTATTCAGGTCGGCTTCTTTCTGCAGTTTGGCTATCCGGGCGAGGTGTTTGAGGATGTGGAGGCGACACTGCGAATGGTGCGCACCTGCCGGCCTGACGAGATCGGCGTGTCGGTCTCGTATCCCCTGCCAGGCACGAGCTTCTTTGAGCGCGTGAAAGCTCAACTCGGGCGACAGCAGAACTGGGTTGATTCAGACGACCTCGCCATGATGTATCGCGGCACGTTCCCGCCGGCGTTCTACCGGGCGCTGCACGCGCTGGTCCACTCCGAGTTCCGGCAGCGGCGCGGCCTGGACGCCTTGATAAAGGCGGTGCGGCGTCCAATGACGATCTCTCGGCGAACGCTGCGGGCCGCGGTGAGTGGGCTGCTGCAGGCGCTGCGCTGGCCGATGCTGCGGCGTCGCGTGGTCAGACTCGCACGACGGCCAAGCGCCGGAGCCACGACCCTGACGGATACCGGGGGGACGTTGGTAGGTTCCCACGCAGACCTGGGGGTCGGGTGAGCGTCCATTCTTCAGGTGTCGCCGCGACCGCCCTGGTCCAGATCGGGGCCTGGACCAACCGGACATTGGTGTTGCCGCTGGCGATCCTGTTTCCGACCAGCCGCTGCAACAGCCGATGTGTGTCCTGCGACTGGTGGAAGAGCGGTGGTGAGACTGACCTGTCGGTTGACGAGATCGGGACACTGGCCGACGAGCTGAAGTCGCTCGGTACGCGGGTGGTCTTGTTCTCCGGCGGGGAACCGCTGCTACGGCCCGACGTCTTCGCGGCCGCTGAGCAGTGCATCCGCCGCGGCCTTACGTTGCACCTTCACACCAGCGGACTGCATCTGGAGCGCGCGGCGGTGGAGGTGGCTCGGTATTTCTCACGGGTGATTGTCTCCCTCGACGCGCCGACCGAGTCGCTCTATCAGCAGATTCGCGGCGTTGCGGCGCTCTCCGCGGTTGAGCGCGGTGTCGCACGGCTGCGCCGTCTCGCGCCGGGCACTCCGGTGACAGCTCGGACGACCCTTCATCGGTTGAACTTTCGCGAGGTGCCGGCGCTCATCGACCATGCCAAGGCGATGGGGCTGGACGGCATTTCGTTTCTGGCGACGGATATCTCGACCTCCGCGTTTGGCCGGCATGAGCCCGATGCAGCACGCCGAAGCGATTTGGCGCTGACGGCAGCCGACGTGGCCGAGTTCGACGATGTGCTTGAGTCGACGATTGCCGATCACGCGGACGATTTCGCGTCAGGGTTTGTCCTCGAGAGCGCAGAGAAGCTCCGCCGGTTGCCTCGGTACTTCGCGGCGTTGTCGGGCGACGGCGCCTTCCCGAGCGTGTCCTGCAATGCACCACAGGTCTCGGTGGTCATTGAGGCTGATGGTACGGTGCGGCCATGCTTCTTTCACCGCTCGATTGGTTCGATCCGTCAGCAATCGCTCACGGCAATCGTGCGCGAGCATCTGCCAGAGTTCCGGGTCGAATGGGGTGGGGGAGACAACCCCACCTGCACACGGTGCGTCTGTTCGCTCAAGACCACCTGGCGGAGTGCGCCGTGGCACTGACGATGGAATCGTTACTGCAAACGCAGGTCGCCTTTGACGGCGTCGCGGCGGAATACGACGCCTCGAACAGGGCGAACCCGATCCTTCGGGCCATGCGAACGCGTGCGCTCGAGCGGTTGCGTCGCGAGGTGCCGCCGGGCGCGCACCTGCTGGAACTCGGGTGTGGACCGGGCACCGACAGCCGTGTGCTGACCGACGCCGGCTACGACGTCACCGCCATTGACGTGTCTCCGGCAATGGTTGCCGAGGCGCGCGATCGCGCCCAGGCTGGAGGAGGGCAGGCGCGCCTGAAGGTTCGCCAGCTCGGCATCCACGAGGTCGACCGTCTGGCACCGATGGTCTTTGATGCCGCCTTCTCGAACTTCGGTCCGTTCAATTGCGTACCTGATCTGCCGGATGCTGCCCGGCAGCTTGCGGCGCGGCTGCGTCCGGGCGGCGTGGTGGTCGCCTCGGTCATTGGCCGCGTCTGCCCCTGGGAGGTCGCGCTGTATCTGTCGCGCGGCCAGTGGCGTCGCGCGACAATTCGCTTCTCTCGAGAAGCAGTGCCGGTGCCCTTGGCGGGCGGCACGGTGTGGACGCACTACTACTCGCCGCGTGAGTTCTCGCGAGTGTTTGAGGCAGCGGGTTTCAGCTGCACCACGCTGCAGGCACTCGGTCTCTGTGGGCCGCCGCCCTACCTCGGGGCGTTTGCGGCGCGCCACCCTGCGCTCGCCGAGGTCCTGCAGGGGCTCGACGACGCTGTCGGTGCCTGGCCCGGACTTCGAAACTGGGGCGACCACTTCCTTGTGACACTCAGAAAGCACTGACCATGGCGGGCCGATGATCGTCCTATTCAACCCGCTGTCAACGACACCGGGGAAGCAACCGCTGCCCTTGTCGCTGCTCTCGCTCGCCGCCGTCCTCGAGGGCAAGCACGAGTGGCAACTGATCGATGGCAACCTCGTTGCTGATCCGGCGCCGGCGCTCATCGAGGCGCTGAAGGGCGCCGATGCTCGGTCGCTGCGGCTGCTGGCGGTGACGGTCATGCCTGGTCCGCAGCTGAGTCAGGCGGTGCCGGTCTGCAAGGCCGTGCGCGCAGCCCTACCCGACGTCCCCATCGTCTGGGGTGGCTACTTTCCGACCCAGCACAAGGACACGGTGCTCCGGTCGTCCTGCGTCGATTTCGTGATCAGGTCGCAGGGAGAGAAGGCCCTGTTGGAGCTGACCGAGGCGCTCGAGGGTGGACGGCCGTTGTCGTCAGTCGGTGGGTTGTCTTGGAAGGACGGTGCCGGACGCATCGTGCACAACGGTGCTGGAGAGATGACGCCGCTCGATGATCTGCCGGATCTGCCGTACACGCGGCTGCCGATGGATCGTTACCTGCACGCGACCTACCTCGGCAGGCGGACGGCGGCTCACCACTCGTCGTTTGGGTGTCCGTTCTCGTGCAGCTTCTGCGCAGTCGTGGCGATGTCGCATCGTCGGTGGCTTTCGCAGAGTCCGGCCCGTGTGTCTGGAGTCGTCCACCACCTGGCCGAACGCTACGGCGTGGACTCGGTGATGATGCACGACATGGACTTCTTCATCAGCGAGGCCCGCGTCGCCGAGTTCGCCGAGCGCATCACACCACTCGGTGTGCGGTGGTGGGCGCTCGGGCGCATCGACACACTGATGCACTACTCAGAGACCACCTGGACGAAGATGGCGCGCTCGGGCCTGAAGATGGTGTTCTCGGGGGCCGAGAGCGGAAGTGACGCGATGCTGGCGACGATGAACAAGGGCGGGAAGGCCGCGGTCAGCCTGGCCATTGACCTGGCCGCGCGCATGAAGCGGCACGGCATTGTGCCGGAGTACTCCTTCGTGCTCGGAGCGCCGCCGGACCCACTGGGAGACATGGCGCAGACGTTCGAGTTCATCCGGACGATCAAGTCCGTCAATCCGGCCACCGAGATCGTGCTCTATACCTACACACCCGTGCCGATGGAGGGGACCATGCTCGACGCATCGTCTCGTGCCGGGTTCTCGTTCCCGACGTCGCTCGACGAGTGGGCCTCTGACCAATGGCGACAGGTGATGATGCGCCGCGGTGAACACATTCCGTGGATGGACAGCGGTGTCCGGACGCGCGTGCACAATTTCGAACGGGTGCTCAATGCCTACTATCCAACGGTGACAGACCGTCGGCTCACCGGCGCCAGGCGCGCGTTGCTGAGGGCCATGAGTGCCTGGCGCTACAAGCTGAGGCTCTACGGGGCGCCATACGAACTGCGCGCGCTGCATCGCGTCATGCGGTATCAGCGTCCCGAGACGACAGGGTTCTAGTGTGACGACCCTCGATCGCGTTCGTGGCTGGTTGGGTCGGACGTCAGTGGTGCGGATGCCGCCGCGCGAGGCCTATTCGCTCTGGGCTGCCCGCTATCCGCCACGGCCGCATAACCCGCTGATGGCAGCGGAGCAAGCGGTGGTGGCGCCCCTGCTCGCGAGGCTGGGTGCGAGGTGCGCGCTGGACCTGGGCACCGGCACCGGGCGCAACCTCGCACTGCTGGTGTCGGCCGGTGCGCGTCTGGCAGTGGGCCTCGATCTGTCGCCGGCCATGCTTGCGCATCACGAGGGGTCGACGACCCGAGTCCAGGCGGATGCGAGCTATCTGCCGTTTCGCTCTGGCGTCTTCGACGTTGTGTCATCGTCGTTGATGGCGGGGGACATCGCGGACCTTCGCGGCCTCATTGGCGAAGCCTCGCGCGTGCTAGCGCCTGGCGGTCACCTGGTGTATTCAGACTTTCATCCGTCGTGGGTGTCGCGTCAGTGGCGGCGGACCTTCCGGAGCGACGATGGGCGAGAGATCGAGCTGCCCTACCATCCGCATGCGATGGACCTGCACCTCGACGCGATTGCCGCCGCCGGGCTGGAGGTGCGAACGATTCGCGAGCCCAGGGTCAACGAGCAACCGGTCGTGATCGTGATCCACGCAACACGGCTGTGAGGGTTGGTTTCAGGCGGCCAGTCGCCTTCGTTGGTGGCCGGATTGTCGTCGAGGGTGGCGAAGCCTCGGCGATGCGGGCCGATACGCACGTCCTCAGCGTGGACGAGCCGCCTCGCCCAGGCGATGTGGTCATAGACCTCGATGGCGCCTATCTACTTCCCGGCCTCATCAACGGGCACGACCACCTGGAGCTTAACCACTATGGGTTCCAGGCCGGGAGCGGCGGGTATAGAAATGCCACCGAGTGGATCGACCAGATGGGCCCTCGCTTGCGTGGCGACGCGAGCATTCGTGCGAACCGGGCGTTTCCTCTGCGGCACCGGCTGTTCATTGGGGCGCTGAAGAACCTGCTCGCCGGTGTCACGCTTGTGGCGCATCACAACCCACTCTATTCCGGGATTGGGCGTGTGCCTGTTCGTGTGCTCCAGCGATTTGGGTGGGCGCATTCCTTCGAGCTCGAGGGCCGCGCGGTTGGCGCCAATGGCGAACTCGGGTTGCCGGTGGCGCGGTCGTGTGCCATGACGCCGGCCGGCGCCCCGTTCTTTGTGCATGCGGCAGAGGGCACCGATGCCACGGCCGCGGGCGAGATCGATCGTCTCGAGGCCGACGGCTGTCTGCGGTCGACGACCGTGCTCATTCACGGGGTGGCGATGGGCGTAGAACGGTGGGGCAGAGTGCTCGAGACTGGCGTCAGTCTCGTGTGGTGTCCAGCCTCCAATCAGGCGATGTTTGGTACTACGGTGCCCATCCGCGCATTTCTTGATGCCCGGCCAGATGCCTGGCGGCACATCACAATCGGCACGGACTCTCGTCTGACGGGATCTCGCGATCTCCTGGATGAACTCCGCGCCGCCCGGCAGCTCGTTCAGGTCAGCGCGGACGAATTGCTTCGCATGGTCACCAGCGCGGCGGCGTCGGTGCTGCGGGTCGAGGATGGAGGCAGGCTTCGCGCCGGTTCGCCTGCTGACCTGATCGTGGTCCCTGCGGTCAGGGGGACTGCAGCTGAGTCCCTGCTGGCCGCATCTCGTGCCGAGCTCCTGGCCGTTGTGCTGGGCGGGGATCCGCAGGTGGCGCACCCGCGCTTTGCCCCGTTGTTCGACGCGCGTCGGGTCGCGGCGGCGCGAATCGCGGTCGACGGCGCCGAGAAGGTGGCGAGCCGCCGGCTCGCACGACTCATCGCTGCCTGTCCCATTGTCGAGCCGGGCGTCGCCTCGATGTCGCCCCCGGCCTGACGAAGTACTGCCGGGCGTCAGAGCGCCGAATAGACCTGCAGCAGCTCGCGCGCCGTTCGGTCAGCGTCGTGCTGCCCGGCCCACGCAAACGCCGCTTCCGCCATCGTCTGCCGTCGTTCATGGTCCGCCAGGAGCGTCGCGATTGCGGAGGCCAGGGCCTCGGGATCGTGTGGAGGGACGCCTGCTGCGCGCTCCGGCGCCCAATCAGCAATATAGCCAACCGCGGAGCCGACCACCGGGAGCCCGCACAGGGCGGCCTCGAGCACGACCATCCCTGCCGCTTCATGACGTGATGACAACACGAACAGATGCGCGCGGTGATAGAACGCCTGCAGCTGATCGTGCTGCCGGGCGCCGTGAAAAGTGACCCGGGCCTCAAGTCCGAGTCTGGAGGCGAGTTCCTTGGCTGTGCCGTGCATGGTGTCCTCGCCGACGATGTCCAGCGATGCGTCGACGCCTCTCGCGATGAGGATCTCAAACGCCCGGAGTAGCGTGTTGTGATCCTTGACGGGATTGATACTGCCCACATGGAGCAGTCTCCACGGGGGGCCTTCAATCCGGCGCTCGGGGGGCGAGAGCCAGCGCGGGTCGGCGCCGAGGGGAATTACCGCGGCTGTCACCCCTAGCTCCTGCCCGAGCGACTGTTGGTAGCGCGTGCAGACAAGGGAGCGGGTGGCGAGGCGCGCGCTGGCGCGAACCGCGAGGCGCTGACGCCATGAGGTCTGCGCACCGTAGTGGATGTCTGGGATGCCGACAAACTCGCCGCTGTCGAAGGTGACCACAGACGGCACACCAAGACGACGACCGACGAGCACGGATACGAGACCCGCCGGGAGCGCCCAGTAGCCGTGGATGATGTCAAACCGGCCCGCGCGTGCCATCGCCGAGCGCAGCGCCAGGTATTGGCGAGCGATGCCGCGCGGGCTGCCGAGGTCGTGCACGGTGGCGCCAAGCAGCGGGTAGGTCGTCGGCGCGGCGAGATAGCGCAGTGCGAAGACGTGGAGTTCGTGCTGCCGGGCCAGCCGCTCGACGAGTGACAACAACGAGGGAATGACTTTCTCCCTGGCGCTGCTGTCCACGCCGCCGGTGACCACCAGTGCGATACGCATTTACGAAACGCGGTCCGTGACCTGTCGGCGGGCGAGCGAGAGGCCGCTGACGTGGTGGAGGGCCGAGTGGAGCCCGCTGGCATCGGCCCCGGCTGCTGGCGTCGAGTCGCTCACAACGGTGGCCAGGAACAATGTGTGCGAACCGACTTCGTGGACATGTGCGATCTCGAACTCGCGCGTGCGCAGGGCCGCCGTAGTGACCGGCAGTCCGAAGCGTGGTGTCGGAGTTGTGGTGAAGGGCAGCGTCGCCAGGTCGATGTGAGGCAGGGCGTGGTGTCTGCCAAGGGCGTACGCGATCGAGGCGTAAGAGACCGGAATATCGGCGAGCGCGATACGGCCGGTGTCGCGGATGGTCTGCACCGACGGGCTGGTGGACCGAAGCGCCAGCGAGAACCACGGCGAGTCTGTTGGCCCGATCAGGTCCATGGGAAACATGTTGACGCGCTGGTCCTGCGCCACGGTGACCAACACCACCGGCCGTGGGCAGATGTAGAACGCCAGCAGCGCCAGCAGGTCCCGGTGTGTCAGGCGAAAGTTGTGACGGCTGGTCCGCTGCTGTCGGTGCGTCCGCCACCGTTCGAAGAGCGAATAGGCCTGAAAGCGTGCCCACGGAAGACTGAAGTGCGCCGACCCACTCGCCGTAAACAGCCGAAGCGCGGTGCTTCCCACCTCGATCGTGCGCTCGGCTCGCAGCGCAATGGTGCCAAGGACTGCGCCCGTGGCCCGGTCCGTGAACGACAACCTGGCGGGTTGCGCTGAGACATTGGCGAGCGCGAAGGTCAGTGGACGCAGCGCGGCAACGACGCAGTTGGTCGTCACGCTCTGCCGCAGGCCGTCGTTCATCAGCCAGATATCCACGGAATTCTGAGGCGCATGTGCGCCAACGATTGTGTATTGCGGGAAATCGACCAGCCGCAGCAGCGGCTGCGTGAGGAGGCGAGGCAGGCGCATTAGTGGCGTGCGCGAAGAACGAGGAACGTGAACGTACCGAGTGAGGGAGCGACGGGGCTGTGCCACAGCAGTCGCTTCACTCGACGGAGGACTCCGCCACCGGGCAGGTCGTTCCAGTAGCGGGGCGCCGAGCCTGGCCCGACGTCGTAGCGTACGAGCCGTCCGGCGGTCGCGGTTCCAATCAGCTCGAAGTCCGCCGCCGCGCGAAGGAGCGACGGGAGGCTGTGCAGGTAGCTTGTGAAGTGCGTCGTCAGGTAGTGTGGCCGTAGGCCTCGTACGCGCCGGCCCATGCCTCTCCACCACCGCCAGGTCGCCAGGTGCTTCCAATAGCGTGGGTTGATGACGCTGACGACCAGCAGGCCGCGAGGCGAGAGTCGGCGGGCCATCAACTGAAGGAGTGGCGCGAGGTCGTCAATCATGTTCAACACCGCAAAGTTGGCGACAACGGCGTCGGGCCTTGGCCAGTGGGTGAGCGCCTCGGCAAGGGACGCCGTGCCGTCAGCCATCTGCACTGCGCCGGATTCGATCTCGCATGAACAGCGACGACGCAACTGGGCCATCATTCCGGCGGAATTGTCGTACACCAGGACGCGATAGCCTGCCTCCGCGTAGACCTTGGCATCGAGTCCGGTGCCGCTCCCGAAGTCGAGAATCGTCGCACCTTTCGGCAGCTCGGACGTGACGATGTCAATGAAGGCGCGCCGGGCCAGTACGTCGGCAGCGGTCGCCATCAGCTCGTCGTCGTAGCGCGCCGCCAGTTGGTCGTAGTACGCCGCGCTCTGGTCCTGCTCAGTGAGGCTCATCGTCGATGGCCGAGTATATGATCGCGGCCGCGAGCGCTCGCTGTGAAGGTCACCCAGATTAGCTATAACTGCGATTCCGATCTTCGCGACCCGGATGCACTGCTGGCTCGCTACGAGACCATGGTCGGCTGGGCAGAAGCGCTCACGGGCGCGGGAGCTCGCGTGACGGTGGTGCAGCGTTTCCCCGGCGAGGCGGTGCGAACCCACCGCGGCGTCACCTACCGCTTTGTGCCTTCGCCGAACGCCGACGCGTGTCGCCTGGCGACGCCGTCCGACGTGGTGCATGTCCACGGCATGATTTTCGGCCGGCAGACCTGGATGCTGCGGCGTGGGCTGCCAGAGGTATCTGCCATGGTGCTGCAGAACCACGGCAGCCTGCCGCCCCAGCATCGCGGCTGGCTGGGGATCCGGGGTGTCGCGCAGCGCACCATGCTTGGTGCCGGGGATGCGTTTCTATTTGCGGCCCTCGAGCAGGGCGATGCCTGGAGGCAGGCTGGTCTCGTGCGCGCCGAGCAGTCGATCTACGGTGTCGTGTCGGCCAGTAGCGCGTTCGTGCCGGTCGCGCGTGACCAGGCGCGCGCCGTGCTCGGGATCGAAGGGGAGCCGGCAATGCTCTGGGTTGGCCGTCTCAATGCCAACAAGGATCCAATGACGGTGCTCGAGGGCTTTGAGCGGGTGCTGCCGGACCTGCCACGTGCGTCTCTGACGATGATCTACGGTGATGCCGAACTGCGGCCGCACCTGGAACGGCGACTGGCCGCCTCGGCGGCGCTCGGTGCCAGAGTGCGACTGGTGGGCCCGGTCCCGCACCAGCAGTTGCCGTTGTTCTACTCGGCGGCGGATCTGTTCGTGGTCGGGAGTCACTACGAGGGCAGCGGGTTTTCCCTGATTGAGGCCCTCGCCTGTGGCCTCACGCCGGTTGTCACCCGCATTCCGTCATTTCGTGCCATCACCGGCGAATCGGTCGGAGCACTGTGGACACCCGGTGATGCCGATGACTGCGCGCGTGCACTGCGGGCCGTGCATGGGCGGGCTCAGGCGGACGACCGAAGACGGGTCCGCGCGCACTTTGAGCGTTCGCTCAGCTGGGCAGCCATCGGGCAACGTGCCGTCGAGGTGTATCGCGACGTCTCGGCCCGGCGGAGAGCCCGGATCCGCGTGCTACACTGACCGTTCCCTTGCCAACTGGAGCTGCCACTCTCGAGCGCTTCGAGCACAACGGAGCCAGTCTTGTCGACGAACTGCGCGGTCGCGCCTCGTCGTCGCACCTGCTACTGCTACACGGGTGGGGCTCCAGCCGTGAGTCGCTTCGCGGTCTTGCCACACTCTTCGAACATACGCACACGGTGCATCTCATCGACCTTCCGGGTTTTGGCGACGCGCCTCCGCCTCCCTCGGACTGGGGCACGATTCAATACACTGATTTGGTCCAGGAGTACATCCTCAACAGGATCACCGGCCAAGTCATCGTCGCCGGGCACTCTTTCGGTGGTCGCGTGAGCGTGCGTCTCGGGGCCCGGCACCTGTCCTCGGTGAAGGGGCTCGTGCTGATGGGCGTGCCTGGCCTGCCTCGCCCCGCGTTCGCGGCCGGGGCCGTGCGGCGCTGGTGGATCCGGAACCTGCGCAGGACGCTGAGATTGCTCGAGCCGGCGATCGGGGCGCGGGGGACCGACTGGCACACGCGCACCTACGGTTCGCGCGACTACCTGAATGCGGGCGTCATGCGATCAGTGTTGGTGCGTGTGGTCAACGAAGACCTGACCGAGAGTGCCAAGGCGATCAACGTGCCGACGTTGTTGCTATGGGGGACCGACGACCGCGAAACGCCGCTGTGGCTCGGCGAGACGTTCTTGCGGATTCTCGGCGCGCATGGACAGTTGGACGTGCTGCCGCACAAGGACCACTACGCGTTCACCGGCACCGGTGCGCATCTGTGTGGCTACCGCATCCGGCGATGGCTGGAGGCCCACTCAGGTGGATAGTTTCTGGCCGTGGCTGCCGCTGCTGGCGCTCTCGCAGGCGCTTCTCACCTGGCGCCGGACGCTTGGCTACCTTCGCTATTTTCAGCAGGAGGGCTATGAGGCTGTTCGCTTTCTGCAATGGGCGAACGTCCGCTCGTTGACCGATCCCGCCTTCTGGGCGGCCTGCATCACAGGGCTGCTGGCGGTGTGGTGGCCTTATCCAGGCGCGGTGGTCTTCATGGTCGCGGCCGTCGCACTCGCGCTCGGGCAACCCGATCCTCGGTACTCGGGAAAGATTCCGCTGCGTCTCACGTGGCGTGCGGTTCGCGTGCTTTCGGTCAGCCTGGTGCTGGCGTTTGCGGTCTGGACATGGCTGGCCAATGCGTTTGTGCGTGCAGATATCCAGGCGCCACTGCTGGCATCAGCATTTCTGCTGGTGCTGCTGCCGCTGGTGATGATCGTGGCCAATCTCCTGCTGGTGCCGTACGAACAGCACACGCAGCGCGGCTACGAAGCGGCGGCGATCCGCACGCTGGGCGAGGTGCGGCCGCAGGTCATCGGTATTACGGGTAGCTACGGGAAGAGCAGCTCGAAGGCCATGCTGGCGCACCTCCTACAGTTTGACGCGCCGACACTGGCCGCCTCGGGCAGTATCAACACCCTGATGGGGATTACCCGGCATATCCGAGAGAATCTGGTCCGTGGCCATAGGTACCTGGTGGTGGAAATGGGCGCCTTCAAGCGGGGCTCGATCAAACGCCTGTGTCAGTTGACGCCGCCCTCTGCAGGACTCATTACGGCCGTCGGTGATATGCATCTCGAGCGCTTCGGCTCGACCGGCGCGATTGTGATGGCGAAGGGGGAACTCGCCGATGCGATTCCGGCTGGTGGGTGGCTCGTGGTGAATGCCGACAGCGCTGGCGCTTTGGCGATTGCGCGCAAGGCGACCCACTGCAGGGTTCTCCTCTATGGAGAGGTCTCAGCTGAGGCGCTCGCCACGCGGATCGAAGAGATTCGCTTCACCAAGCACGGAACGAGCTTCACCCTACGGACGCGTGAGGCGTCGTATCACTGCGTCACGCCGCTGCTCGGGCGACCGATCGTGCTGAACCTTGCCGGCGCCTTCACGCTGGCGGTGGCCATGGGCGTGTCTCCCGAGGTGGCGGTGGCGGCGATGCGCACGCTGCGGCCGGTCTCGAACCGACTCGAGGTGGTGGAGGAGAAGGGGATTACCTGGATCCGGGACGCCTACAACTCGAATCAGTTCGGCTTCCGCGCCGCGCTCGAAGTGGCGGCCGCGTTACCGGTGGCGCGGCGGTTTCTGGCGACGCCCGGTTGCATCGAACTCGGTGCGCAGCAGTACGACGTCAATCGAGCGCTGTCGCGTGAGGCGGCAGCCGTGTGTGACCAGACGGTGGTGGTGGCGGAGACCAACAAAGACGCGTTTGTGGCCGGTCATCGTGATGCGGGGCTCGAGGCGCGCCTCGTCCCGGTGCCCAGCCGCGCTGACGCATTTCGGTGGATTCGTGAGACGGTCAAAGAAGGTGACCTGGTCATCCTCGAAAACGATCTGCCGGATCTATACGAGCGGTCCGCCGGCTTGTTCTGGAAGGAACGCGGGAGCGTGCCGTCCGCCGTCAGGAGTGCGTCGTGAGCGCAACCACACGACGCACCATCGCGGTCCTCTTTGGCGGGCGGTCGCTCGAGCACGATGTGTCGATTGTCAGTGGTCTGCAGATCGCGCAGTCACTTGATCCCGAATTGTTTCTGCCGTTGCCGGTCTACATCGACCAGCAGACACGCTGGTGGATTGGTGACGCGCTGTGGCACACAGACGCGTACAAGGGCCGCGGGCCCGATCGGTCGACGTTGATCGAGGTGACGGTCTCGGCCGGGTTCGGCACGTCACAGCTTGTGCCGGTCGGCGCCCTACCTGGCCTCGCGCATCCGCCCGTGGCGGTCGACTGCTTTGTGCCGGTGCTGCATGGCACGTTCGGCGAGGACGGCTGCGTGCAGGGCCTGCTCGAACTGGCGGGCTGCGCGTACGTGGGCTGTGGCGTCCTCGCGTCGGCGGTCGGGATGAACAAGCGCATCACGAAGGTCGTGGCGCAGCAGGCCGGTGTGCCGGTGGTGCGCTGGGTGTCTTGCGTCCGGGGCGTGCTCGATCGTGGCCCGGCGTGGCTCGAGGAGTTGCCCGCGCAGGTGAGCGCCAGCCTCGGCTGGCCGGTGATTGTGAAGCCGTGCAACCTTGGGTCGAGTGCCGGCGTATCGACGGCGGCCAACGCCGAGGAACTGATCGCTGGTGTGCTGAAGGTCTTCGAGTACGACGTCGAGGCGCTGATCGAGCCCTTTATTACCAATCGACTTGAGATTAACGTCGCCGTAGCGGGACTCGACGAGCCCGTGGCGTCAGTGACCGAGATGCCGCTGACGCATCAGGGGTCGCCCTTGTCGTTCAGCGAGAAGTACAAGACCCAGGGACGCAAGAGCGTCGGGTCGAGCGAGGGGATGGCCGGTGCCTCGCGCGTGTTGGATCCAGAAGACCTGCCGAATGAACTGCGTCAGCGGGCACGGCGCGACGCCGTCACCGTGTTCTCGGCCCTCGGATGCGAGGGCATCTCGCGGATCGACTTTCTGATCGATGCGGACACGGGTGAGTTGTTTTTCAACGAGATCAACACGCTGCCAGGGTCGCTGGCCTTTTACCTGTGGTCTGCGGCGCCGCACTATTGGACGATCACGGAACTGCTGGCGCGGCTGATCGATCGGGCCGAGCGGCTGCGTGCGATGAAGCGGGGGCTGCAACGTCAGCCGCCACCGGAACTGCAGCTGTTCGGATAGCGTCGCCTTCTCGCGGCTATCCCTTCAATACCTCGTCTCGCGCCGCCGATACGCACCGCACGACGTGTTTCATCGTCGCTGGTTCGACGTGGACGTTCATCGGGAAGGCTTTGAGTGCAAACAGCACGGCATCCGGGTCGCTGCCGTCCGGGTTGTAACTGGTCACCCGGAAGCCTGTGCTGAAACTCAGATACGGCGTGTGCTGGCCGTCGATCAACTTGCCGCCGCGGAACCAGTCCCAGAGCAGATCGCCGACCTGCCTGGTCAGGGCGTTGTGGGCGATGAGCTCCTCCCGCGCCTTGGGTTCGGCAAGCTCGCGATCGAACTGAAACTTGGCGTCGATGTCGCGCGGGTAGACGCGGAACAGCGTGCACAGTCCGTAGTCGTACGGGTTGGCGCACACCATATCGTCGCGCTTGGCGAGCAAGTGGCGCAGATACATGTTGGTTTCGAGGATGCCGCCGAGCACGGCCTGAAACCCCTCATAGCCGAAATACTTCAATGTCGCCCAGCCTGCCAGGGACCCGGTGGCCGCCCGCGACACTTCGAGGGTGTAGTCGAGCGGGTTATACGGCGAGCGCGGCTGCAGATAGGGCGAACCGCCACGTTTGAGCAGCGACTCGAACTCCTCGGCGTTCTTGTAGACGAAGGCGCTGCTCGCGTACGGCGTCCAGCCCACTTTGTGGAAGTCGACGCCGACGGCATCGGCATGCTCGATGGCCGAAGCGGCGGCGGCATCTCGCTGGAGATACGGCAGGATTTCGTCTGAAAAGCCAAGCGGGTTAGTGGCGAAGTCGTAGTTCCGGAACAGCGCCCACGACCACCCGACAACGCCGTCGCAGTAGAGCAGCGCCTTGCCGAAGCCGGCAGGGTTCGGATATCGGTCGAGCAGTGCCCGCACCTGATCTGCCGGGTCGAACGCGTTGGCGTCGGTCGTGCCCATGGTGCAGACGACGGCGGCCACCGGCGTGCCCGTGGCGGCGTACTGCTTCAGCAACTGCTCGAGATGGTGGACGTCCATGCAGTTGGTCCGCGGATCAGTCCGCAGCCGCACGATGTTGTGCATGCCGAGACCGGTCCAGTCAGTGCTGTTCTGCATCGTGTAGTGGGCCTGCTGCGAGCACAGCACTTTCGCGTCGGTGCGAATGCCGATCTCGCGCGAGCCCGGGAGGACGCGCGTGAGCGCGTACTTGATGCCGTAGGTCCAGCAGCCGGAGCCGCCGAATGTGTAGAGGCAGCCCGCCTTCTGCGAGTCCCAGCCGAAGACATCGGCCAGCATCGCCGCGGTCTCGAGCTCGGCACGGTGCACGTTCCAGGCGTATTCGCCCTCGAGGATATTGGGCGAATAGATCTGCGCCAGCATGCCCGCGATGATCGAGACCGTATTGGCCTGCGGAATCACGTTGCACATGGTCAAGGGATGCCCCCAGTTGGGGAGGCCCTCGAAGAGTCCAACGACGGCTCGCAATACCTCTTCCTGACTCGCCATCTGCGCGCCCATGCGCGCCTGTTTGACGGCGTCGAAGTCGATGGTCAGCGCCGGGTTGGCGCCAAGGTAGGCGGGGCCCGGTGGTTCTGGCCGCAGGTTGCTGATCAGAGCGATCGCCTGGCCCATGGTCGAGCCCAAGGGGTCGGTGTCGCTGCGGAACGGCGAGGGAAAGGCCGACAGCATGTCCGAACGATAGCGGGCCCACTTGGGAGCTGAGGCCCCGATCCTTCCCTGTGCGTCCCAGTGCTGTTCGAACTTGCTCACGCGTGTTCCTTGCGAAGGCGCCACAGCGGCGCTAGTAGCGGCGCTTCTGCTGGCGCAGGATGTCGAATTTGGCCGTGTCCGCGATCGCCATCACGGCCATGACGCCGGCCTGCACCGGATCGGTGACCACAAGGTCGGCCACGTCCGGGACGCTGCCGGCCATGTTGAGCGAGATCACAAGCAGGCCCTTGGCGCGGACGTCTTCCACGGCGCGCGCGATGTCGCCACCCATGATCGAGCCTGCCAGCACGAGCAGCTTGACGCGCGGCAGGCGCACGACGGCCCGAACCGCGCCGGCGAGGTTGTCTTCGCCAACCAGCGGGATCGTGTCGACCGAAATGCGCTCGCCTCGGATATTGTGCCGGTCGGCTTCGCTAATTGCCCCTAGCGCCACCTGTCCGACCTGTGCGCCCCCTCCCATGATGACGATGCGCTTGCCGTAGATGCGGGAGAAGGACAGGGTCAGTTCGACTGCCGAGACGCCCGGCACTGCGCCCAGGTCCCTCGAGAGCGCCGCGGGTTCGCCCTCGAAGGTGAACTCGAAGTAGATCTCGGACGCACGGTCGGCGTGCGAAATGATGTCGACGTACGTGACATTGGCCTGGTGGTCTGCCAGCACCTTCGTGAGGCCAAAGAGGATGCCGGGTTGGTCGGTGACGGTCGTGAGAACGGCGTAGGCGGCCATGGAGGGACTGTACTAGAGGCTGGATGCCGGAGGCTAGATGCTCGCCACCCTTCCGAGCGTTGCGCCCAGATGTTACGCCCCGTCTCTGATGATTCGGCACGATTCGATGTCAAAGGTCACGTCGCCCAGGGTGAGCCGGGTCTGGTCCAGGAGCGTTCCCAGGAAGCCGACCAACCGTTGGACATCTGCGGCGTTGGAGGCGATACCGAGTGAGACGCGCATGGCGCCGGCGCTTTTTCCGGTCCCTTGTTCGAGCATCACCTGGACAAAGCGAGGCAGGGTCATCTCCGCGTGCTCTGAGGCCGCGGCGCGCATCTCGTCCGCCGTGAGGCCCTCGGCCGCCTCCCCCGCACCCGGGTTGCAAAAGCATCCGGTGCGCAGCGAGATGCCGCATGCGCTGGCGAGTTCTTCGATCCGCCGGTAGTCGAGGAGTCGTCCCTCCGGGTCATAACAGTTCATCGTTACGCTGCCGCCGCGCATCTCTGTGGAGGCGGGCCCGTAGAGTCGCACCAGTGGCCGCCCGTTGTCGTGTCGCAGCTCGAGCAAGGCGGCGATGAGATGGCCGGTGAGACACATCACCCGGCGTCGAATCACGTCCTGGCCCACGCGCTGGAGATAGCGCAGGCCGATCGTGACGGCTGGGATATCGAGGAAGTTGAGTGTGCCGTCCTCGAAGCCGGCCTCGCCGGGGGAGAGGATGTGATGCCTGCCGAGCACGGTCGCAAAGTTGACCGTGCCTCCAGAAAACCACGGCCGATGGAGCGCGGCGAGCGCGTCGCGTCTGGCGAGTAGGCAGCCGACTCCAGTTGGGTAGCCGAACATTTTGTAGAAGGACACGCTGACAAAGTCCGGCCTGGTGTCACGGAGATTGAGGCCATGAGTGGGCACAAAGGCCGCCGCGTCCAGTAGGACGCTCCAGCCCCGGCGTCGTGCTTCGCCGACCAGATCGAGTGGATGCCGGACGCCGGAGAAGTTGGACTGCGCGGGAAACGCGAACAGTCGGGGATGAGTGGCCGGACCGGCGTCGAGCTGCGCGAGGAGCGAGGCGCGGTCCAGGCGCAGGTCCGGCCGGGTCAGCGGCGCGTACTGCACGTCGGCCCCGCGTCCGAGCGCAAACTCTCGGATGCCGTTTATCGAGTTGTGGTTGTCCGTAGTCAGCAGCAGGCGACCACCGGGTTCGAACGGAAAGCTCTCGGCCACGAGCTTGATGGCGCCGGTCGCATTGGCGGTGAAGACCGCCGTATATTCGTCGCCGGCCCCGAAGAAATCGAGAACGGCGCGGCGCGCACCCTCGACCAGCGATGTGGTGGCCGACGAGGCGCGACTCACTGAGTGCGGATTGCCCAACACGTGTGTGGCGAGCAAGGCCTGATGCTCGCGCAGCTGCGACTCGGCGTAGAGGCCGGCGCCGGTGTAATCGAGGTAGGCATCGCCACCAAGGTCCAGCCGCGCATACTCGGTCTCGCGCAGGCGATCGAGCGAGGCGGTGGCGAGGTATTCAGGGTCCTGGGCAATCGACGTCATCTGTCTACCTTAGCAGCTAAGATTCCCTCATGACGCTTCTCGATCTGGCCCGCGGTCGCACGTTCGATGACTTTCTGTTCACGCCGCAGTTGGGTATTGTGCCGAGCCGGAACCCCGAGGCCATTGACCTCAGTACCCGGTTCTCGGAACACCTGACGCTCAGCCGCCCCCTGGTCTCCGCGAACATGGACACCATTACGCGCGCGGCAATGGCCACGGTACTGGCGGAGGAGGGCGGCATCGGCGTGATCGATCGGGGCTTCCGCGCCGGCGACATCGCGCCGCAGGTGGCCGAAGTCACGGCCGTCAAGCGCACGCAGCACGGCATCATTCTGGATCCCCACACGGTCGGCGTTGAGCAGCGGCTGAGCGACGCGCGCGCGATCATGGCGCGCACTGGCGTCGGCACGCTCGCGGTGGTCGACGAGCGAGGTGTCCTGTGCGGGCTCCTGACCGAGCGAGATGTCAGGTTTGTCAGTCAGAAGGCATCGGTCCGCGAACGCATGACGCCACGCGATCAGTTGGTGGCCCACACCGGTGCCATCGGCTTTGCCGAGGCCGAGGCCGTGATGACCACACACAAGGTCAAGAAGCTGCCGCTCTTGAATCCGGACGGCACCGTGTTTGGCTTGGTAACGGCCAAGGATCTCGTGAAGCATCGGCGGCATCCCTTTGCGACGCGTGACCCGCAGGGGCGGTTGCGCGTTGCGGCGGCCGTTGGTGCCACGGGCGACTATCTCGAGCGTGCCGCGGAAGTGCTGAAGGCGGGCGCCGACGCACTGGTGATTGACATTGCGCACGGCCACTCACTGATCATGGAGCGCGCGATTGCCGCGCTACGCCAACGGTTTGGTGACGTCGAACTGATTGCCGGCAATGTCGCCACCGAAGAAGGCGCACGCTTCCTCGTCGAACGCGGTGTCAATGGTGTCAAGGTCGGCATCGGCCCCGGCGGCGGGTGCACGACGCGGCTGACCACCAACTTCGGCGTCCCGCAGGTGGAAGCGCTGGTACGGGCACGCCTGGGCGCGGGCCCCCGCGTTCCCCTCATTGCCGATGGCGGCATCAAACGAGACGGTGGCATCGCGCAGGCGCTGCTCTTTGGCGGCGATTCGGTGATGCTTGGGAGTGCGTTTGCCGGCACCGAGGAGACGCCCGGCGAGATCGTTCTGAAACCGGTGCTGGTGTCGGAGTCGCAGAAGATCGTGCAGGTGCCCTTCAAGGTGTTCCGAGGCATGGCGTCGGTGTCCGCCGTGAGGGATCGGCTCGAGCTCGAGGACGCTGAGCTTCAGGAAGTGGATGCCTTCGGGGCAGAGGGCCTCGAGGTGAGCGTTCCCGCGCGCGGCTCAGTCAGATTGGTCGTCCATAACATGCTGAAGCACCTGTGCTCGTCGATCAGCTACGGCGGGGCGTCGAGCCTCCAGGATCTGCGCGAGCGATTTGAGGCAGACCCGGCGCGATACGTCACTGTCCTCTCCGAGGCGTCTCGCGTCGAGTCGTTCCATCGCTAGTAGGCAGTGGCTGCTCGTCTTCAGTCGTCGGCGCGCCCAGTCACGAGGGACCCCGCGCCTCCCTTTCAGGGTGTAGACTCCCTGCCGCCGGGACCAGCGGTGAGGTCTTGATTACGGAGAACGGAATATGGAACGAAAGCATGCATCCGAGTTTCCCCAGGAGCTGTTCGATCTCTTCCATGAATACCAGCACGGTGACATTGACCGGCGCGCATTTCTGACTCGAGCGCAGAAATTCGCAGTTGGCGGACTTACGGCGACGGCGATCTTCGAGAGCCTCCGGCCCAACTACGCCTGGGCGCAGCAGGTCCCGAAGGACGACACACGCATTCGCACCGAAGTCGTGTCGGTGCCATCGCCTCAGGGCAACGGCCACATTGCGGGCCTGTTTGCGCGCCCGGCCTCGGTCAGCGGCAGGCTGCCGGTCGTGCTCGTCGTGCACGAGAATCGCGGGCTCAGTCCCTACATCGAAGACGTCGCGCGCCGATTCGCGGTCGCCAATTTCATTGCGTTTGCACCCGACGGTCTCACGTCAGTCGGCGGATTCCCTGGTACCGATGAGAAGGGCGCGGCGGCATTCCGGACGGTGGACGGGATGAAGATGGCCAACGACTTCGAGGCCTCAGCGCGCTGGCTCAAAGCCCACGCCCTGTCCAACGGCAAGCTTGGCGCCGTTGGCTTCTGCTACGGCGGCGGGGTCGTCAACACGCTGGCCGTGCGGTTGGGCGCGGACCTTGCCGCGGCGGCGCCGTTCTACGGTCGGCAGCCGGGTGCGGAAGACGTGGCGAAGATTCGCGCCGAGATCTATGCGCACTACGCGGAGAATGACCCAGGCATTGGTGCTGGCATTTCTGGGTTCGAAACAGCGCTCAAAGCCAACGGCAGAACATTTCAGCTGTTTGTCTATCCGGGCACGCAGCACGCGTTTCACAACGACACGACGCCCCGATACGCCGAGGGCGCGGCCAAGCTGGCGTGGGAGCGAACGCTCGAGTTGTTCAACAGGACGCTGCGAGGCTAGAGCCGGGACTGAACCACGAAGGCACCCGCGGAGAGAGCGTCTCTACGGGGCCAGGACGGTGCGATTGAGCCAGATGATGTTGTCCCAGCTCACCGGTTTCTCGGTTCCGTCGAACAGCCGCGCGTAGCTGCCACCAGATGCTGTGAGGGAGAACTCCTTCACTCGGTCAGGTGGGTTGGTCGTCGGGTTCCTCAGGATGTCGAGGACCTGCTCCTGACGCCAGACTTGCAGCGCGCCGTTCTTTGCCGAGTAGAACTTGACCTCGATCGGGTTGTTTCGGTTGCCGATGCCGTGTTCGTACTTGATGTGGAACTCCAGGCGTTCGCCGCTGGCCGCCTGAAACACCCAGTCCTGCGAATCAATGGCGGGCCCGCTGCCGTTGCTCACGGTGCTTCGCTGCATGGTGTGCGTGGTCGTCGGCAAGTAAACGCCAAAGGGCCCCGGAGCATCTGCTGCGTCCTCGACGAGGCCGCCGATGACGAGTTGCGCGTTGGCACCGCTGGCGTCCTTGACCGGCGCGGCGAGGTAGACCATGCGGCTCGATCCCTTGCCAACGGGCTTGCCATCGGGACCGTTGATGGTCATGCGGTCCACAAAGACCGCCCGCAGGTTGCAGTCCTTGGCCGGCCCCTGCGTGGCCACGTTCAACGTAAAGCCCGTGGGCAGGAGTGGCAGAAGGGCTGCGTCCGGGACACGGAGGTCGAGCTGAAAGCGGGCCTCCATGCTCTGTTCGCCGACGCTCTGCGCCAGGGCTGACGTGCCGGTGACAAGCAGTGCGCATGTGACGAGGGCGTAAAGACGCGTCGATTGGCTGTGACTCACGGGGCCTCCCTTTGGAGGCTGGATTATAGCGGCACCTGTCACGCCTGCGCTGGGGGTTTCGTGATAAAACACAGACCTACTGATCTCCCGGTTTCCCAGAGATCTTGCACTGTCTGGAGGATGCTGATGTTTCGGACTTCATTTCGCGGCGCCGTGATCTGCGCTGCTTCGATAGCGCTCACCGCAAGCACCGTGTCGGCGCAACTAGGCGGGATAACGAAGGAGAAGCAAGGCAAGGGCGGCAGCGTCGTCAAGGGCGCAGCGGGCACCGACGGCGGTATTGGCGACGATGGCCTCGAGCATTGCGGGAAGCCGATGGGGGCGATGGCGGTTGTCGAACCCCAGAGCGAATACATGATGGCCCTTGGTCGCTACAACCTGTCGTCTCCCGTGAGCCTCATTCGCATGATGATTCAGCAGTCCAACTGCTTCATCGTCGTGGAGCGCGGCCAGGGGTTGCGCAACATGCAGCAGGAGCGCGATTTGGCCGGTGGCGGGCAGATGCGGTCGGGCGCGAACATTGGTGGTGGTCAGATGGTGCCTGCTGACTTCATCATGACGCCCGCGGTGGTCTTCTCTGAGGGAAACGCCGGTGGGATTGGCGGCGCGTTAGGCGCGTTCGGCGGCCGCAAGGCCGGCATTATCGGTGGCGGTCTGAAGTTCAAAGAGGCACAGACCAGCATGCTGGTGACCGACGCGCGAAGTGGCGTGCAGGTAGCGGCGGCTGAGGGCAGCACGAAGAAGGCGGACATGAAGCTCGGTGGCGGTCTCTTCGGTGGTGGCGGCGGTGTGGCGGCGGGCGGCTACGGCAACACCAACGAAGGCAAGATCATTGCGGCCGCGTTCATGGACAACTACAACAAGGTCGTCGGCGTCGTGCGTGACGATCCATCCCTGCAGCGCAATGTCGGCACGTTGAAGGAGGAGGCGGCCGGTGGTGGAACCCGCAAGGCCGGCGCGGTGTTCAACGAAGGCGACGTCGTTGGGCCCAAGATCGCGGGTATCAAAGTCTACGCGCAGCCTGACGACACGTCGAAGGTGGTAGCCACGCTTGCTCGCGGCGACGAACTGCTTGTCGACGGCGACGAGAAGAACGGCTTCATCAAGGTGCAGGGCGCCTCGGCAAGCGGCTGGGTCAAGACGACGATGGTCTCGAAGCGCTAATGGCAGGGCGCCTGGCTTCGGTCAGGCCCCGGGAGCGCGGTTACAGAAAAAAAGGGGCGGCCTCACTAAGAGGCCGCCCCTTTTCGTTGTGCAACCAGGGTTGAACGAGCTACTTCATCCGCAAGACGTACAGGATGCTGAAGCGGGTCGTGCTGCCGCCGCCATCGGTCAGGGCGATCGGAATGTCGAGCTGACCACGAAGGCCGGACTTGTCGTTGAGTGCGTACTCGACGCCGCCACCGACTGTGAGCAGGGCGGAGGTGCTAGAGGCGCTGCAATCGAGATCGAACAGGTCGCAGAACCCGGTATCCCCGTCGAGGTCACTGCTCTGGCGAACCAGACCGACCAGGCCCTGTGCGAGCCAGTTGAGCTTGTCGCCGGCCTTGCCAGACGCACGAACGCCGCCTTGAATCATCAAGCTCGAGTAGTAGTCGCCAGGGAAGTAGCTGAATTCGCCCACCCAGCCGAGGCGATGATTGGTCTTCTGTTCCTGAAACGGCTTGGAATAGTCGACGAGGAAGCCGGTGCCGCCCGAGTCCCCGAGAAACGAGATGCCGAGGCCCAGACCGTCCTGCGCGGCTGCCGGAATCGACGATGCGACGAGCAAGGCTGCCGCTAGTACCAGACCCTTAACTTTCAACACAATTTACCTCCATTACCCGGCCACCGCGGCCAGGACAAGTCACTTGAACCAGTACATTCTATGCGAACTGGGCTCATCCCTTGGGGAGTCGGCGGGCGCCTTCGTACTTCCGGCTCCAGTAATAGTTGTCCAGTCTCGCAACGTTGACACCGAGCCGGCCAGACGCCTGCGCAAACTCGCCATTGCCGAGGTAGAGGCCGACGTGGCGGCTCTTGAAGAGAGGCCCCATGCCTTGCGTCCGAAAGAAGACCAGATCGCCAGCGATGAGATTCCGCCTGTCGATCTTGGCTCCTAGTCGTTCCTGTTCTGCGGCCGTGCGGGGAAGGTCGACGCCGTAGACGTCCTGATAGAGGGTCCGCACAAGCGCAGAGCAATCGACTCCTGATTTTGACGAACCGCCGAGCTTGTAAGGCGTTCCTTTCCATGGTTCGACCGCGTCCCGCAGTTGCCGCTCCACGGACGTCATGTCTTCTCGCGCCACCGTCACTGGTGCAGAGGCAGGCGTAGGTGCCGTCGACGCTGGCAGCGAGCTGCCGACCGGCGGTGTGCTCCGCGCGGCTCTGCGTTCCGCGGCGCGGGCGAGCTCGTCAGGGTCGAGACGGCGCGCGGTGATGTAGGCCTTGTTCCACCGCTCGTCCTTCAGCTTGGAGATTGTGACCGCGCTGCCTTTGACGGAGTGCACGAACTCGCCATCGCCGACAAACATGCCGGCGTGGCGCTGGTTGATGACGGAGCCGATCCCTACCGCCTTGTAGAGGATGATGTCGCCCGGCTGCAGATCGGAACGCTTGACGGCCGTGCCCATGACGGCCCAGTTCTTGGGCGTGCCCTCGAGTTCAGTATCGTAGATGGCCTCGTAGATATTTCGGATGAACTCGTCGTTGCCGATTCCGTCAAAGGTCGTGCCGCCCTGCTTGTAGAGTGTGCCGCTCCAGGCCTTGGCCACCTCCCGGAGCAGCCCGCCAGTGGAACCGTAGCTGGCGGCATCGAAGGTCGGAGCCTCAACGGGCGTCGCAGAAACGCGACGCGCCGTCTTGAACTGAGCAGACCAACGCGCGTTGCTGAGCGCGGTCGTGATTACGCCGGTCTCCTTTGTCGCGATCGCGAACTGGCCGCGCCCGAGAAAGATACCGACTGAGTGCGTGCGAAACGGGCCAAAGCCGCTGCCCTCGAAGAATACGAGGTCGCCCGGGGCGAGATTGTCTCGCGTGATGAGTTTGCCGCTGTGAATCTGTTCGTCGTAGCTGTCGTCGAGCGGCGCGTCGTAGGTGCCCCGGTAGATCGCCCGCACGAACTGCGCGTTGCCGATGCCGCTGCGCGTCGCACCATTGTCGCGATACGGCACCTTGCTCCACGACGCGACTTCGCTGCGCAGCAGCTCCTCAGGGCTGCGGGGTCTGATGAGTGTTGGCGCAGCCTGTGCCGGCACCGTCGCGAGAGGCAGGGAAGTATTGGCCGTGGGAATCGGTGCCGAGGTGAGCGGTTGGTCTGGAGACGATGATGGCGTCGCAGCGGTCGCTTGTGCGGTTGTGGGCGCGGCGTCACCCTGCGCCGGCGGCGTGCCGGGTGAACACGCCGCCATGAGGGCGGCGAGGCCGACGACGATTGAGTATCGAGACGCTCGCACCGGACCCGAAGATTCTACGGTGTCAGCGCGTCGCAGATCCAGGAGGACTAGTGAGGTGCCGCGGATTGCACAGGGGGTCAGGGGCGCTTGAACGCGAGGGGGCGTGATACCACCACCGACTGCCGCGCGAAGGCCGGTGCCTCCTGACCGACGGCCACGCCGCGGCCACGGCCACCGAGCACTTCTGCCAGCGTCTGCGTACCAAAGTGATCGTTGACAATCTCGATGTGGCGCGCCGACACCTGCGCCGGGTGCGGGACGCCGGCGGCCCGTGCCAACGCCAGCAGCTCCTTGCGGAGGGTGATGATGTAGTTTGCCACCCGCTCGGACTTCAGCTGCGGATCGAGGCCGCGGCTGAGCCACCGGCTTTGCGTCGTGATGCCGGCCGGGCACCTGTTGGTGTGGCACTTGAGCGCCTGGATGCAACCCGCCGACAGCAGCGCCTCGCGTCCGACGTTGATGAGGTCGGCGCCGAGCGCAAAACCCACCAAGGCGGTGTCGGGAAAGCCAAGCTTCCCTGAGCCGATGAACACCATTCGATCGTGGAGTCCGCGTTCGGCAAACACGCGCTGCACTTGACTGAACCCAAGCTTGAAGGGGAGTCCGACGCGGTCCGCGAACACGAGTGGCGCTGCGCCGGTGCCGCCTTCGCCACCGTCGATCGTCACAAAGTCCACTTGTCGTCCGGTGGTCTCGCACAGCCGGGCGAGGTCGTGCCAGAAATCGAGCTGCCCGACAGCCGACTTGATGCCGACAGGTAGGCCAGTGGCCGCGGCGATCGACTCGACGAAATCGAGCAACGAATCGGCGTCACTAAACGCGGTGTGTCTGGACGGGCTCACGCAGTCCTTGTCGAGCGGCACTCCGCGGATCCCGGCAATCTCCGCGGTGAGCTTTGCCTTCGGAAGCACGCCGCCGGCACCGGGCTTGGCGCCTTGGCTCAACTTGATCTCGATGGCCCTCACGCTGCTATTGGCGTCCACCAGTTCCATCAGTCGTGTGAGGCTGAACTGGCCGTTCTCCTCGCGACACCCGAAGTAGCCGGTGCCGATCTGATAGGTGAGGTCGCCACCATGAAGATGATGGGGTGAGAGGCCGCCTTCGCCGGTGTTCTGAAGGCACTGCGCCCTGGCTGCGCCACGGTTCAGGGCCTCTACGGCGGCACCGCTCAGTGCACCGAAGCTCATGCCCGAGATGTTGATGACCGAGGCCGGTCGGAATGCCTTGCGCCTCCCAGAATACTCGCCGAGCACCTTCTCGCACGCAATGGCGTAGGTCGGATCGTAGGTGGCCTCACCGACATGGGGCGAGTTCAGCGGAAACGCGGCGTGCTTGATGATCGTGTAATTGGGCGACGCTTCCTGATCGTTCTCTGAGCCGAAGGCGAAGTAGTTGTTCTGCTGCTTGGAAGAGGCGTACACCCAGCGTCGCTGTCCGCGACTGAACGGGCGCTCTTCGCTGTTGCCGGCCACGATGTACTGGCGCAGCTCCGGTCCGATCGACTCCAGGAGGTAGCGCAAATGTCCGACGATCGGGAAGTTGCGCAAGATCGCCCGCTTTCGCTGCAATATGTCGTGCAGGGCGATGCCAATGCAGACAGCAACGATGAAAGCAGGGATGGGGTAAGTCACGGTGCGCCGCCACGTTAATCGGCGAGGCGGGGCGGCCCTTTACTGGCCTGTTCGATTACTTCGCGTGGGAGGCGTCGCCGACGCGGACCTTCCCCGATGCGTGGCCGAGTCGCTCCTTGATGTCGTCTCTCAGGGCCACCAGCGCTTCGGTGGCGTAGATGCTGACCGGCTCATTGGTGTTCACGGCCAGGTCGTATCGGGCCTTCAGCTGCGCGCCCAGCGGTCGCGTTACCGGCAGCCGTTCCTCCTGGCGAGCGTTCAGTCCTTCCCATACGGCCAACATTTCACTGAGACGCTCATCGACGGCCTCATAGGCATTGAGCATGCGGTGCTCGGTGGATGAGCGCGCTTTGGGGCGCGCCTCAGCCAGCGCCGAGCCGAAGGCCTGTCGTAGCGGCCGGAAGCGTGGCAGCGTTGGGCGATCGGTGAGGGCAACGACGATCGACTGGCCCGTCTGAGCGAGCGGCGCGAATGTCTCCGGGTGGACGCGCGCACAGGCCGCTCCGGTGAGCGGCAGGACGAGGAGTGCCACGACGAGGAGGGGGCCGCAAGCGCGCATCGCTCAATGCTAGTCCGGCCACGGTCGAGCGTGGTGGTCTGGGGATGGATTAGGCGGATCGTGGCTCGTAATCGAACGTCAGCGCGTTGTCGGCGACGCCGATCGTGACGGTTCCGCCGTGTTCGAGCTTGCCGAACAGGATCTCGTCGGTGAGCGGATCACGGACCTCTCTTTGAATCACGCGAGCGAGGGGGCGGGCGCCCATCACGGCGTCGTAGCCCTTGGCGCCGAGCCAAGTGCGCGCCTCAGGTGTGAGCGTAATAGCAACCTTGCGTTCGGCAAGCTGCGCCTCGAGCTGCAGGACGAACTTCTCAACGATCGTTTCCATGGCCGCCGGTGTCAGCGCCCTGAACGTCACGATGGCATCCAGGCGATTGCGGAACTCCGGACTAAACACACGCTCGATCGCCGCCTTCGACTTGCTGATCGACGACGGCCTGAGGTCGGCGCCGCCCTTGGGTGGGAGTGCCCCTTCGGCAAATCCGATGGTGTGAGCGCTCATCTCGCGAGAGCCGGCGTTGGAGGTGAGGATGAGCACGACGTTGCGGAAGTCGGCCTTCCTGCCGGTGTTGTCCGTGAGGGTCGAATGGTCCATCACCTGCAGGAGAATGTTGTAGATATCAGGATGGGCCTTCTCGATTTCGTCGAGCAGCAGCACGGAGTAGGGATGCGTGCGCACCGCATCGACGAGTAATCCACCCTGTTCGAAGCCGACGTAGCCGGGTGGGGCGCCAATCAGGCGCGCCACCGCGTGCTTCTCCATGTATTCGCTCATGTCGAAGCGGATGAACTCGTTGCCCAGCTGCAGCGCCAGTTGCTTGGCGAGCTCGGTCTTGCCGACACCTGTGGGTCCGGTGAAGAGGAAGCAGCCGGCTGGCCGTTCCGGCTGACCGAGTCCGGCACGCGCTCGCTTGATGGCCTGGGCCACAAGGTGCACCGCCTCATGCTGTCCAAAGACGACGCGCTCGAGTGATTCCTCCAGGCCCCGCAGGCGCTCGCGGTCAGAGGCCGACGCCTGCCGCGCCGGGATGCGCGCCATCCGAGCCACGATCGGCTCGATGTCGGCGGCGTCGATCGTCGCCCCGGGGGCACCAACGCGAAGGCGTGTGACCGCACCTGCCTCGTCCAGTAGGTCGATGGCGCTGTCGGGCAGCTTGTAGTCGCGCAGGTGGCGCGACGCGAGTGTGGCGGCGGCCTTGAGCGCCGCATCCGTGTAGGCCACGCCGTGATGCTCTGCGTAACGACTGCGCAAGCCGGCGAGGATCTGGACAGTCTCCTCGACGCTCGGCTCGTCGATCGTGATCTTCTGCAGACGGCGGGCGAGCGCGCGATCCTTCTCGATGTGTTTGAACTCTTCGAAGGTGGTCGACCCGATCACCCGCACCTCGCCTGTCGTCAGGAGCGGCTTCATGAGCGTCGCCATGTCCATGGTGCCGCCGGTGATCGCGCCGGCGCCGACGGCCGAATGGATTTCGTCGATGAAGAGAATGGCCTTGGGCCGACCCTTGAGGGCGTCGACCACGGCCTTGAATCGCTCCTCGAAATCGCCACGAAAGCGCGTGCCTGCCAGCAACGCTCCGGTATCGAGCGAGAAGACTTCGGCCTCCTTGAGTGACTCCGGCGCATCGTCAGCAAGGAGTCTTGCCGCGAGCCCCTCGGCCATGGCCGTCTTGCCAACGCCGGCTTCACCCACAAAGACCGGATTGTTCTTGCGGCGGCGGCAGAGCACTTCGATGGTTCTCTGGAGCTCGTTGCCGCGCCCAATCAATGGATCGAGCTTGCCCTCTCTGGCACGCTGCGTCAGGTTGACGCAGTACGCGGTTAGAGGATCGCGTGAGGGTCCGGTGGCCTCGTGTTCGCCGGGGTCGGTACCATTCGGATTCTCAGACGGCCCGCCAGGCAGGGGCGTCCTGCGAATCCCGTGGGAGATGTATTCGAGAATTGTCAGCCGCGTCACACCGTATGTGGCCAGCAGTTCTGCCGCAAACGACTTCGGCTGTTGGATGAGTGCGGCGAGCAGGTCCCCGACTTGCGCCTCTTCCCGCTGTGCACTCTGGACGTGCAGCACCGCGGTCTGGAGGACGCGGCGGAAGGCCGCCGTTTGCTCGGGCTCCCGCGCCTGGCCTCGACCGAACCGCTCGATCGACTCATCGAAGTAGGTGGTGAGCTTGCGGCGCAGGTCGGCAAGATCCACTCCGCAGGCGTCGAGAATGCGTTCGGCGTCAGCATCATGCGCCAGCGCAAAGAGCAGATGCTCGAGCGTCAGGTAGGCGTGACGGCGGGAGACCGCTTCGCGAAACGCGATATGCAGGACGGCTTCGACTGAGGCAGAAAACACGAACGCGACTCCTATGCTTCTTCGACTGTGGCGCGCAGCGGATAGCCCGCCTCGTGCGCCATGGTGGCGACCTTCTCGGCCTTGGTCTCCGCGATCTCGTATGTATAGACGCCGGCCTGGCCGCGACCGTTCACGTGGACCTGCATCATGATGCGATACGCTTCGGCCGGCGACTTCTGAAACACCTCTTCGAGCACCCGAATCACAAAGTCCATGGTCGAGTAGTCGTCGTTGAGCAGGACGACCTGATACAACGTTGGTTCGCGTTCCTTCGTGTCGGTCCGTTCCTTGACGCTGGCGCCGCCGTCCTGCCGAGGGTCACTCACGTGTCACAGCGTAGCATCACGCGCCTCGCACCTGTCATAATTGGGAGTTTGTGACGATCAATTCACGCATTGCTGAGGAGCTCGGCGTCCGCGTCGAGCAGGTGGCGGCCACGGTCGCGCTGCTCGACGACGACGCCACCGTGCCATTCATTGCCCGTTACCGGAAGGAGACGACAGGAGGGCTCGACGACACGCAGTTGCGCGCGCTGTCTGAGCGGCTCACCTATCTCCGGGAGCTCGAGGACCGTCGTGCCGCCGTCTTGCAGAGCATTCAAGAGCAGGGAGCCCTGACGCCAGAGCTTGCGGCAACAATCGCTGCCGCCGACAGCAAGGCCCGCCTTGAAGATCTGTACCTGCCGTTCAAGCCGAAGCGCCGGACCAGAGCACAAATCGCAAGAGAGGCCGGACTGGAGCCCCTGGCGTTGGCGCTGCTCACACAGCCCGGTCTTGTGCCAGACCAGACGGCCCTTGCCTACGTCGACGCGGAGAAGGGGATCGCGGATGCAGCCGCGGCCCTTGAGGGGGCACGTTGGATTCTGATCGACCGCTTCGCTGAGGACGCCGATCTGGTGGGCGGGCTTCGCGAACTCATGTGGACGAGCGGCGAATGGACCTCCACGGTGGTCCCTGGCAAGGAAGAGGAGGGAGCCAAGTTCTCGGACTACTTCAAGGCCAGCGAGCTGGTACATAAGGTTCCCTCGCATCGGACACTGGCGCTACTGCGTGGACGAGACGAGGGCGTGCTTCGGCTGGCGGTCGTGTTGCCGGCGCCCGAGGGTGCCGTTGGACCATCCGAGCCCGAGCGGCGGATCGCCGCGCGCCACGGCATCGAGCGTCAAGGCCGGCCTGCCGACAACTGGTTGATCGAGTCGGTACGACTCGCGTGGAAGGTGCGGCTGTTGCCGACGCTCGAGGTTGACACGGAGCGCCGTCTGCGCGAGGCGGCCGAACTCGAAGCCATCAGCGTCTTTGGTCACAACTTGCATGATCTGCTGTTGGCGCCGCCGGCAGGGCAGCGCGTCACGATGGGTCTGGACCCAGGCATCCGTACCGGCGTGAAGGTGGCGGTGGTCGACGGTACGGGCCGGGTCCTCGAGACCAGCACGGTCTATCCGCATGCGCCAAAGCACGACCTCGAGGGCACCTTGCGCACGTTGGCGGCGCTGGCGGCCCGTCACAAAGTGGAGCTCGTCTCCATTGGGAATGGGACCGCCTCTCGCGAGACCGATCAGGTCGTGGCCGACCTCATGGCGCGTCACCCAGAGTTGGCGCTCACAAGGGCGATTGTGTCTGAAGCGGGGGCGTCGGT
Source organism: Vicinamibacterales bacterium (assembly GCA_040081555.1). Taxonomy (GTDB): domain Bacteria; phylum Acidobacteriota; class Vicinamibacteria; order Vicinamibacterales; family CAVVIG01; genus CADEEX01. The sequence goes on from JBEBGG010000013.1 coordinate 40,809, forward strand.
GTATTCGGCGTCCGAGCGCGCGGCGCAGGAGTTTCCGGACCTCGACGTGACACTGCGCGGTGCCGTGTCGATCGCGCGACGGCTACAGGACCCTCTGGCCGAACTGGTCCGCATCGATCCCAAAGCGATCGGCGTCGGCCAGTATCAGCACGACGTGAGCCAGGTATTGCTGGCCAAGAAGCTGGACGCGGTCGTTGAGGACTGCGTCAACGCCGTTGGGGCAGACGTCAACACGGCATCCGTGCCGCTTTTGGCGAGGATCTCCGGCCTGACCGAGAGCACCGCCAGGAATATCGTCGCGTTTCGAGATGCCCACGGGCCCTTCCGGGAGCGCCGGCAGATTCTGAAAGTGCCTCGTCTCGGCGACCGGACGTTTTTGCAGGCCGCCGGCTTCCTGCGCATTCCGAGCGGCGACAATCCGCTTGATGCCTCCGCCGTCCACCCCGAGGCCTATCCCGTGGTGGAGCGCATCGTGAGGAGCACGGGCCTGCCGGTGCGGGAGTTGATGGGGAAGAGCGGGGTGCTGAAGGCGCTCGATCCGCGCGCGTTCGCCGACGAGATGTTCGGTGTGCCGACGGTGATGGACATCATCGCGGAGCTCGAGAAGCCTGGACGCGATCCCCGTCCGGAGTTCAAGGCGGCGCGGTTCAAGGAGGGTGTGAACGACCTGGCTGATCTCGCGCCAGGGATGTTGCTCGAGGGGGTCGTGACCAACGTCGCCAACTTCGGCGCGTTTGTCGACGTGGGCGTGCATCAAGACGGCCTGGTCCACGTGTCACAGCTGGCCGATCGCTTCGTCAAGGACCCGCGCGATGTCGTCAAGGCAGGTGACATCGTCAAGGTGAGGGTGGTTGAAGTCGATCTCAAGCGCAAGCGGATTGCACTGACGATGAAGACGGACGCTCCTCAACCCTCCGTTGGTGACCGGCCGCTGGCCGGCGACCGACGCCAGTCGCGCCCTGTGAGTCCTGCCGCCAGCGCAACCAGCCCTACGCGGCGAGATCCGCTCGCCGCGCCGGCCACGTCCATGGGCGCTGCGTTCGCCAAACTCAAACCGTCCGTGAGAACGTAAGGGACCGTGATGTCGATCAATTCCACGAGTTCGTCACCAGTCAGCACTGAGATCGAACGCGAAGTCCTCCGTCGACGGACGTTCGCCATCATCTCGCACCCGGACGCGGGCAAGACGACGCTCACCGAGAAACTCCTGCTGTATTCCGGGGCCATCGAGTTGGCAGGCGCGGTGCGTGCCCGCAAGACCCGGCGCCACGCCACGTCTGACTGGATGCAGCTGGAGCAGGAGCGCGGCATTTCGATGACATCCGCTGCGCTCGAGTTCGAGCTGCAGGGCCGCCGCATCTCGCTCATCGACACGCCGGGCCACAAGGACTTCAGCGAGGATACCTATCGCGCTCTGGTCGCCGCCGACAGTGTAGTCATGGTGCTCGACGCGGCCAAGGGTGTAGAAGAGCAGACGCGCAAACTGTTCGAGGTGTCCAAGCGGCATCGGCTGCCCATCCTGACCTTCGTCAACAAGCTCGATCATCCTTCGCGCGACCCAATGGAGTTGCTCGATGAACTCGAGCATGTCCTCGGGATCAAGGCCGCGCCGGTGAACTGGCCCATCGGCAGCCACGATACGTTTCGTGGTGTCTACGACATTCAACGTCAGAACCTGCTGCTCTATGAGCGTGAGGCGCAGGGGCAACACCGGGCGCCGGTTGACATGTCGTCACTCGACGATCCGTGGGCGCTTGAAGCGCTTGGCGCGGACGCCCTCGCCAAGCTGCGCGAGTCGCTCGATTTGCTCCGCGTCGCCGGGACGACGTTCGATATCCCCGAGTACCTGGCAGGACGACAGACACCGGTGTTCTTCGGCAGCGCACTCAATAACTTCGGACTCGAACCGTTCTTGCAGTCGATTCTCGAGCTGGCGCCGTCGCCGCGGCCGCGTGAGACCGATTCCGGCATCGTCAATCCGACCGACGACCGCTTCACCGGCTTTGTGTTCAAGATTCAGGCGAACATGGACCCGCGCCACCGCGACCGCGTGGCGTTTGTCCGCGTGTGCTCGGGCCGCTTCACGAAGGACATGGTCCTCCTCAACAGCCGGGTAGGGAAGCCGCTCAGGGCTTCGC
>JBEBGG010000099.1:0-12378 GCA_040081555.1 Vicinamibacterales bacterium
TGGCAGGGCGGCAAACACTGGCGCCTGACCACCCGCATCGTCGCCACCGTCGCCTCCGGTGGATGCGGGAGCTTTCGATTCAAGCGCGGCAGCCACAATACCGGCGTCAGCCATCGGCATTTCGATCAACGAGGCGTGGTCGCCGCTGAAGCCGTGCGTGCGCCAACTCTTCACCTGCGCTTGACCGGCAAGGAAGATGGCGGAACGCGCGGCCTCGGCGCTCACCGCGCTGGCCAGTACATTCAGAATGTCAGACAACGAGTCCGCCATGTCGATGGCGCGGAAGGACTCAACCAATCGGTGGTTCGCAGAAAGGTCAGCGGCCTGGAGACTCGCGATGAGGCGACGTTCGGTCTCCTCAATGGCACGAGCCAGCTGCGTCTCTTGCTCGCGCGTCATCTCCTCGAACAGCGTCCGATGTTCCTCAGCCTGCGCCCGCAGTTGCTGCGTCGACTGGCTCACTGACTCTGCGTAACGGGCGGCAAGCGCTTCAAGGGCGTCGCGATGTTGTGCCTGAGCGGAATCGAGCGTGTCGCGGTGCCTGGCTTCAGCCTCGAGCAGCTCGGCACGATGCCTGGCGCTGGTCTCCGACTGCGCCGCGAGATGCTGGTCAACGACGGCCTGGTGCTGCGCCTGGGCATCCTGCGCTGCCGCCTCACGCGCGGCGCGGACCGCCTCGGCAAGCGCCGCGTCTCGCTGGGCGTCAGCGGCCTGGGCCTCGCGGTCCGCATGTTCGGCCAGCTCTTGCACAGCGGCATCCAGATGGCGCTCTATGTCGCGCCGAAGCCTGGCCGCGAGGTTGTCGAATGCCGGGCGCAGCTGCTGTTCAACACTCATCAGACGTCCTGCAAAATTATAGCAAGCCAAGTCCAAGAGGTACAGCGATTTGCCCCGCCCTTCGCGTAGAATAAGGACTCATTCGCGCGCTTACTCTTCGTACTTGTCGGCGTCCACACATGGGGGCGATACGGCTTCGACGGGGATAAAGAATCGTGGGATGCATGCCGAGCTCCATTAACTCGTAAATCTGATGGAATATCCCTTAACTGCGGATACTCAGTACGCTCTCGCAGCTTAATAAGCTGTGAGCGTCTGCCCTGACCTCGCCTGGTGGTTGGGGGCCAGATGTCATTAAGCAGGCTGGTCGCCACCCGGCTGTCTCGGACGATGGCGGCAAGATTTTTCGGGGCTAGCTCCGCCGGTTTGTGTCGCTCTTAGACGGCGGGCGCGAAACTTTCAAGAGTGGCTACGCATGTAGACGCCTGCGGGGACGTATCTTCGGACGCGGGTTCGACTCCCGCCGCCTCCACCATTCGACTTGCGCGCAGCGTGAGTTCGACTGAGTGCCCTGAGTAGAGAAAGCGATTGGAAGGCTAAGCGCTCTTCTGAGTCGAAGGGCGGCCTCGCTCTCAGCGCAGCGTTCGCAGGTAGTCGAGTTTCGCCTGGAAGCACGCTTTCCTGAAACCCTGTGGGTCAGTCGGCTCGAACGGCTCGGCTTCGGCGCGCAGCCGCGTCATCGCCTGTAAGGCGGTCTCGCCCTTTTCATTGGTCGCCGTGCGATCGGCGCCGGCCGCGACCAGCGTCTTGAGCATGTTCAACCGGAAGTTGTCGTTCTCGCCCGGACCTTCTGGCGGGAGTCCGCAATTGTCCAACGTGACATGCAGCGATGGCCGCCAGGTGGTGCCGCCGTGCTCGTTGACGCGCGCCCCCCCTCGAAGCAGCTGCTTGACCAGGGCCAGGTTGCCGAGGCCTATCGCGCGTCCGATCGGCGTCGTGCCCCCTGGATTCCCGAGATTGACGTCGGCCTTCGCGTCGACGAGGGCGGCCAGGGCCTGCACCTGTCCACGCTCCACCGTCACCATCACCGGCGTGTCCTGGTCCGGCGCGCGCGCATTCAGATCCGCGCCTGCGGCGGCCAGTGCCTTGATGGCATCGACATGATTGTCGCGCGCGGCCATGTGTACGGCGGTCTCGAATTCAAGGCGTGTGTTCAGCGTGGCGCCGGCTCGAGCCAGCCGTGTGATGACTTCGGCGCGGTTGAACATCGCCGCGCGCATCAGCGCTGTGCGCTCGCCGCCGTCGGTCATCTCGAGGTTGGCTTTCGCCGCAATCTGCCGGTCGACGGTCGCGACATCTCCGGTGCGCGCCGCCAGCAGCAACGGATGGACTTTCTCCACGGCGCCCTTCCCTTCAAGGTAGACGATCATCCCCGGCTTGGCGTGTGCGACGGCACTCACCAGGGCATCGTCCTTGTCGGCGCCTGCATCGATCATCATGGTTAAGGTCTCGACCGAACCGGTCATGACGATGTCGATGAGCGCGAGTCGGGATCGATGTGTCTTCAGGTCAACGCCGCTGTCGAGCAGCGCGCGCAGGACCAGCGGCTGTGCGCCATTTTCCGCCACGGCGTTGATGGCGCAGCGTTGGTCTCTGACGGCCCAGCAGTGATTGGCAACGCCCTCCTGCTTGGCCACCGCCACGGCCATGGGGATGACCGCCGGCCAGGTGTCCTTGGCGCGGTCGAACAGCATCAGCGCCGGCACGCACCGACCACCGCCGTCAGCGGTCATATCGATCTGGCCAGTGTCAAACATCGCCTGCGCCGCGGCAGCGTCATGACGCAAGAGCGCGTCGCAGAAGGCATACTCGTCTTCGCCCGTCGTGACGCAGGCGGTGAGGGACAGAGTGACGACACCAGCACACACCAACGACGCGCTACGCACGAGTCCTCCGCGCGATGGCCATGGCCGCCTGCACCGGTAACCAAATCCAGAACAGCAACCCTCCGACGACGAGCACGTTGGCGACGAGCGTTGCGGGGTGAAACTTGCGGACCAAGCGATTGGCGGCGTTTCCTCCCGGGTCGATCCACCGGGTTGGCCGCATCGTCACCTCGATCGCCGGTGCCTGCGCGTCTGCAAAATACGCACGGAGGGGTTCTTGAAGGTCCTTTTGCAACGACAGGTGATTGCCCTGGCTCGCCCAGCTCATGGCGCTCACGCGTCCTGCTGCCGTGTCGAAGTAGAGCATCTCAGTGCTCTTGCTTCTGGCCTTTCTGGTCAGCTCGATTTCGCCGATCGGTTGCAGCGCCGGCAGGGACGTATGGCGAATCGTCACCCGATCAAAAGCAATGAGCGAGCGGAGATCGCAATCGGGCGCGGCCGCCGTGCGTGCCGGGCACGACACCTGTACCGCCGGCGCGAAGCACGCCTCAAATCCGCAGCCCATGACGATGAGCAGTAGTCCCGAGAAGGCCGTTCTCCCGATGCCGCCTTGCGGTGTGTTGTCAGGCATAGCGCGAGCAGTGTAGCAGTCGAGGACCGTGTGGCTAGAGGGTGGACGCTCTCTCGAACTTGGGCAACTCGACGATCACACTTGCAGGGAGGAACGCGCTCTATCAGCCAACCAACGCCTGACTGAGTAGCCCTCCGGGTCATGGGCGTGGCCGGTTCCCGCCGCCTTCAACGCAACCCCTCTCGCCTACTCACGCTGCCCTTCGAGGGCATACACGGCCTTCACCAGCGCCTCGGCGTCACGCGGAGATATCTTCATCCGGTAGGCGACGTACTCGGCGGGGCCGAGGCTCGCCCGCTCCATGCCTTGCTCGTCGTCCATCCAGCGCTTGGCCGCCAACACTTGACTTCGGTTCTGTGCGATGTGTTCTGTCATTTGCTCTCTCAGCCCTCACGTTGATGGCGTGACCTAGATCCGTCTGGCCACGCACCCAATCACATGATCGTTCACCATGCCGGTCGCCTGCATGAACGCGTAGCAAATCGTTGACCCGACGAATGTGAACCCGCGCTTCTTGAGCGATTTGCTCATCGCGTCCGACTCGGGTGTGGTGGCGGCGATGCTGTCCCCTGGCTTCAGCCGATTGACGATCGCCGCGCCACCGACAAACTGCCAGATGAACTGATCGAAACTGCCACATTCCTGCTGCACAGCCAGGAACGCCTTCGCGTTTTTCACCGTGCCTTCGATCTTTAGCCGATTGCGCACAATGCCGGCGTCATTCATGAGCGCTCTCAACTTCGGCGCCTTGTAGTCGGCAATCTTTCTGGCGTCGAAGTGGTCGAATGCTCTGCGATAGGCCTCTCGCTTGCGCAAAATCGTCAGCCACGATAACCCGGCCTGCGCGCCTTCCAGCACGAGCATTTCGAACAGCCGCCGATCGTCATGCACCGGCACGCCCCACTCGTCGTCGTGATACGCCACGTAGAGCGGGTCATCACCACACCAGCGACAGCGAGTCACCGCCTTCCGTACACCGTTGACCATCGTGCGGCCGCTCACATCTCACCTCGATCGCGAATGGTCCTGAGTGTGCCACACGCGTGGGCGAGGAGCAGACCTTCACGTCCGCGCGTGACGGCCGCGATCTCAAGCCGCTCACACGCGTCGGCAACAACGCGCCGCCGAACTGGTCGAATTAGGAAGGACGTGTCTCTTTCGAGTTCGCGCAGGAGCGCGGCTAACACCCAGCGTCGGCCTCCCGTAGCCAGGCCCCGGCGTTACTTGTTCGCATCGCGGATGATGCCGGCGACCTGCATCAGTCCGTCGGTCACGCCCCGGATGACATCGGCCCCGTGCACGGCGGGCATGCTCCCGGTCAGTCCGCCCTTGTGCGCAAGCAGCACCTGCGCCAAGAGCGACGTGCGTTGATGCGACAGAGTCGCGTCGGCCATCGAATAGAGCGACCAGTCGTACCGGGTGATGCACATGCCGGTCGGCAGGCTCGATGTCATCACCGTCACGTGAACGTAGGTGTCTTCGTCCGAGTTGATGGAAGTCTTCAGGCCAGCATCCGTGAACGGCTTCGCGGCTGCAGCCTCGAGCGTCTCACGCTTCAGTCCGCAGGCGATCGCTTGCGTGCTCAGCTCCTCCACGACGATGCCGACGCGCTTCAGCCCAGTGAACTCGGAGCCGGCACGCGGCACTGCCGTCCTTGGCGCGGTGGCCGCGGCCTGAGCCGGACCTGGCGCGGACCCGCCCGGAATGGCAGCGACGGCGGTCGTCGCGGAGGGAACGAACGTTTTGTAGACGCGCCTGACGGTGTTCATTGGCCTGTTGCGTTCGAGGAACTCGACGTCCACCTCGAGCAGGGCATTGCCCTCAGGGTGGGCGTACGTGTAGCGGATCTGGCGCTGGTCGACGACCGAATACAGCACGATCAGCTTCCGGCCTTCGCGATGCGCCACGGTCAGCACCGGGGTACCACCGATGCTCAGCGTCTCGGCCGGGCCGTTCGGGTGCACGCTGCGCACATTGCCAGAATCGTCGCTGAACGTCACCACGTCAGGTGTCTCGCTGATCGTGAGGCGGGCCGGCGGCGTCCTTACTTCGTCGGTCAGCCGCTGCCGACGTTGCGCGTCGTCGAAGCTTTCCCCCTGGGGCCTGCGCGCCGGCTGAAGGCCGCCACCTCCACCTGCACTTCCGTCATCACCGCCGCGACGTCCGCGGCCACCGCCGGATCGGCTGCTGTCTCCGCTCGGAATCCTAAGGAAGTCGGCGTCGAAGCCGATCTCGCGCGGAAACTGGCTCGCGTCACGGTCGAGCGTCCATGTGCCGGACAGGTCGCTGGCGGCCTGCGCCGCCAGCCGCGTGGGCGCGGCCATCGGAGCGCCAAGCAGAGCGCCAATCAGCGAAACACCGCCGGCCCACAGCCACCGCGTCGAGTTGTTATGAGAAGGGCGCTCAGTCATGAGGTAGACCGATCTTCCCACGTAAGTGCCCTTGACTGGCTCAAGGATTCGTCGCGGTCCGGCCGGATCGACAGGCCGCTACGGCTGCTTGGCGATCACCAGATCCTTGATCTTGGCGTAGGTCGCGGCCGGAACGATCTTCTTCTGCGTCTCATCGAATAGACTCCATTTCAATGCACGAGCACGGCATGTTCAAGCCGCACGAGTCCGTGGTGCCCTTCAACACGGGTGGAGCGGCACAATACCTGGACGCCCGGCCCGCGAGCTGACCCCATGCCTCGCCTCGATCAATTGCTCGCCAGGAATACCCACTACTCCAGGGGCGACGTCAAACGGCTGCTCAGGTCCGGCGCCATAAGCAGTCCGTCGGGCGAGGCCCTCGATGACTGGATCGAACCGGCAGCGCTGCCGCTGACGGTGCACGTTGGCGAGCAGGTCGTGGTGCTCTACGACTCGTCACACGTGCTGCAGAACAAGCCGCTCGGATGCGTCACGGCGCTCAGGGACCGGCAGCATGATGTTGCCTACGATCTGCTGGCCGGGGCTCCGCTGCTGAGTGAACTGCGTCCCGTCGGGCGCCTCGACCTCGACACCAGCGGCCTGCTGCTGTGGACCACGGACGGACAGGTGCTGCAGCGGCTCACCCATCCCAAGCGGAAGGTGCCGCGCACCTACCAGGCGGCGCTCGCCCAGCCCTTCGTGCAGCCGCCGCCCGGATTCACGCTAGACGATGGCCACCAGCCCCACATCGCGGAGGTGCGTGAGATTGATGGCGAGAGCGCCCACCCAAGCCTCGCTCGCTGTAACGAAGCGACGCTGTACGCCTCCATCACGATTACGGGTGGTGCCTACCACGAGGTGAGACGGATCTTCGCGGCACTGGACAGCCACGTCCTGGCCCTCTGCAGGGTCAGCTTCGGCCACCTTGTCCTGCCGGACGACCTGCCCCTTGGTGGGTATCGTGCCGTCAGTCCCGCGGACGTGCTCGGCGAGGAGCCGGGGCCAACCTGCCCTTGAGCACCTTGTACTTCGCGTTCTCGGCCACGTTCGACATCTGCAACGCCTTCGGCATCATCCGCTCGTAGGGAAGGAAGCGGTTGGCCACCATCAACACGACACCGCCGCTGTTCAGGCGCTGTTCGCACTGCTGAAGGAACCGCCCCACCACGTCGTAGTCCGTGCCGATGCCCTGGTGAAACGGCGGGTTCGAGACAATCAGGTCGAAGGTTTGGTCGCCCACCCCGTCGATGCCGTCCACGGGACGAATCGCTCGCGCGGCAAGGCCATTCACGCTGAAGGTGCGTTCGGCGGCCAGCAGGGCAAACGCGTTGGAGTCGACAAGCGACACCTCGCAGCCGGGACTGTGTGACTTGATGACGGCGCCAATCACGCCTGACCCGCAGCCGAAGTCGAGCACCGCGCCGTGGACGCTTGGCGGGAGATGGGGCAGCAGAAACGCCGTCCCTTCGTCGAGCCGTCCGTGGCTGAAGACGCCCGGCAAGGTGACGACATCGACCCCGCCGCTGCTGGTCTGCGCGTGGAAGCGCTTCTCCCAGGCCTCGAGACGCACCTCGGGACGGATACCAGTGGACCGGGCCTCGTACAGCACGCAGTGCCGCGCGGCGTCCGAGAACTCGATCGGGCCGACACGCTCCTCGAGCCGTGCCGCGAACGACCGGATGCCGGCCGCATTTTCCCCGACGAGAATGACGCGCCCCCCTGGGGACACGACGCTGCCGGCGGTCGAGAGCAGGCAATCATTCGCCTCTTTGCCCTTCTGCAAGTAGGCGACGACGAGGTCGAACCGAGGCTCGGATGGCGCACACGTGGCGGCGAACACCGGCGCCAGGCCGGCACCGCCGGCGCGCAGGAGCGCCGCATTCAGGAGGTGCGCGCCGTAGTCGAACGACTGCAGCACGCCGCTCTGGTGGCGAAAGAGCGACACGACCTTTGGATCCTTCGGCACACCGAGCAGGAGCAGGCGTGCTCCCTGAATCCGGTCGACATTTCTCTCCAGCAGTTGTGTCGGCGGGAGGCCATGCGTATCGACGGCGCCAGTGTCTGTCGAGTCCTTCAGCGTCTTCTCCTCACGGGCACTTGCTCGCCTTCCATGGCAGACGTCTGGCTAACTGTAACCGAGAGAAAGGCTATCGAGCATGGCCTGTCGCAGCGCCACCTCAAACGGACCCATCTTTTTGGGAGCCGGTGAACGCCGGCGTCAGATGCCCGAGCGAGCTGTGCGGACGGCGCTGATTGTAATCGAGCCGCCAGGCTTCGATCTTCGTCCGGGTGTCGTCCACAGAGACGGATTGATGCACGTTCAGACATTCGTCGCAGAGCCGGCCGTTAAGCGATTCAAGAGGGCGTGTTCCGTCGGTCTCCCGGGAGGCGTGAAACCGAGTGGGACGCCGCGTCCGTCGCCGCACACGCTTCCGGTTGATGGGCCGGCCTTCGCGCCTGAGCATCACCCAAATCCGGAGGAAGCCAAGGCGTACAAACCCGCTCGAGTCGCGCGGTTCCTTTCGTTCGCGTCACTGCACACGAGCTGGAAGTTGGTTGATGTTGTTCTGATCGGGTTCTATGACGTCGTCACGCAGCTCTTGGAAGCGCGCTACGTGTGGCGAGATGTACAGAAGCTGACAGCGTTCGCCACTTGCCACTCGCATACTGTGGCAGGAGATACGCGATATGACTTGGCCGTTCTGGATCGTTGTGGCGACACTCGTGACGGCCGCGGCTGCCGTCACCGGCATCAAGCCGAAGGGGACACGGCACATCGCCCACACGAGCATGATGGGCATGGCGCGGATCGCACTGGTGGTCGTCGTGATCATCCTCGCATTTGTCGCGCTTCGGGCGATGTACGCAGGCTGACCGGGTTCGGTCCAAGCAGCGCGACGGCAGGGGCGGGAGAGGTGCGCTATGATGCGCATCCCATCGAGGGCGACAGATGCACCATTGCGACTTCGTCGCGTACGCGTGAGGATGGCCTGCCTCGGCGGTGGTTGCGAACCGGACCGGGAGTTGTCACGATAGCGGATGCCCACCTTTTCCACGACCTCCACGCCCGGAACCGTCATTCACTACGAGGACGTCGGCCCGCATGGTCGTCCTGTCGTCCTGATCCACGGCTGGCCGCTCAGTCACCGGATGTGGGAAGGCCAAGTGAATACCCTGACCGACGCCGGATACCGGTGCGTGGCCTACGACCGGCGAGGCTTCGGTGAGTCCGGGCGTCCGAACGAGGGGTACGACTACGACACGCTGGCGTCGGATCTGAACGACCTGATTCGCAACCTGGCGCTGAAGGATGCCGTCCTCGTCGGCTTTTCGATGGGCGGGGGCGAAGTGGTGCGGTACCTCTCGCGATACACCGATGATGTGCACGTCACAGCTGCCGTGCTGGTCGCCGCCGTGCCGCCCTTCCTGCTCAAGACCCCCGACAATCCTGACGGCATCGACGGCAGTGTCTTCGACGGCATGCTGTCGGCCGTCAAGGCCAACCGGATCGGGTTCCTCGAGCAGTTCATGAGGGATTTCTACAACCTCGACGCCGCCGGACGCGACCTCTCGGGCGACGTGGTCGCATATGCGAAAGCGATTGCCTGGGGGGCGTCGCCCGTCGCCACCCAGCAGTGCATTACGGCGTTCGGCACCACCGACTTCCGCCAGGATCTGGCGGCCATCACGGTGCCGACCCTCGTCGTGCACGGCGACGCCGACCGTATCGTTCCGATCGGGGTATCAGCAGAGCGTTCCTCCGCTCTCATCACCGGCAGCCGGCTCGAAGTCCTCCCCGGTGCCCCGCACGGATTGACGGCCACACACGGCGACGCGCTGAGCGCCCTGCTGATCCAGTTCCTGTCCCGCGTCTGAGAAGGCGCGGTCGGTCGCCTGCCGCACGGCCTCGTTCGCAGCACGCCGCCTCGCGCATCGGTTCCCCACGTGCCGCCCTGAGCCGCCCCTCCGGCACAATTCGGACCAGCGCCTCCAGGGCCAGGCCCTGCGGTGGACGACGCTCAAAGCGTTCGACGCGCTGCCTGACGCTCCACAGACTCAATGCGCATGACGGCGCCCGCACACCGAAAACGTCATGCGCGCGGACGCGCTCTTCACGGTCCGGTTTCACACGCATCAGGCCATGTCGGCGAGGTATGTCTGGTCGCGGCGCGCGGCGTCGTATCCCGACGTCGGCAACGTCGTGCAGTCGCGCGGCTCGGTCGGGCTTTTCTACACTTACCTCAGTAGGGGTAGCCGTTTTGGGGCAGTGAATTGGTAAGACACGTCCGAGCGGGCAAGCACCGTCACGAAGCCGTGACGTCACGTAGCATGATGAGCAACATCCGACACGCCGCGGGTGCCTCAAGCGCATGCGGAACGCCGGCAGGCATACGGACGAGAGCTCCTGCCGTGGCATGAACGGGAACGCCGCCGATGGTCAGGGTGAGCGATCCCTCGAGCACCATTACGAGGGCATCGAACGGCGACGTGTGTTCGGTGAGTCCCTGCCCTTCATCGAAGGCGAACAGCGTGACACTGCCCCCTGAGGCTTTCGCCAGAATGCGACTCGCGATCCCCTGCGCTGTGGGCGTGATCAGCGATTGCAGGGAGACGACTTCCGCCGGAGGAATGGTCTGAGTCATCGTGGACATCGACATCATGTCACGGCCAGCCGACCCCCTCGCCGGATCGACGTGGAGTGCCCCGGGAACGGTCGCCGGGTTCGAGCAATCGCTGCCCAACCCGACGCTGGTGGTCTTATCGGCTGCCCGCGCGGACCGGCACGAGCGCGTCGAGCTCGGCGCCCAGTAGCGCGCCGCGAAAACCGCCGACGGCGGAGGCGAGGGAGCCTCGGCCGCCCCACGTGTCGAGCGCTCGGTCCCGCTGCCGGCGCGACAACAACAATTCCGGGGGAAGCGAGAGCGCGGCGGCGCGGCGGGCCACCAGCGCGGCTATCGCCTCCTCAAGGGCCCGCCGCCGGTCGAGATCCGCGGCTGAGGGCACGGGCGGATCGATGGCTGCCGTTCCAGGCTCAACCTCGAGGCGTGCGACAGCCAACGCCTCGATCCACTGCGGGGCGTGAGCGGCGTGCCGCCGGGCGTCGTAGCCGGGGAGTCGGGCCGTCTCCTGCAGCGACACGCGGTCCCGGCGCGCCAGGGCGATCAGTGTCTCGTCGCGCAGCAGGAAGGGCCGGGCCACGTCGAGACGGGCGGCCTCTCGTTCGCGCCACGCCGCGAGCCCGCGCGCGACCGCGCGGACGGAGGGCGGGTGTCGATCCAGGCCTTTCACCCGGCGCCACGCGTCCTCGGGTGCTGGGCCGTCTGCGTCCGACGCGGCAAGCGCGGCCGAGTCCTCGACGGCCCATTCGAGCCGGCCCAGCGCGACCAGCCGTCGTTCGAGTTCGGCGGCAGCCTCGGGCAGATACTCCACGTCATCGGCCGCGTAGCGCAGCTGCTCGGGCGACAGCGGCCGGCGCAGCCAGTCGGTGCGAGTTTCGTCTTTGTCGAGTTGTACGCCAAGGAGCGCGAAGATCAGCGCCGCGTACGAAAGGGACGGGCCCAGCCCCGCGAAGGCCGCGGCAATTTGCGTATCGAACAGCGGCCCGAGCGACACGCCAGTCGCCCGGCGCAGCACCGGCAGGTCCTCCGAACAAGAGTGAAGGATCTTGCGCGTGCGCGTGTCGCTCAGGATGGCGGAGAGTGGCGAAAGGTCGGTGACCCTGACGGCATCAACCAGCGCCACCTCGTTCGCGACGACCACCTGCACGAGGCCGAGCCTGGCGCGGAACGTACGCTCGCGCACGAATTCGGTGTCGAGTCCGACACTCGGCGCCCCCTGCCAACGGGCCACGGCCTCGGCAAGCTGGTCGTGTCGGTCGATCGAAATCATTGAGGGTCCATGCAGTGTACCGCGTGCTGCGCCCTGACCACGAATTCGAGACGCACAGGTCTGGGCAGTTCGACTCCTGCCGCCACCACTGGCGAGCTGAGGTCCTGTGGGTTGGCTCCACGCGAGCACGGGCTTCCCTCGCCGCTATACTTGGCGCTGAATGAAATACTGGATCAACGTGATGACCAAGGATCACGTGCTGACGGGTATGGCCGGTGGGTTCACACAAGCCAACCGCGGCGCTGAAACCACTCTACAGATGCTGCGCGAGGGCGACATCGTCTTCTTCTACTCGCCAGGTACCCTGTTTCGTGCGGGTGAGATTCTCCAGGCATTCACGGCCGTCGGACGGGTGGCCGACGGCGAGGCCCATCAGGTGGCGTTGTCGGCGCGAATGAAACCATGGCGCCGCAAGATGACGCCGCTGCGATCCGAGGAGGCTGCCATCAAGCCCCTGCTCCCGGACCTTGACTTCATCAGCGACAAGGCGCGCTGGGGTCTGTCGTTGCGTGGCGGCCTGATCGAGATCGGAATAGACGACGCGAAACGCATCGCGACCGCGATGAAGGCCGACACCTGAGCGCGGCCGCTCGTTGGTGATTGTTCGCTCGAACGAGAATTGCCGCCATGTCCCGAAATGCTGGCGATCGCTACGTCTGTGAGAGGTGACCCGATCCGAACCGAGCAACAGAACGCGCTTCGTGGATCGAAGCGCGTTCTGTTCCCTAACTCAGTGCAGGTCGAAGCGGTCGAGGGTCATCACCTTGGCCCACGCCTTGACGAA
>JBEBGG010000272.1:0-3292 GCA_040081555.1 Vicinamibacterales bacterium
TTCGTCGCCGTAGATGGTGATCACGATGACGGCCGGAATGATGGCGATGAGGCGTGTCACCAGTCGGCGCATCCACGGGCGGATGCGGAGGTTGATGAAGCCTTCCATGACGATCTGACCAGCGAGCGTGCCGGTGAGCGTAGCGTTTTGTCCGGAGCACAGCAGTGCAAGAGCGAAGAGCGTGCTGGCGAGTGACGTGCCGAGCAGCGGCGAGAGCAGCGCGTGGGCATCGGAGATGTCCGCGACGTCTTCGTGGGCCGTGCCGTGGAAGATGGCTGCCGCCATGATGAGAATGGCGGCATTGATGAAGAGGGCGGACATCAGCGCCACGGACGAGTCGATCGTGGCGAAGCGAATCGCTTCGCGTTTGCCCTGCGACGTGTCTTTGTATTTGCGCGTCTGCACGATTGAGGAGTGGAGGTAGAGGTTGTGCGGCATCACGGTCGCCCCGAGGATGCCGATCGCGATGTAAAGCATGTCGCGGTTGCGGAGGATGTCGAGGCGGGGGACGAATCCGGCAGCGATGCCAGCGATGTCCGGGCGTGACAACCAAATTTGAATAGCGAACGAGCCGGCAATCAGCACGATGAGGGCGATGACCAGCGCCTCCACATAGCGAAAGCCCTTGTGCTGAAGGAACAGTACGACGAGTACGTCGAGCGCGGTAAGGCAGACGCCCCAGATGAGCGGCAGGCCGAAGAGCAACTGCAGCGCGATCGCCGCGCCAAGGACTTCGGCGAGGTCGCAGGCGGCGATGGCGATCTCGCACAGGATCCAGAGGCACACGGCGGTCGGTTTCGAGTAGCTGTCGCGGCAGGCCTGAGCGAGATCACGGCCGCTTGCGATGCCAAGCCGCGCCGACAGCGCCTGCAGCAGAATCGCCATCAGGTTCGAGATCATGATGACGCTCAGCAGCGTGTAGCCGAATCGAGCGCCTCCGGCCAGGTCTGTGGCCCAGTTGCCGGGGTCCATGTAGCCGACCGCGACCAAGTAGCCCGGTCCGGCAAACGCGAACATCTTCTTGAGAAAGCCGGCGCCTTCGGGGATGGCGACCGAGCCATGCACTTCAGGGAGACTGGGAGCCGAGACTTCCGCCCGCCAGCCGCGGTCTGACTCGGTCTGATGCTGAGAGGGCGCCATGTTTTTGAGCGCTCAAAATATCAGACTGATTCGAATGATGGAATTGGTTTCTTTGATCCCTCGAAGTGGGTATCTGATACCCGGCTGGGTCCGTTGTTTCGGATTTTCTGGAAGGACTTCTTCGCTCCCGAAATATTTCCTCAGATTCCTCGGCGTCTCGCCCGCAAGAGGCCTTGGCAAACTTCCTGCGATGTAGAGCGCCATGCATCAGGACCAGACGGGAGAAGTTGAAGCGACACTACTGATTGACGCCGCAGCCGGGCGCCTTGGGGTCTCACGGCGAACCGTCTACTACCGTATCCGTGAGGGACGGCTCCGGACGATTCGGACACGCGGCGGCTCGTTACGCGTGCTGGCGTCATCGATTGAGGCGCTGAGGCGCGAGCGGGCCTGGGAGCCGCCGCCGGGTGCAGGTGTTGCCGACCCGCTCGTGTCGTCAGACGCCGAGACGTTGGCGCTTGAGGTAGAGACCTTTGCGTGAGATGCCGAGGGCCTTGGCGGCGGCTTCGAGCTTACCGTTGCTGGCGGTGAGCGCGGCCTTGATCATGTCGCGTTCAATACGGGAGATCGTCGGGGCCAGCTTGTCGCTAAACGGTACGCTGACCTCGACGCCAGGCGCGACACGGCCCGGACCCGATGCCGTTTCCTGACGTATCGCCCGCGACAGTGTCACCGGTGTGAGCACCGCGTCGTTGTCGGCCAGGGCGACGATCCGGCGCAGCTCGTTCTGCAGCTGACGCACATTGCCCGGCCATGGATAGAGAATCAGCTGCTCCATGGTTTCTTCGGCCACGCGCACTCCAGACTTGTTGAATTCCCCACATGCCTTTGCGACGAAATGATGCACGAGCGACGGAATTTCGTCGCGGCGGTCGCGGAGCGGTGGAATCGTCAGCCGCACGACGTTCACCCGGTAATAGAGGTCCTCTCGGAATCGACCCTGCTCGACCAGGGCCTCGAGGTTGGCATTGGTGGCGGCGATGATCCGAACGTCGACGGTGAAGGGGGAAGAGTCGCCGAGCGGGCTGATTTCACCAGACTCGAGGAAGCGCAGCAGTTTTGGCTGGAGCTCGAGGGCCATCTCGCCGATCTCGTCAAGAAAGAGCGTCCCGTCCTTCGCGGAGCGGACCAGGCCAGGGGCGTCGCGATCGGCGCCCGTGAATGCGCCGCGACGGTGTCCGAACAGCTGGCTCTCGGCCAGTTCACGCGCGATCGTCGTGCAGTTGAACGGGATGAACGGCTTGCGAGCGCGGCTGGAGTAGCCGTGAATGGCGCGGGCCAGCACTTCCTTGCCGGTGCCGCTCTCGCCAGTGATGAGCACGACCACATTGGCGGCCGCAATGCGACGGGCCGAGGCCATCAACGTCGCCATCTCGCCCAGAATGACCGAATCATCGAGCGAGGGAAGGTGATCGATTGGCCAAAGTGTCAGTCGTTGTTCGCGCTCGGCCCGGGCCACTTCCAATTCACCGACTGTGCTGAGGAGCAGCGCGAGGCTGTTGACCGTAGCCTGGGCTTCAAGATCCGGCAGTGGCTGAAGGCGCAGCTCGATGGTGCGCTGACGAGCAGTGCCTATCGTGAACGCACGAATGCCCGGACCAGCGACCGGGCTGCCAACTGCGGCCAGGACCGTCTCCCTCCCACTCTCCTCCCGGGCGACTGCTACCGCGCCGGTGGTGCAGCCGACGTGGTTCAGGATCGCGATCACTTCGGTCGCGAGAATTTCTGGTTGGCCGGAGTGATTCAGCAACGCCGCAATGCTGTGCATGACCGTGGCTGATCCGCCATCACCCTCGATGTCCTCATGCCGATCAGCAGTGGCGGCTGCTGTGTTCGCCCACGAGCGGTCCAATTCGATTTGTGCCGGGACGTTGCCGAGCGCGCGATGCACTCGAGCAGCCCGCTCATAGTGGCGCCTGCCTCTTCCCGGCTGTCCCGTCTGGGCGAGCGACGTGGCGAGCACCCGTTCTGCCAGCGCCGACAACCCGGACGAGGCCCCAGGGCCTGGAAAGGGCAGCGTCCCTACTGGTGTCGTCGGAGCGATGATGGTCTTTGTCTCAAACGCCAGCAGCGCGGCGGTGTTCAACAAAGCATTCTCGCCGGCTTGGCTTGCAAGCTCCATTGTCACGTTCAGGCATTTCAGACCGTCGTC
>JBEBGG010000100.1:0-12350 GCA_040081555.1 Vicinamibacterales bacterium
GGGGCGTCACCGATGAGCGGCAGCCACGCCGTGCTCACCGGAATGGGTGGCGCGCTGGACCCGGCTTGAGTGTGAAAGACGTGGATGGCCGAGCCCGTTGTGCCATCCACCGATCGGCCGAAGAGATTCATGCGCCCGTCGGCGTCGGAGGGATCCGTCCGCGCAAACGTCGCGTCCGTTGAATACATGACGCGCCGCGGCCGCCCGCCAACGAGCGCCACTTCGTAGTCCAGGCCGCTGGGACCGGTGAAATAGCGGCTCGCGAGCGCGGGAAGGACACGCGCCGAAAGCACCGCTACATCAAACTCGATGACCAGCCACGCGGGAATGGTCGACTCTGGCGGCGATGCCGCGTCAAACAACGTGCGGTTTGTCCGCACCGGCCGCAGCACGCCGGGCAATTCGGCCGCAAACCGCCAGTCGGCCAGGTCCCCTGGCGTGTAGACGAGGGCACCGACCGTGGCGACGGCACCGGCGGCCCCCCCGGGGGTCGCCCGCGAGATCTCGCCTCGGAGACGTACCAGTTCCGGCCGCTCGGCAGCCTGGCCGAACCGAAGCGCGGCGCGATTCCACTCAATGATCGGCAAGGCAGCGTCGGCGGCGATCAGATGGACGCGCGCGACGAGATCGGGATACTCGGCCGATGTCTCGCGCGTCTGAAATCGCTGGACCGCCCGTTCGAGATCACGGCCGGCGATGTCATCGGTGTCGAGGCGCAGCCGCAGGCACACATCCGCGAGATCGCGAAAGAGGTTGAGCTGCCAGCTCATCATCGACATCTGCAGACTGTCGGCCAGCCGCAGGCTGGTGGCGTTGCTGACGTCGGTGCTCCAGCGGTACTGGACAATTGCCAGCAGCAACACGACCAGCGCCGTCGGCACGATGAGCAGCGTCGCCAGCGTACGCTCGCCGCGCGGCATTCTCACGCGTTCATGACCTCGGCCGTGAACTTGTAGCCAACGCGCTGCACCGTCTGGATGTACACGGGATGCTTCGGATCGGCCTCGAGCTTCTGGCGAAGACTGGCCACGTGCACATCGACCGTGCGGGTGAAGGTGCTGGCGTGGTAGCCCCAGACGTCAGTCAGGAGCCGCTCGCGCGCGAGCGTGGCACCAGCGTTGTCGATGAAGTACTTCAGGAGCTGGAACTCTCGCATCGACAGATTGACCGGCTGACCGTCACGGGTCACGGCCATGGCCCGCGGGTCGACGACAATGGCGTCGAACTTCAGTGCTCCGCGAGCGGTCGCCGCCGCCTGCGGCGCCCGGCGCAGCAGGGCTTCGACGCGCGCTACCAGTTCCTGCATGCTGAACGGCTTGGTCACATAGTCATCGGCGCCGATCTTCAAGCCAACGACCTTGTCTTCGATCTGCCCGCGGGCCGACAGCATGAGAATTGGCGTAATCAGTCCTGCGTTGCGCAGGTCGCGGCACATGGAGAGGCCGTCGCGTCGCGGCAGCATGAGGTCGAGGATGATGAGATCGAATGGCAGCTGGGTGGCCTTCTCGAACCCCTCGTCGCCGTCAACGGCGTAGTCCACGACGTAGCCTTCGCTGCGAAGGCGGTCGCCTACCGTCATCCGCAGCGCCTCTTCATCTTCGACCAGCAGAACGTTCGGATCCACGATCAGTCTTTTTTATAGGTTGATGACAGCGGCCATCGCGAGGCAACGGTCACCTCGCCCCCGATGGAAATTCGACTGCGCATCATAGCTCTTTGTTTTTGGCGTTTGTGGTTCTCACGGCCCGAACCGGCGCCGCGCAATACAACACCGCGGAAATCAGCGGCGTCGTCAAGGACGCCCAGGGCGGCGCACTGCAGATCAGCGCATCGGCGGCGTTAAGGCCACACGGCTGTCGCCACCATCGTGCCAGCCAACGTGATGGCTGCCGCGCAGGCCACGAGCGTCAGAGCAAGGAGTCGGTGTCCACTGTCCCGGCTACGTGCAGCGGGCGGAGCCTGGCGCGCTTCTTCGTCTGATGCGCCTGCATGCGGCACAGAATGTCATTCAGGGCGCTGACCGCCTCGAGGATGAACGGCCCCTTGTTCAACATCACGCACTCTGCCCGTTCCGACATGGCGGCGTCGGTGACTTCGGCACGTGACGGCAGGCCCGTCTTCGCCAGCGTTTCGAGGACCTGCGTGGCCCAGATCACTGGCGTATGCGCGGCCTCGGCAATCCACAGAATCTCTTCCTGCACCTCGGCCATGCGCTCGTAGCCGCATTCGATGGCGAGGTCGCCGCGCGCGATCATGACGCCAAAACGCTCCGTTCGCATGCAGGCAAGGAGCAGGAGCGGAAGGGCTTCAAACGCCTGACGGGTCTCGATCTTGAGCACGATGCCGATGTGCTGACCGCCAAGAGCGGCCAGCCGTTCCTGCAGTTCGCGCACATCCGATACTCGCCGCACGAAGGAATAGCCGATGAGATCGGCATGCGCCACGACAAAGGGCAGGTCCTCGACGTCCTTGTCGGTCAGTGCACCCAGACGCAGGTTGGTGTCCGGGAGGTTGATGCCTTTGCCGGCAAGCAACTTCTCACCCTCGCACTCAGTACCACGCTCGCGTACGCGTCGCCATTCAGTTTCTCGGTGAGCGTCGATACCTCGGCGCTCCAACCGCTGCCCGGCCCCTTCTGGCTCGACTTTCTACTACTGAGTGGGGGCGATCCGCTGTCGACGCGCGTGGAGATCTCGCAGTTCAGTGCGCCAGGTATCCTGGTCGGCGCGCCGGTGGCGATTGGCGTCCCAGGTGGTGTCTCTGGCAACCTCGCGACGGAGCTGACGCTGTCTGATTCGGGATTCGTGAACGAGTTCTACCAGCAGTTCACGCCAGGCGGCCTGCTCAGTTTTCTGGTCACGCTAACACCGCCGGCCGCGATCGGCGCGACGCCCGATAACTTCTCGTTCGCGATTTTGCAGGGCCAACCGCCGGCTGGCATTCTGACCGCAGGGCCGTTCAATGAGCTGCTCTCGGTGGATATCACGAGCACGTCGCTCAGCATCGGCAATGTCTCGACCTACGCGAGCACCGATCCTGCCGGCGTCGTGGTGACCGCCACACCGGTGCCGGAGCCGACGTCGATGCTACTTCTTGGTTCGGGACTGATCGCCGCAATTGCCAGGCGGCGCCGGCGCGCCTAGGCGCGCCACTCGTCGCAGCGTTGCTCATTCGCGCGAGCCGTTCATATCTCGGCGTCGCCCCACGGTGAGCGGGGTTATCCTTTCAGCCATTGCATCACGCAACCTGAACCGCGCGGACCTGTCCGCGTCAGGAAACGGAGTGATATGGCTCGGCTCGTATTCGGAATGAACCAGTCGCTCGACGGCTACGTCGACCACACGGAGTTTGCGCCGGGCCCCACGCTTTTCCGCCACTTTATCGAGCAGGCACAGGCTCAGGCGGGCAGTGTCTACGGTCGGCAGATGTACGAGGTAATGCGGTACTGGGACGACGACCATCCTGAATGGGCAGCAGAGGAGCGTGCGTTCGCGGCGGCGTGGCGGACGCAGCCGAAATGGGTCGTCTCGCGCTCGTTGAAGTCGGTCGGTCCCAACGCCACGCTCATTGTGGATGATCTCGAGGGCGCGATCCGCGCGCTGAAAGCAGAGCGCGACGGGGAGATCGAAGTGGCTGGCCCGACACTGGCGCACAGCCTGACCGCGCTTGGCCTGATCGATGAATATCGGATCTACCTGCACCCGGTCGTGCTCGGGCACGGCAAGCGCTATTTCGCCGGGCCACGGCCGCCGCTCCGCCTCGTGGCGAGTGATCGGGTTGACGACGATGTGGTTAGGTTGTCCTATGTGCCTGCGTAGTTCAGAAGAGGACAGATGTCCAAGGCGGGTTGGCGCTATGGTGATTCTCATGACATATGTGCCACGTCACCTCGGTTACGTCCTGTCTCTGTCACTGCTGTTGTCGGCCTGCAGCCGCCCGCCGGCAGCGGACACCGTCGGCGTCGGACAGGACGTCGCCGTAACGAAAGCCGACGGTGGTGTCGTCGAAGGCAAAGTGGACAGCGTCGACGACACGAGCCTGCACGTGACGGCCGGCCCGACAACCACGACCATTCCCAAGAAGCAGATCGTGGACGTGAAGGTCGTCGACCCGGCCAAGCCGGTCGAACTGCCGCCGGCCGCGAAGTTTCGCGAATACACCGTGCCAGCAGGGACGACGCTCTCGCTCAGGCTGACGACCGCCATCAACTCGGGCACCAGCCGAGTGGAAGATCAGGTGGATGCGGCGCTGGCTGAGACAGTGACGGTCGGCGGCGCCGACGTGCTGCCGGCGGGCAGCGTCGTCAAGGGGACGGTCTCGGCTGTTCAGGCATCGGCGAAGGTCAAAGGCCTCGCCAGCATCACCGTGCAGTTCACCAGTGTGGCGGCGGCCGGGCGAGACGATCACTACGGCATCGACGCGACGTACGCCAGGACAGCGGAGTCCTCAAAGAAGGCCGACGCGACAAAGATCGGGATCGGCGCAGGTGCCGGGGCGGCCCTCGGCGCTCTGCTTGGCGGAAAAGGCGGCGCGGCCAAAGGCGCCGTAATTGGGGGCGGCGCAGGCACGGCGGCCGTGCTGTCAACGAAGGGCCAGGAAGTGGAACGGCCCGCCGGCGCCATGTTGACGGTGACCCTGAGCAAGAGCATCGACGTCAGGGTGCCGATTACGTAGGCCCCTCTGCAGCAACTGGTTTGGAGCGAGCCACGCGTCGCGCCTCAGCGCCCGGCGGAAGTAACTCGCTTGAAGTCGATGAACCCACGCTCTACGTTGGTCGACAGCAGCTGCACGCGAATGCGGTCGCCAACATCCACGCCTTCGAATCCGCGGACGACCCTGCCTTCCACCGGCATGGTGATGAGGCGGGCCCAGGTGCCTTTGTCAGACGCGCCTGTGACCACGGCGTCGAACTGCTCCCCGATTCTCGATTCGAGGAGAATCGCCGCCGCCGACTTCCCCACCTGTCGTTCCACCTTGTTGGCGGCGTCTTCCCCTGCAGTGAAATGCTTCGCCATGACGTCCAACTCTGCGTAGCTGTAGGGCGGTGGCTGGCCAGCGATCGCGGCCTTCAGTAAACGCTGACTGACCAGGTCGGGATAGCGGCGATTGGGTGCCGTGGAATGGGTGTAGTCCTTCACCGCCAGTCCGAAGTGGCCAGGCGCGGTGTCGCCCGGTTGTTCGGCGACGTACTCGCCGGCGCCCAGGAGTTTGATCACCGACAGCGAGAGATCTGCAAAGCGCAGCGGATCGGCGGCTTTCCGCGTCACCAGGAAGGTATCGAGCGCCGCCGAGTCGGGAGTCGCCGGCAACCGGCCGCCCAGGCCGCGCGCGAGGTCGACGATGCGAGCCCAGCGTTGAGGGGTGCGGACGACGCGGCGAATGGACGGGAACTGCTTTGTGGCGAGATAGCGCGCCGTCACGCCATTGGCGGCGATCATGAAATCCTCGATGATCTCCGTCGCGCGGTTCTTCGGCTGTGCCTCGAGATCGCGGACCTGGTCGCCCTCGAAGACGGGTCTCGCCTGGAGAGTCTCGAGACTCAGCGCGCCGTGTACGTGCCGTAAGTTCTTCAGACGTTGCGCAACGCGGTCCTGGAGGCGCAGATTCTCGGCTAACCCAGGGACAGCCGCGATGCCCTGGGGAACGGCGCCGCCGTCCAGCCAAGCCGCCACGCTCCGGTAGGCAAGCTTGGCGTGATTGCGAACAGAGGCGCGGTAGATGTCCGAGCCCTGCACCGAACCGTCAGCGCCGATCGTCATTTCCACAACGACCGCCAACCGCACTTGATCGAGGTTGAGCGAGGTGAGGTCGGTGGACAGCCGCTCGGGAAGCATCGGAAAGATCGTCGCAGCGGTATAGATCGACGTCGTGTTGTGGCGCGCCTGCCCGTCGATGGCCGAGCCGTTCGTGACCAGCGCGTCGACGTCCGCGACGGCCACGAGCACCTTGACTGCGTCTTCGGGCAACGCCTCGGCGACCGTCAGTTGGTCCAAGTCGCGCGAGTCATCGTTGTCGATGGACGCCCACAGAAGGCCTGTGAGATCGCGCACCACGGCCGGGCCTGGGACTGCCGGTGTGGCCTGAGCGACGGCTGGCCGCCCAATCCCCTGGAGTTCGCTCATCGCCGCGGCAGAGAACTCTGGCAGGAGTCCCCTGTCGAGCATCGCCCGGCGGGCAAGGTCTCGGAGGATGGCGCGGTGCTGCTGGGCGGTGTGTGGCTCGTGTATCACGGAACTCTCCTCGGACACCTCAGGACTCGCGGGGGCGAGAGAGCCGCGCCGCGACGGCCGCGAGAAATTCATGGATGCCCATCGGCTTGGCGATGTAGCCGTCACAGCCGGCGGCGCGAATGCGTTCCTCGTCACCTTTCATCGCCAAGGCCGTCAGCGCGATGACCGGAATGGTTCTGGTCGCCTCGTCGAGCTTGAGGAGTGCCGTGGCTTCCAATCCGTCGATGCCGGGAAGTTGAATGTCCATCAGGATCAAGTCCGGTTGTTCGGTGCGAGCCAAGGTCAACCCCACCTCCGCATCGGCCGCACTCAAGACCGTGTGGCCCGCCGACTTGAGCAGCAAGACCGCCAAGGTCATGTTGTCGGGATTGTCCTCGACGACCAGGATGGTGGCCATGTCAGCCGACCAATCGGCGGCCCGCCATGGCGCGCCGGATCTCATCCGTCAGTCGTTTGCTATTGAACCCAGTCTTCTCCATGATCGCCGCCACAAAGCCATTCAGCCGTGCTCGGTCCTCGGCCGTGACCTTCTTGGCCGTGACCACCAGCACTGGAATGCGCGCCGTGTCGGGTTGGGCGATGAGTGCATCGATGACCTCGAAGCCGTTCACGTCGGGCATCATCAGGTCGAGCACGATCAGATCCGGTAACTGCTGTCGCACAACCTCGATCGCCTCGCGGCCACCGGATGCGCGGATCACCGAGGTGGCAATGCCCGCCAGATGCAGGATGGTCAGCTCGACCGACGTGGGATCGTCATCGACCACAAGCACCTTCAGCGTCTGGAACGCGGGCACAGGTAAGAGCGCAAGTTCGGCGAGCGCCGCAGACAGTTCGAGACGGGACACCGGCTTCTGCAGAATCCCCGAGGCGCCCAGCGCGAAGCCCTTGCTGCGATCGGCGACGATCGACAGAATCACGACCGGGATCGCGGCAAGTGCAGGCACCTGCTTGATCCGGCTGAGACACTCCCAGCCATCAGCGCCGGGCAGCAGGATATCCAGCGTGATGAGCGACAACGGCTGCTGCATCGCCATCTCCATGGCGGCCTCGGCGGAGACCGCGTGCAGCACCTTGAAGCCTTCCGCCTCGAGCTGCAGGCGGATCAGCTCAGCGGATTTCAGATCCCCTTCAACGACCAAGGCGGTCCGCTCTCCCGGCAGTGTATGTGGAGTCGCGAGCGCAGTGGCGAGTGCGCCGCCCGGCGCGATTGCTGCGTCCCCCGGTTCCCTGACCGGAAGCCAGACCGTGAAGCAGGAGCCCTCACCCGTGGCACTCTCCGCCGCCACCGTCCCGCCGTGCAAATCGGCCAGGGCTTTCACCATGGCCAGCCCGAGTCCGGTGCCCTCGAATTTCCTGGCGAGGCTGCTGTCGATCTGGCTGAAGGGCCTGAAGAGTCTTTCGAGCCCGTCAGCCGACATGCCGATGCCGTCGTCTTCGACCCTCACCTCGAGGAATTCCACGAACTCGCTGTCGGTCAACGGGAAGGTGCGGGCTGTCCAGGTGCGACACGGTAGGCCGACCTGGGCGCGGGAAACCCGCCTGGCGCGGAGCGTCACCTGGCCGCCCTCTCGACTGAATTTGACGGCATTGGACAACAGGTTGTAGGCGATCTGTTTTACCTTTCGCGCGTCCACCTGGATCATGCCCAATGGTTGGGCGCCGAAGTCCGTCGTCAGACGGATGCGACGATTGGAGGCCTTCTCACGAATGATCGACAGGCTGCTCTCGAACAAGGAGGACACCTGCACCGGCTCCAGCTCGAGCGTCATCTTGCCAGCTTCCACCTTGGAGAGGTCGAGGATGTCGTTGATCAGAGAGAGCAGATGCTGGCCACTGTTGAAGATGTTGCCAATCAGGACTCGCTGCTGCTCGGGCACCTCGCCCATCAGGCCGTCCTTGAGCACCTCGGAGAAGCCCATGATGCCGTTGAGGGGCGTCCTCAATTCATGCGACATGTTGGCGAGAAACTCGGACTTCATCCGGCTCGCTTCCTCGAGTTCGGCGTTGTTCTGCCGCAACGTGCGCTCGTAGCGTTTCAGCTCGGTCACGTCGCGGGCAGAGGCAAAGACGCCCTGTAGGTTCCGGTCGCGGTCGTAGAAGGTGGTGGCGTTGTACGACACCACCGTCAGCGTCCCGTCCATGGCCTTCGCGGTGAGCTCGTAGTTGGTCACTTTCCCTTCGGTCAGCACGCGATTGATGCCCGCCTCGGCGCGTTCAGGATCCGTGAAGTATTTCTTGAACGGCGCGCCAATCAGCTCGTCGCGCGAACACCCGGTCAGGGCCTCCATCTGCTTGTTGACATCGGTGATGATGCCCCTGGGGTCGGTGGTCATCAGCGCGTCGATGTTCGATTCGATGAGGGAGCGGGTGTAGAAGTGCTGGTCGCGCAGACGCTGATCGAGCTTCTTCCGCTCTTCCTCGACTTGTTTGCGCGCGGTGTTGTCAGTGCCAATCAGCAGATAGCCGATGATGGCGCCCGCCACGTCGCGCAGTGCCGTCACTGACACGACGGCCGGTACGCGGGCCCCGTCCTTGCGGATATAGGTGAGTTCGTAGATGTCCTCGATCCCGCGCGAGGCCTTGAACACCAATGCTTCGAAACCCGGCGCAATCGTGGTGCCGAGTTCGGCGCTCAAGGTTCTGGCGCGAGCAATCGCTTCCTGCGGATCGGAGATATCGGCCGGCGTGATCTGGTTGACGACCTCGACCGCCGCGTAACCGAGCATCCGCTCGGCGCCAGGGTTGAAGATCTGAATGACGCCCTTCGCATCGGTCGCGATGCTCGAGAAGTTGGCGCTGTTGAAGATCGCGGTTTGCAGGGCCTCTGTTTTGAGCAGGTCACTCGTCGGCCCAACGGCTGGTTTCACATCCACCTCATCACAGTGCTTCTCCACCACACACACGGGACGGAGACATCACGCGATGAAGTTCTCGGTCGAGGGGGTGGGACAACGCGGAAGGTCGACCGTGAACACGCACCCCTCACCCGGTAGGTTGCGCACGGAGATTCGGCCACCCATCGCTTCAGTGGCCCACTGGCTAAACGCCAGGCCAAGGCCAAAGCCGCTTCGGTCGACACTGCGCTGCTCGAAAGCTTGGAACAGGCCGTTGGCGTCTGCATCCCGCAGGCCACCGCATTCGTCCTGCACATGGATTGCAACCCGCTCGCCGCGGGCCTCAACCTGCAGCGCGATGGTGGTTCCAGGCCGAGTGAACTTGAAGGCGTTCTGAAGCAGGTTCAAGAGCACCGCCTCCAGCAGGTGCCGGTCGGCCGCGACGGCCACACCGGGCTCGACAATTCCCACGGTCAGCTTGAGCCCCCGAGCTTCTGAGGTCAGCTTGGCGGCCGGGAGTAGCTCCTCGATGAGCGCTGACACCAAAAAGGGTTCGTGTTCCGGAGCACCGTGCGTGAGGCGCACCTCGGCAAGCGACCGGGAGATGAGGTCGCGCGCACCCAGGAGACTGCGGTGCAGCAGATCGCCTGTGGCCCCTCGGATGTCACCATCCGCGGACCTGGCCATCTCGAAGGCCACCATCGCCGTCTGGATCAGGTTGCGCAAGTCGTGCACAAAGAATCCGAGACGCTCGTTGTCGCGAAGCGCCCCGGCGTCTGGCGCGGGTGAATGACGTTCAACTGGTAGCATGTTCAACCTGCATCACGACATTCACCGAGCCGCACACGGCCAAGTTGCGCCAAGTATAGGTGGGCCGTTCGCGCCACGCTGTTCTAAACAGCACGGCCAGTGCCGTTGTGCGCTCACGTGGTCCGTGGCAGCCACCGGCGAATCTCGCGCATCAAGGCGGCCGGCTCACAGGGCTTGGTCACGACGATGTTGAAGCCTGCATGCAGGGCACCCTCCAGGTGCCTCGGGTCAGAGTGGCCGGTGACGGCAATCAGCGGGATATCACACGTCGAGGTTTGGCCGCGCAGGACCTTGGCCACCTCGACGCCCGATTTGCCAGGCAACTCGAGGTCCAGGACGATCAGGTCCGGCCGCCGCTCGGTGGCCACACACACCGCGGCGTCGCCGTCTGACGCCGTCAGGACCGCAAAGCCTTCAGCGCGCAGATAGAGCCGCCAGGCGTCGAGCGCGTCAGGATAATCGTCGACGATCAGGATCGTGGCAGGCAGCAAAGGTATAGTAGTCGGCGAGACGAGCGCCTTGGCCGCCAAATGCTGAAATCCGTCTCCCTACCTCAGACGGCCGCGTCCGGCGACCTCGCACAGGTCCTTGACCTCTTTCTCCACGAGCTCCGAACACCGGTCGGCGTCGCGCAAGGATACCTGCGGCTCCTGGTCGAGAACCGGCTGAGCGATCCTGCCGACCGGGAACGAGCGCTCGCTCAGTCCTTGGAGGCGCTTGGGCGAATCGGCCGCTTGTGCACCACTGCTGGCGACTACCTGAGCCCGCCACCGGTGGTGCTTGAGCTGTACCCGGCCGCTGACTTGGTGGAGGCTCTGCCACTGGCTTGCCAGGGGGACCCGTTCGCCATCAATGTGCCAATGTCGCCCCTCATTGGGGACATTCGTTCGCTCCCAGCGGAGCCGACCGCCGCCGCCATCGCCGCAGTCGTGCGCGCTGCGTTGCGCAACGATCCGGCTCTCACGCAGGTGGTCCAGATCGGGGTTCACGAGACGGATCTCGTCTTCACCACGGGTGATTCGGTCGTACGCGGTCGGTTACTTGGGTCGGATGAGCGCGGCGTCTTCGACCCGTGGCGCGGCGGTTCCGGACTGCAGGTCCCGCTGGCACTGCAACGCCTGGCGCCGACCCATCTCCGTCTCTGGACCCTGGCTGATCGCGCAAGCGCGGTGGCCATCGCGATGCCCCTGGAGTTACCCGCATGACCGGCCACATCGCCATCGTCGATGACGACACCGCGTTCACCGAGTACCTGCAGGTCCTGCTGCGCACACGTGGCTACCGGGCTGAGGTCTTTCACAACGGGCAGTCGCTGCTCGATGCCTTGGAGTCCGGGTCGACGCCCCATGTGATCCTCCTTGACGTCTCCATGCCCGGGCTCACCGGCATCGACACGCTGCGCGCCCTGCGCAGCGTGCGGCCGTCGGCAGCCGTAATCATGCTCTCCGGTCGTCAGGCCCCGGCGACCATCGTGGAAGCCGTGCGGCTGGGAGCGGCTGACTACGTGCTCAAGCCTGGCGACGCCGACGGCTTGGGCGAGGCGGCGCTCGATTCGGCGATTCGCAACGCGTTTGAACGCGAGGCGCTCGCCCACGAAGTGGCCAGGTTGAGCGCCAGCCAGCCCGAAGAGCCTGACGGCACGCAGCCATGCTGGGCGACCGGGTCCGCCATGCAGACCTTGATGGCCATGGTCGAACGTGTCGCCGACAGTGATGTCAGTGTGCTCATCCGCGGCGAAAGCGGCGTCGGCAAGGAAGTGATCGCCCGCGAGTTGCATCGGCGATCGGACCGTCGCACGAAGCCATTTGTGAAGGTGAACTGTGCGGCGCTGCCCGCCGAACTGCTCGAGAGCGAACTCTTTGGCCATGAGCGCGGCGCATTCACTGGTGCCGCAGCCGTCCGCGTCGGCAAGTTCGAGTTTGCCCAGCACGGCACCCTCATGCTCGACGAAATCGGCGAGATGCCCGTCGCCCTGCAGGCAAAACTGCTGCACGTGCTGCAGGATCGTCAATTCTCTCGCCTGGGCAGCAATCGCCTCCTCGATGTCGACGTCCGCATCATTGCCGCAACCAATCGCGATCTCCAGGCGATGATGCGACAGCAGACGTTTCGAGAGGACCTGTACTACCGACTGCAGGTCATCGAACTACTGGTGCCGCCCCTGCGAGAGCGACGCGACGAGATTCCAGCACTGACCGAGTTCTTTCTGAGTAAGTACGGACGCCTGTACCGCCGCCCCCCGATGCGCCCGACGCCGCTGTTCATGGACCGGCTCACCAACTACACCTGGCCAGGCAATATCCGCGAACTCGAGAACATGACCAAGCGGTTCGTGGTCCTGCAGGATGAGGCGTTGATCCTGAGCGAGCTGGCGCGCATGGAAGGGGCGGCCGCGTTGCGCGATGCGCCGCGCGGCGGTGAGTCCGCGCCAGCGCCCAACGCCTCCAACTCCACCGCCCAGGCCGATCCAGAT
>JBEBGG010000014.1:0-42489 GCA_040081555.1 Vicinamibacterales bacterium
GACCCTGCGTCGACAGTTGCGCGACCAGGGCGCGTTCGGGTCGATGATCGGCAACAGCCCGGCGATGCGGAAGATCTATTCGGTCATCGAGCAAGCGGCACCCACCAGCGCTTCGATTCTCATCACCGGCGAATCAGGCACGGGCAAGGAGTTGGTGGCCCAGACGGTCCATCAGTTGAGTCCGCGCGCCGCGTTTCCGTTTGTGGCCATCAACTGCGCGGCGATTCCGGAGACGCTGCTTGAAAGCGAGATCTTCGGCCATGAGAAGGGCGCGTTTACGGGCGCGGCGGATCGCCGTCAGGGTTGCTTCGAACTTGCCGACCGGGGCACGCTGTTTCTTGACGAGATTGGCGAGATGACGCCGGCGACGCAGGTCAAGTTGCTCCGCGTGCTGCAGGAGCGGACATTCCGGCGCCTCGGCGGACGGACCGAGCAGTCGGTGGATGTGCGAGTCATCGCGGCGACCAATATCGACCCGGTGGCTGCGGTCCAGAGTGGTCGGCTACGCGAAGATCTCTTCTACCGGCTGAACGTGTTTGCGCTGCGCCTGCCAGCGCTCCGCGAGCGGCGCGAGGATCTGCCCCTGCTGGTGCAAGCCTTCATTACCGAATTCAACGCGCGGAACCACAAGGCCATTCAGGGCGTCGACCACGACGTGATGCGGATTCTCGAAGAGCATGCGTGGCCGGGCAATGTGCGCGAATTGCGCAACGTCATCGAACGCGCGACAATTCTGGCACCGGGGCCGATGATTGAGACGCGGCACCTTCCACCCGCGCTGGTCGACGAGCCAGTCGTGCCGGTGCCGCACGAGGCGCAGATGGCGCTCGCGCCTGGCACGACGGTGGAAGAAGCCGAGCGGCGACTAATTCTCATGACGCTGGCGCACACCCGCGACAACAAGACGCGCGCGGCGGAGATTCTCGGTATCAGCCTCAAGACACTGCACAACAAGTTGAACAAGCTGCGGCTGCGCCCCGTGAAGAATGAAGCCTAACTGATGCGCCTCGGCATAAAGGGCAAGCAGGTTCTCGGCGTCACCATCATCGTCGGCACCGTGGTCGTTGGCCTGAGCCTGGTGCATTTGGCGCAGCTGGCGCAGGTGAGCCTTGACGAGAGCCGCGGTCGCGCCGACCTGATTGCCAAGGCGATCTACCAGCGCGCGCGAGAGGTGGTGGCCGACGCACCTGTGACGAACGAGGCGCTCCGCACCGATCCAGGCCTGCGCTCGATTCTTCAGTCCAGCCTCTATTCGAAAAACGTCACCTTTGCCGCCATCGTGGACGCCCGAGGGCGGACCATTGTGCACGCCGACGCTGCCCAGGAAGGTCGCGACCTGCCGCGCGCCGCCGATCTCGACGCGCTGCTGTCACGTGCATCCCTCTATCAGCTCCGTGCCATCTACAGTGGTCAGGGGCGCAACTTCGACCTCACTCAGCCTTTGCTGGTCGATGATGTGGATTTCGGTTCAATTCGGGTCGGTGTGTCGACCCTGTTGATTCGTGGCGACCTCGACGCGTCGTTGCGGCCAGCCACTCTCACCGCGCTCGTGGCGCTTGCTGTCTCTGTCTTTGGTGCCGTGATTCTGGCGCAGCTGCTGCTCCGGCCGATTCACGTGATCCGCAGCGGACTGACTCGGCTCGGCGCCGGTGAGTCAGGTGTCAAAGTCGACCTCGACCAGCACGATGAATTCGGCGAGCTCGGCACCTTCTTCAACACGGTCAGTGAGCAAATTTCCGCCGATCGTTCCCAGATGGCCGGGCAGGTCGCGCACCTCGAATCTGCCGTGGAACACCTCGAGGACGCCGTCGCCATCGTCAGTCCGAACGGGAAGCTGATGTTTGCCAACCCCGCCTTGCGCGCGCTGCTACCTGCGGCGACGACAGGCACTGAGTGGAGCGCCGTGGTGCCTGCCGACCATGCGATGCGCCGACTCGCGGACGAGACGATCTCCACAGGACAGTCGCGAGGGCCGGTGTCTTCCAGAGTGACGTTGCCCGGTGGCGAGGAGAGTGACCGGCTGTTGCTGACGCATCCGGTGAACGATGCCAGTGGTGGTCTCGTTGGCATCATGCTCATCGTCCGCAATCTCGAGTATCTCAGTCAGGTCGAGTCGACGCTTCGCTACTCGAGGAAGCTAGCCGCACTCGGTCGACTCTCCGCCGGTGTTGCGCACGAAGTCAAGAACCCGCTCAATTCCATGATGATTCACCTTGAGCTGTTGCGACAGTACATCGTGCCGCGACCGTCCGTCGGACGCGCCAAGGGTGGTGACGATGAGGTGGATCTGGCGCCGTCACGCGATGCCCTCAAGCACGTCGATGTCATCGCTGGTGAGATTCGTCGTCTCGATGAAGTCGTGCAGGGTTTCCTGAAGTTCACGCGTCCCGAAGAGATGAAGTTGCAGCCCGTGGTCCTGTCTGTGCTCCTGGACGACGTCGTGCCGGTTGTCCGTCCTGAGGCGGAACGCCACCATGTGGAGCTCCATGTGCAATGCGACGGCGCACTTGCGGTCAACGGCGACCCGGCGATGTTGCGTCAGGCCTTCCTGAATCTGGCGCTCAATGCGATCCAGGCCATGCCCGGCGGCGGCGTGCTTCGCATCACCTGCACCCCGGTCCGCGGGCATCGCATTTCCATCGTCGTCGCGGATACGGGCCTTGGGATCAAACCGGAGGATCTCGAGAAGATTTTCAATCTCTACTTCTCGACTAAGCCGAAAGGCAGCGGGATCGGCCTCTCGATGGTGTTCCGTACGATTCAAATGCACGACGGAGAGATTGAGGTACAGTCGACGTTAGGCCAGGGCACCGCGTTCACCATTCTCCTGCCGCAAGCATCGTAGGTGTCAGGAAGCTACATGTCTCACTCGCGGACTGCACTCGCGCCGACCTGGGGGCGTTCTGCTCGCGGACTTCCTTGGCGCTCGTCGATTAGTGCGTGGGTGCTGAGCGTGGCCACGGCTGGCTGTCTCCACGGCCGGGCGCAAACCGTGCCGGAGGTTCCTCTGGAGATGCCCAATCCTCCGGCGCGGGTCATCGTCGTCAGCCAGCCCCATGAGACGCCCATCGTTTCGCTGCCAGACGAGCCTGTGCCAAATACCCCAGTCCATCCACGGCCGACCCCTTCGTGGCGCGCCGACCCGCGCCCGGCGGACGTGCGGTCAGACGTGCCCGAAGCGGCCCGCCCCGCTGATGACACCGCTCGCACGACCCCAGCGCCAACGTTGCAGACGACGCCCGCCCAGCGAGAAGGGGAGGCCGAACGCCGAATCCGCGCCTCGCTTGCGCAAGCCACCGGCGACCTGAACCGCATCAACGTCCAATCGCTGAACGCGGATGCCCGTCAGCAGTTCGAGACCGCTCGTCGCTTTGTGACGCAGGCCGAGGAAGCGCTCCGCACGCGCAACCAGGTGTTTGCCGGGAATTTGGCTGAAAAAGCCGCCGCTCTGGCCGCTCAATTGGCCGGGCGGTGAACGCGATCCTTGGGAATCCCCACCTTCTACAGATCTGCGCGCGCGTCAACATCTTGCGATTGACCTAAAAGAAAAACACAATATGTAGTGTTTACACTCTTGACAAGAGAGATGGGGCGGATCATATTTGTCCGCCTGTGAAGTACCGGCGGGCGAGTGAGGGCATCCCAGCCTCTTGAACGTACGTCGGGAACGGGCGGGTCGGTTTTCGGTCTGGCACGGCTTCCAAAACATTAGCGGCGGTTGCGCCCCGGGGCGGGGAGGCGATCTGCGATCCAGACCGGTGTCTGGAGGGAACGGAGTGGTGAGATGAAAGAAGGCGCTGCTATTCAGGCCGCCGGAGCCGGCCAGCAGACGGTGGAGAGCAGTTCGTCAGGCATGGCGAGTTACGCCCGCCCGGAACCCGCCGACACGCGTGCAAAGAAGACCGCCGCGTCCGCGCTCGGCCTCACCTTTCCGCGGTTCTTCACGACCGCCGGCGTCGACCCGTTCGATGAAGTCGAATGGGAGCTGCGTTCGGCCGTGATCGGCAACGAGAAGGGCGACGTCGTATTCGAACAGCGCGATGTCGAGATTCCGCGCACCTGGTCGCAACAGGCGACCAACATCGTCGTCTCCAAGTACTTCCGAGGACAGATCGGCGCACCGGAACGTGAACGCAGCGTCAAACAGCTCATCGGCCGGGTCGTCAACACGATTACCGACTGGGCGCGCGCACATAAGTATTTCGCGGACGAGGGAGATCTCAAGGCGTTCAGCGACGATTTGAAGCACATCCTCGTGTACCAGAAGGCGGCCTTCAATAGCCCGGTGTGGTTCAACTGCGGTTTCGAGAAGGCCCCGCAGTGCTCGGCCTGCTTCATCAACTCGGTGCAGGACACGATGGACTCGATCCTGACGCTTGCCCGCACGGAGGGCATGCTGTTCAAGTTTGGTTCTGGCACCGGCACTAACCTCTCGCCGATTCGCTCCTCTAGGGAACTGCTCGCCGGCGGCGGTACTGCGTCTGGCCCTGTATCGTTCATGAAGGGCTACGATGCCTTTGCCGGCGTCATCAAGTCGGGCGGCAAGACGCGCCGTGCGGCGAAGATGGTCATTCTTGACGCCGATCATCCGGACATCGTCGAGTTCATCAACTGCAAGGTCGAGGAAGAGAAGAAGGCGTGGGCGTTGATCGATGCCGGTTATGACGGCTCGTTTACCGGTCCGGCCTACTCTTCGGTGTTCTTCCAGAACTCGAACAACAGCGTCCGCGTGACCGACGACTTCATGCGCGCGGTGCTCGACGACAGCACCTGGGATACCCACGCCGTCCGCGACAAAGCGGTCGTCGATACCTACAAGGCGCGCGATCTGATGCAGGCGATTGCTGAGGGCACGCATGTCTGCGGCGATCCGGGCATGCAATTCGACACGACCATCAACGAGTGGCATACCTGTCCCAATTCGGATCGCATCTATGCGAGCAACCCGTGTTCGGAGTACATGTTCCTCAATGATTCGGCGTGCAACCTGGCGTCGATCAACTTGATGAAGTTCGTGAAGGAAGACGGCGAGTTCGATGTCGTGGCCTACAAGGCTGCCATTCGGACACTGCTCACGGCGCAGGAGATCATCGTCGACAACGCCAGCTACCCAAGCGAGATCATCGGAAAGAATAGCCACGCGTATCGGCCGCTCGGTCTCGGCTACGCCAACCTTGGCGCGCTGCTGATGTCGCGCGGTCTGCCGTATGACAGCGACGGAGGTCGCGACTACGCGGCGGCGCTCACGGCGCTCATGACTGGCGAAGCCTACGCGCAATCCGCACGTATTGCCCGCGACCACGGCGGTCCATTCTCGGGCTACGAGAAGAACCGCGAACCGTTCCTGCGCGTGATGCGCAAACACCGTGACGCGATGCGCGACGTTAACGCCCGTAACGTGCCATCCGATCTCTACGCCGGAGCCAAATCGTCGTGGGACGATGCGGTGGAGCTTGGCGAGCAGCACGGTTACCGCAACGCTCAAGCCACCGTCCTCGCGCCGACCGGCACCATTGGCTTCATGATGGATTGCGATACGACCGGCGTTGAACCGGATATCGCGCTCGTGAAGTACAAGAAGCTCGTCGGCGGCGGGTTGATGAAGATCGTCAACCAGACCGTGCCGATGGCCCTCCGTAAGCTCGGCTACACACAGCCGCAGGTTGACGCCATCGTGCAGTACATCGACGAGCACGAGACGATCGAAGGCGCACCCGGGCTCAAGGACTCACACCTGCCCGTGTTCGATTGTGCGTTCAAGGCGACCAAGGGCCAGCGCTCGATCCACTACATGGGTCACATCCGAATGATGGGCGCGACGCAGCCGTTCATCTCGGGGGCGATCAGCAAGACGGTCAACGTTCCGAAGGATGCGACCGTCGACGACATCTCACAGGCCTACATCCAGTCGTGGAAGCTTGGCGCGAAGGCGGTCTCGATCTACCGCGACGGCAGCAAGCGGACGCAGCCCCTCAACACGTCGAAGGACAAGACACCAGCCGAACTCGCCATGGCCGCGGCGGCGCAGCTCGTTTCGCAGCCCGTTCGCCGCAAGCTGCCGGATGAACGTCAGGCCATCACGCACAAGTTCGACATCCAGGGACACGAGGGTTACATCACGGTCGGCCTCTTCGAGAACGGGCAGCCGGGGGAAATCTTCCTCGTCATGGCGAAGGAAGGTTCGACGATTTCTGGCTTTGCGGATGCGTTCGCCCAGGCGATTTCCTACGCCCTTCAGTACGGCGTGCCGCTGCAGGCGCTGGTGGACAAGTTCAGCCATGTTCGCTTCGAACCGAGCGGCATGACGCGCAATCCGGAAATCCGCTTCGCCAAGTCGATCGTCGACTACATCTTCCGCTGGTTGGCCAGCAAGTTCATGTCGGCCGAGGCGCAGTTCCACGCCGGCGTGAACGGGCGGGAGCTGGAAGAGGCGAGCATGGCCGCGGTTCCGGCCGTCGCCGCGCCAGCGGCGGCCGCCACTACAACGGCGGCCGCACCGGTGGCCAAGGCGACGCCGTACTCGACGATTCAGAATCAGGAAGACGCGCCACCATGCTCTACCTGTGGCTCGATCATGATTCGCAGCGGCGCCTGCTACAAGTGCTCCAACTGCGGCAACACGAGCGGCTGCGCCTAGAACGGCCGACGAAGACGGCGTCAGCGTTTTTCGTACAGCGCCGTCTTACCGAGTTTGTCGAAGCTGATGATGTCGTAAGGGGCGGGCTTGGTTCCCGGCACTTCCATGCCGGGTGATCCCATCGGCATGCCCGGTGCAGCAATACCGCGGACCGCTGGTTTATCGCGCAGCATGCGGTTGACGACGTCCGCGGGTACGTGCCCCTCGACGACGTAGCCGCCGACCAGCGCGGTGTGGCACGAGGCGGCGGACGTGGGTACGCCGTAGGTCTTCATCGGTACTTCGATGTCGTCTACGTCAAGCGCCGTCACGGCGTAGCCGGCGGCCTTCATGTGTTCCACCCACTTTTCGCAGCAGCCGCACGTGGCCGATTTATAGACCGTCATCTTCGGTGCGGCCGGTGTTGGTGCTTGTGCCATGCCGGCTGCACTAATGAACAGCATCATCCCAACGGTATTGAGTGTCTTGGCCATAGGTTGATCCTACGCCATCTCACTCAGCACGATCAGCGCCGCAGAGGCCGCAAGGTCCCTATGCTAGATTCACGTTGCCGAGATTGTGTTCCCAAGGAGTCGAGCATGAAACGTCTTGTTCTTGTCGTCGCCGGAGTATGTGTGGCCGCCAGTAGCGCGATGGCGCAGGCCCCCGCCGGCCAGCAGATTACCCTCACCGCGAGTCTCACGCGCGGCTACAACACAGTGAAGCTCAACTTAACGGAAGAGGCTGCGAAGATGGCGGACGCCGACTTTGTGTTCAAGCCGGGGCCGGCAGCAGAGCTGCGCACGTTTGGTCAGTTGTTTGGCCATGTGGCGAACGCTCAGTTCGGCACCTGCGCCACGGCCCTAGCTCAGCCGAATCCCAATCAAGGGCACAACCTCGAGACCGAACTGAAGACCAAGGCCGAGTTCCAGAAGGCGCTCGCCGATTCATTCACGCTGTGCGACAAGGCGTTTGCCGCGCTGACTGATCAGAACGCGCTGGAGATGATCAAGCAGGGGCCAAACGAAGTGACCCGTGCGGGGTTGCTGTACGGCGTTCTGACGCACGGCAACGAGATGTACGGCACCGGCGCCGTCTACATGCGCGCGAAGGGACTCGTTCCCCCGTCGACCGAACGAGCCGCCGCAGCGCAGGCAGGGCGCGGCGCCGCAGGACGAAACTAGCCACCTGAACCACGAACCACGAATAGCGGATTGTCCGACCTACCGTCGTCTGGGCCGTCCGCCGTAGAAAGCCATCGCGAGCAGGGTCGCGCTCACGAGCGCGCGGACCACCTGTAGCCATAGCGGCGTATCGAGATGGGCCGCGTTGTGTACGTCCACCGCCTGAAGGCCGAGCAGGCCTGCCGCCGTGATCGGCAGGCCGCCCGGCACCCCCGTCCTTGCGATGAGCGCTCCGATCGCCAGCAGCAAGCCGAACCCCGCCATCCCCGCTTCGGCCCAGGCCTCGATCTGTCTTCCCTGGTACAGGTCATTCACCGCCCAGCCCATCGAATACGTTCCATACAGAGACATCAGTAGTGTCGACAGGTTCAACACGTCCATAGTGTGCACGAGCACTTGGGTCTCTGGCCATCCCACTCTACGCATCGCGTATAGTTTCTGCGTCGTGTGCCTTCACCCCCTTCAACGGTGAACCCTGTGGACCTTCTACTGAACGATTCGATTGCGATTGTGACTGGCGGCAGCCGCGGACTCGGACTGGCGAGCGCGTTAGCCCTCATCGCCGAAGGCTGCTCTGTGGCTATTTGTGCGCGTGGCGAAACACGTCTTGAGTCAGCCGCCGACGAGCTTCGCGCGGCGGCCACCGGAGGTGCGCGAGTGTTGCCGATTGTCGCCGACGTCTCCACGACGGCTGGCGTCGAGCATCTGGTGAAGACCACAGTCGAGAGGTTAGGTGGTCTGGATATCCTGGTGAACAATGTCGGCCTCGCCCGAGGGACCACTATCGTCGACACGACCGACGCGGAGTGGGAAGAAGCGATCAATCAGACGCTCTTCCCAGCGGTGCGTGCCTCTCGCCTTGCGGTGCCGCATATGCGGCGGCGTGGCGGCGGATCGATTGTGATGATCGCGTCGATCTGGGGACGCGAGTCTGGTGGACGGATGACCTACAACGCTGTGAAGGCGGCGGAGATCAGTCTTGCCAAGTCGATGGCGCAGCAGTTGGCGCGCGACAATATCCGCGTCAACAGCGTGGCGCCTGGTTCGATTCTCTTTCCGGGCGGTTCGTGGCACCGGCGTCAGCAAGACGATCCCCACGGCATCGCCGACTTCGTGCTTCGCGAGTTGCCGTTTGGTCGCTTCGGGAAGGCCGACGAGGTCGGAGCAGCGGTTGCGTTCCTCGCCTCGTCGAAGGCCAGCTGGATCAGCGGCGCCTGCCTGCCGGTCGATGGCTGTCAGGGCAAGTCTAATATCTAAGTCATTTTCGCCTCTTGATCGCCCCTTCGGCGGTTGGTACTATCGGCCGGTCATGACCGAGGGGCTCGCGCCGCGGCAGTCCAAGGATTCGGCACTCGATGCCGTCATCAGTCGCCTCGCGCCAGGCCAGCTCCCGGACCGGCCAGACAACCCGGATCTGCACGTCACGGCACTGCGGCGCCTGCCTGCCGTGCCTGCACAGTACGCGCCGTTCCCGGAGGCGCTCGACGCTCGACTGAAAGCCGCGCTCCAGGCGCGCGGGCTTTCCCAGCTCTACATCCACCAGGCAGAGGCGATCGAACACGCACTGGCCCGACGAAACGTCGTCGTGACGACGCCAACCGCGTCTGGAAAAACGCTCTGCTACAACGCACCAATCCTGCACTCGATCCTGCAGGACGCATCCACCCGCGCGCTGTACCTCTTTCCCACCAAGGCCCTTGCGCAGGATCAACTCGCCGAGCTCCAGGGTCTCTGCGACACACTGGACTCAACAACCGGCGAGCAGATTGGTGTGTTCACCTACGACGGCGACACGCCACAGGACGCGCGCCGTTCCATTCGCTCGCGCGCACATCTCGTGCTCAGCAATCCGGACATGGTGCACTCTGGCATCCTGCCGCATCACCCGCGCTGGGCGAAGCTCTTCGAGAACCTGCGCTACGTGGTCATCGACGAACTGCACGCGTACCGCGGCGTTTTCGGAAGCCATCTGTGCAATGTGCTGCGGCGCCTGCGCCGTATCTGCCACCACTACGGCTCTGATCCGGTGTTTCTCTGTTCGTCGGCCACGATCGCAAACCCTCGCGAGTTGGCCGAGCGGCTCACCGAGCGTCCGTTCGAGCTCGTCGAGCGCAGCGGCGCCCCGCGCGGCGAGAAGTTCTTTGTCTTCATCAATCCGCCAGTGGTGAATCACCAGCTCGGCATCCGTCGTTCATATCTTGGCGAGACGCGCCGTATCGCGGCAGAATTCCTGAAGCGACAGCTGCAGCTGATCGTGTTCGCTCAGAGCCGGCTTGCCACCGAGATTCTCACCACCTATCTAAAGGACGACTTCGAGGGCGACCCAGCGGGCCCGGAAAAGATCCGCGGCTATCGCGGCGGCTACCTGCCGCTCCGCAGGCGGGAGATTGAAAAGGGCCTCCGCGAAGGTGCAGTCAGAGCCGTGATCTCGACCAACGCGCTCGAGCTCGGCATTGATATCGGCGCACTTGATGTGTCCATCATGGCCGGCTATCCCGGCACCATCGCCTCTACCTGGCAGCGGGCGGGGCGCTCCGGCCGTCGCAGTGGACGTTCGGCCGCCGTATTGGTGGCCAGCAGTGCGCCGCTCGATCAATTCATTGTGCGCAACCCCTCGTATTTCTTCGATGCGTCGCCGGAGCGCGCGCTGATCGATCCAGACAACCTGCACATCCTTGTCGATCACGTGAAGTGCGCGGCCTTCGAGCTGCCGTTCAAGGCGTCGGAATCGTTCGGGGGGCACGACCTGCAGGAGGTGTTGCGCCTGCTGGCGGAGCAGGGACTGGTCCATTACACCGGCGCCGACGACCCGGAGACGACACCGGACGCGACCTGGACTTGGACAAACGAGTCCTACCCGGCGGATGCAGTCAGCTTGCGTTCGATCAGCTCGGACAACTTCGTGATCGTCGACATCAGCCGCGATGCTCACGTGATCGGCGAGACAAGCTTCACGAGCGGCCCATCGTCGCTTCATCCCAAGGCGATCTACATCGTGGAAGGGAGGTTGTTTCAGGTGGAGAAGCTCGACTTCGAGGGACGCAAGGCGTTTGTCCGTTCCATCGACTGCGACTACTACACCACGGCGATTACCTACGCGAAGGTCTCGATCATCGATACGTTTGCCGAAGTGCTCGGCAGCGACGCGCCTGCGAGTGCGGATCAGGAACGAGTACCTGCGGTGATGGGCGACGGGGCCTGGCGCTCCCACGGAGAGGTCCACGTCGTCTCACGCGTCGTTGGCTTCAAGAAGATCAAGTTCTACACGAACGAAAACGTCGGCTCTGGAGAACTCGACCTGCCAGAGCAGCAGATGCACACCACGTCGTACTGGATGACGATTCCATCGGAGACGATGACGCAGTTGCCGTATGCCTCCGATGATCGTCGTGACGGTGTCGTGGGGTTGGCGTTCGCGATGAGGCAGATCGCGCAGTTGCTGTTGATGTGTGACGCGCACGACATTGGGCTCTCGATCGACACAGAGTCGCAGAACCCGCGCGTGTTCGTCTACGACAACTATCCTGGTGGGATCGGCTTCAGTGAGCCGCTGTATCGGATGCATCGGGAGTTGTTGGCTGGCACCAGGCGGCTGATTGCCGAGTGCGAGTGCGAGAACGGTTGTCCCGGATGCGTCGGTCCGATCGGCAACACGGGCCCGCTGGCGAAGTCAGCGGCGTTGCGCATTCTCGATCTGGTCCTCTCGGAACGCGTGGCCGCGTGATGAACCCCGAAACACTGCGAGCCAGGCTCCGCGGGATCATTCAGCCGGCCTCGCCATTGACGAAGTCGCAGGAGTGGGCCCCGGTCCCGGTCGAGGACGTGCTGGGCGGCCAATGGCGAGAGACGGCCAGCGGTCGTTCATTCGTCGTCACCCGTCGGTACGGGCCCAATAGTGGCTACGGCGACCATCGCATCGGCGATTTCTTCGACCGCATCGAACGTTCGTCGGCGTCGGCGTGTTTGTTCGGCGCGACCCAGGCTCAGCCACCGTACGTCTTTTTCGACCTCGAGACGACGGGGCTTAGTGGTGGCGCTGGTACCTACGCGTTTCTTGTGGGCTGTGCCCGTTTCGAGAGCGACGGCAGTTTCGTCACCGAGCAGCACCTAATGGTGGACTACGCGTCCGAGAGGGCGATGCTCCGCGTCGTCGCGGACGACCTTGCCCGAGCTGGCACGCTGGTGACGTTCAACGGTAAATCGTTTGACGCGCCCGTGGTTGAAACGCGCTACCTGTTCCACCGTGCCCAGTCTCCCTGCGCAGGGTTGCCGCATCTCGACATGTTGCATCCGGCTCGGCGCTTCTGGGGGGGCGCGAACGCGGATGGCTGCTCGTTGACGACGCTCGAGTCGCGGCAGCTCGGGGCGCGGCGCGTGGGCGATGTCCCTGGTTTCGAGATTCCGGCGCGCTACTTCCAGTTCATCCGATCAGGCGATGCACGCCCGCTCGCCGCAGTATTTGAGCATAACCGCCTTGACCTCATTTCGCTCGCCGGCCTCACCGCACGCCTATTGTCGATGGCCGCAGGAGGGGCGGAGGTGGCTTGCGATGCGCATGAGGCGCTCGGGTTGGGACGGACCTACGAGCGTGCGGGGCTCTCCGTGCGCGCCGAGCAGGCCTTCGAGCGGGCGGCGGCATTGTGCGGAACCGTAACGTCCTTGCGAGGGCTGAGAGCTGAGGCGCTTCGAGCACTGGCGGTCGACGCTCGCCGCCACCGGCGCTTCGACCTGGCAGCCGAGCGCTGGCAGCGCGTCGTCGACACGCCGTCGTGCCCGCCGAATCTTGTGCGCGAAGCGTCTGAAGCCTTGGCCATCCACCATGAGCATCGCGTACGCGATCTCGAGGCTGCCCGGTTGTTTACCTTGAAGAGTCTTGAAGCGGATCGGGGAGTGGCGTGGGGCGATGCCGTGCGGCATCGCCTCGCGCGCATCGAACGGAAAATCAGCGAGAAGCGGTCGCCGTGTCTTTCTTGGCCTTCGCTGCCTGCTTCCGCTGCTCGGCCGTCTGGGTCCCGAACTTCTTCGTGAAGCGGACGATGCGGCCCTCGGTGTCGAGCATTTTCTGGCGACCCGTGTAGAACGGGTGGCAGCTCGAGCAGATTTCGAGATGCAGTTCTGGCTTGGTCGAGCGCGTCTGCCACGTCGCGCCGCACGCACAGCGTGCCTCGACGTCGTGATACTTGGGGTGGATACCTTCCTGCACAGCGAACTCCTTGGCGTTCCGGGAAACACTGATTATAACAACAGCTGCGGGTTCTGACGCTAGCTGCGTTCCCAGCGGTGCGTCCTTAAGGCCGCGGCCAGCCGAAACGGCAGTCTTTCTCCGTCGCTGGTGGCCACATTTCTTTCGACATGTGCCACGCGGCGCATCC
Organism: Vicinamibacterales bacterium; assembly: GCA_040081555.1. Taxonomy (GTDB): domain Bacteria; phylum Acidobacteriota; class Vicinamibacteria; order Vicinamibacterales; family CAVVIG01; genus CADEEX01. The sequence goes on from JBEBGG010000014.1 coordinate 13,173, forward strand.
CAGGAATGGTGGTCGAGACGGCAGGGTGCTCCAGGATGAACCGGAGCGCCAGCTCCGGCAGGTCCATGCCGTCTGGCAGCAGGACCTTGAGTCGCTCGGCCCTTTCGAGAGTCTCTGTGAGCCGCTCCGGCGTGAAGTAGATGTTCCGCCAGTCCCCATCTGGCCATCGGGAATCTAGCGTGAGCGTGCCTGTGAGGCCTCCCTCGTCAAACGGCACGCGCGCGACGATGGCAATGCTGTGCTGCTGGCAGTAAGGGAACAGCTCGTCCTCGGCCGACTGGTCGAAGATGTTGTAGAGCACTTGCACGCTATCGACGAGGCCCGTCTGTAGCGCCCGGATCACGTTGGTCGGCTGCCAGCGATTGACGCTGATGCCGAAGGCCCGGATCAATCCGGCATCCTTCAGATCCGAGACCGTGCGTTGCCAGGACTCGTCGGCCACCCACTGGTCGGTCCAGACGTGGAATTGCTGCAGGTCGATCGTTTCGACGCCAAGGTTGATCAGGCTCTGCTCGGTGTAGGCGCGGACGTGGTCGGCGGGGTAGACGTCCTGCAGCGTCGTGTCAGGAGCGGCCGGCCAGCGCAGGTTCTTCGGCGGAACTTTCGTGGCGAGATACATTGGGGCGTGCGGGTGCATGCGCCGCGCTTCGCCCAGCAGGCGCTCACTGTGCCCCGCGCCGTACGCCCAGGCCGTGTCGAAGAAGTTGCACCCTCTGGCGATGGCTGTAGTGAGCGCCCGCAGCGATTCCTCGTCGTTCGATTGGCTCCAGCCGCCCATGCCCCACATGCCGTAGCCGATCTCGGAAACCTTCCATCCGGTTCGGCCGTATTCCCGATAGCGCATGAGGAGATTGTAACGACAGGACGTGACTGGCGGTGACCGGTAGAACTGCCTCCGCCGCGCGTTACGGCGCGAGGCACTGATGTCGAAGCTGGATCAGCACCAGGTGACGGATCGAAATCCTCTCACGCTTCTCTTCGACGTAACAGCTACCGGTCCGCCACGAAGAGGTGTCGGTCGACTCCGTTTCACTTCTGACCACAGTCACCACGGGGACGGCGTGAGCGCTCAAACGCCCGACGATATTCGTGCCCGTTTCCGCTTCAGGCGCAAACAGCACTGCGTGTTCGCCAAGCGCTGAAGCCGCCACCTGATCGAGCCACCACACATCGGTCACGACATACTGTGAGTCCATTGTCTGTGTCGTCATGAAGTCCACCACGCGGCCATAGGTAGCCTTCGTACCACGCAATTCCCTGTAGGCGCTGCGCTGGACCCAGAGGCAACCGAGCATCGCGATGAGCAGGGTGGCTGACGTGAGCGCGTGCCGCGGTGGCAGCTGTTGGACGACACCAGCTGCGAGCACCACAAGTGGCACGTACGCCAGCAGCAGGTAGCGCGGCGCCCACTGCCCGCCGCCGGTATTGGGCGCAGTCAGCAGCGTGGCCGCAATGGTGATGCTGCTCACCAGCCACAGGAACCGTCCCTCAGACTGGCCGCGCGACAGCGCCAGCGACGCCAGCGCACCAGCGACGCACGGGGCGACGGTCCAGAACCCCGCACTGTCCAGTGCGACAAACCACGTGCGGATCAACAGCCAGCGTCCCGTGAGCCACCCATCTGCGATGGCGCCAGAATTTGTGCCCAGATGTGCCGGGATGACCGTCCCGAAATGGGCGGCGACGTAGAGTTCGTACGGTGCGACGCTGACCAGGGTGCCGGCCATCGCGTTGAACAGGCTCCTCCAGGGAAGCCGGGACGACAGCGCTGGTGATGCCGCGCACACGGCCACTCCGAACCAGAAGGCCTCGGGGCGGAACTGGATCGCCAGGCCAAACAGCAGGCCCGCTGCAAATGGCCTGGCGTGTAGCAAGAGGACGAGCGCGAGTGTGGCGCAGGCCACTGCTGGCATGTGCTCCCAGAACTCTAGTGCGTAAAACAGGAACGGGGTGGCGATGGCGGCCACCAGGGTGGTCGTGAACGCGCGGCGCCGCCGGTCGAGCGCTGAAGCCAGCGCACCGCACGAACCCACCGTGAGCAAGTAGCCGAGTGCTGGCAGGACGTACAGGCCTCGCAAGCCAAACGCGGCCAGCAGCGGCGCCGTCAGTAGTGGGAAGAGCGGTGAGGTGACAGCGTGCGCGTGGTCACCGTGGACGCTGAGAAAAGGTTCGACGTGCGGTGTCGGGTCGCCTGCGATGGCCGGAAGAGGGATGTCGAAGGGGTGAGTCGGTGTGGCGATTGCGGCGTTGGCGGCGATCAACTTGATCCCGGAATCGCCGGAGTAGAACGAATCTGGCCGCAGGCCGGCCGCCAAGACGGCGACCAGTGCGGCCAGGATGAGAATCAGAAGCGATTCGTTACGACTTGCCACCTGACATCGATGCGAGGAAGTCCTGGTTGGTCTTCGTCTTCGACATCTTGGAGAGCAGCAGCTCCATGCCTTCGACTGGCGACAGCGGCGTGAGCACCTTGCGCAGCACCCAGACGCGGTTCAGGTCTTCCTTCGCCAGCAGCAGCTCTTCCTTACGCGTGCCGCTCTTCTGGATGTCGATTGACGGAAAGACGCGACGATCGGTGAGCTTTCGATCGAGGTGAATCTCGGAGTTGCCGGTACCCTTGAACTCCTCGAAGATGACTTCGTCCATGCGCGAGCCGGTGTCGACCAGCGCCGTGGAGATGATCGTCAGCGAGCCCCCTTCTTCGATGTTGCGCGCTGCGCCAAAAAACCGCTTCGGACGTTGCAGCGCGTTGCTGTCGACGCCACCCGAGAGCACCTTGCCTGACGGCGGAACGATCGTGTTGTAGGCGCGCGCAAGGCGCGTGATCGAATCGAGCAGGATGACCACATCTTTCTTGTGTTCGACCAGGCGCTTGGCCTTTTCGATGACCATCTCGGCGACCTGGACGTGGCGCTGTGCCGGTTCGTCGAAGGTTGAGGAGATGACCTCGCCGCGCACTGAGCGCTGCATGTCGGTCACTTCCTCCGGCCGCTCGTCGATGAGCAACACGATGAGATACACCTCGGGGTGATTCTTCGTGATGCTGTTGGCGATATTCTGCAGCAGCATCGTCTTGCCGGTGCGCGGCGGCGCGACGATGAGTCCGCGCTGGCCTTTGCCCAGGGGCACCATCAAATCCAGCACGCGGGCGGAGAGGTTCTCGGCCTCGGTTTCGAGCTGGAGGCGCTCCTGAGGATAGAGCGGCGTGAGGTTTTCGAAGAAGACCTTCTCGCGAGCGCGTTCCGGCGGTTCGAAGTTGACCGCTTCGACTTTGATCAGGGCGAAGTAGCGTTCGCCGTCCTTGGGCGAGCGAATCTGGCCGGAGACCGTGTCGCCTGTGTGCAGGTCGAACTTGCGGATCTGTGAGGGGGAGACGTAGATGTCGTCGGGGCCTGGCAGGTAGTTGTAGTCCGGGGCGCGGAGGAAACCGAAGCCGTCAGGCAGGGTCTCGAGGACCCCTTCGGAAAAGATCAGACCGCTCTTCTCCGCGCGTGCCTTCAGAATCTCGAAGATCAGTTCCTGCTTGCGCATGCCGGTAGCGCCTGGCACGTCGAGCTGCTTGGCGATCTTCGTGAGATGGCCAACGCTCATGTCCTTGAGCGTCGCCAGATCAATGCGCTCGATCTTCTCGCCTTTGGCCTGGCCGTTGGCAGGCTGTACGTTGGGGGCGTCGGCGTCAGTGTTGGCGGTGGCTACGGCGGCGTTGCCGTCGCCTTTGTGCTGCGCCGATTGCTGTTGGGTGGGCTCGCCAGCCGGTCGATCAGTTTCCACAGTTCGTCCAATCCTTCGCCTGTCGCCGCCGAAACCGGCAGCACAGGTTCGTCATACGCGGATTCGAGTTCTCTCAACGCGCGGATCCGCTGGCCGCGCGCGAGCTTGTCGATCTTGGTGCCGATGAGGCCGCGACGTTCGATACTGCTCTGCAGCCATCGCCACGCTTCGAGGTCTTTGTCCATCGCCGGGTGGCGCGAATCGACCAGGAGCAGTGCCGCCGGCATCTCTCGTTGTCCCCGGCCATGCTTGCCGGAAGGTGCTTCAGCGTCGAAGTAGGCATGCGTCAGCGCCTGAAACTCCTGCGCCGATTCAGCGCCACCCCTCGCATATCCGTACCCCGGCAGATCTACCAGGTAGAACGGCGTATGCGCGCCTCGCGTGACCCTGAAGATGTTTGCCAACCGCGTCTTGCCAGGAGCGGCGCTGGTTCGAGCCACCCGCTGCCGCAACAGGGCGTTGATCAGCGTGGACTTGCCGACGTTCGAGCGGCCCACCATGGCGACTTCCCGAAGGCCATCGGCGGGGAAGTCCGCCGGACCGACCGCGCTCGTGACGAACTCGACTAACGCTTTCAAGGAATCGTTGGTGGCAAAGGGCTGATGGCTGGTTGGATATCAGAGTGGGATTGTGGCGGGACACGTCGTTTTGTCGAATTGACCGGGAGGCTATGCGAACTGCCCCCCGGCAACCAGAACCTGCAATCTCATCTTCAATCGGAATCCTGCAATCCGCAATGTCAATTGTCAGTGAGTGATCGTGTCGTCGGTCGCGGTGCCAGGCACCGGCTCAGCTTGGGTGTCGGCGGCGAGACGGCCTGCGAGCGGCTCCGTGAGCGCAATCTTCAACACTTCGTCCATGGTCTGCACCATGTAGACATTGAGTGTGTCGAGGACGTTCTTCGGGATGTCGGCCAGATCCTTCTCGTTGTCCTTCGGCAAAATGATGCTCTTGATACCGGCGCGGTGTGCGGCGAGCACTTTTTCTTTCACGCCGCCAATTGGCAGAACCTTGCCCCGGAGCGTGATCTCTCCGGTCATCGCCACGTCCTTGCGGATTGGCACTCGCGTGAGTGCAGACACTAGCGTCGTGGCCAGTGTGATTCCGGCCGACGGACCGTCCTTAGGAATGGCACCTTCGGGCACATGGACGTGCACGTCGGTGACGCTGTTGAAGTCCTTCGGAATGCCGTACTCGACGGCCTTACCTCGGACGTAGCTCATCGCCGCCTGCGCGGATTCCTGCATGACGTCACCGAGCTTGCCGGTAAGTGTCAGCTTGCCCTTTCCTGGCATAAGCGTCGCTTCGGTCGTCAGAATCTCGCCGCCGACTTCGGTCCATGCCAACCCGGTCGCGATGCCGATTTCGTCTTTCTCTTCGGCCATCGTGTTGCGATAGCGCGGCACACCGAGATATTGGGTGACCTTTTCCGCCGTGATCTCCTCGAAGAACTTCGCGCCTTCCACCACGACCTTGCGAGCGACCTTGCGACAGACCGACGAGAGCTCTCGCTCGAGACTGCGCACGCCGGCCTCGCGCGTGTACCGGTTGATGATGGCCTGGATGGACTCATCCGTGAAGACGATATTGTCCTTGGTCAAGCCGGCGCCTTCGACGGCTTTCGGCGCCAGGAACTTCTTGGCGATCTCAAGCTTCTCGAGTTCGGTGTAGCCGGCCAGCTGTAGCACTTCCATGCGGTCGCGCAGCGCCTGCGGAATCGTATGCAGGACATTGGCCGTGCAGATGAACATGACGTTCGAGAGGTCGTACTCGACATCAAGGTAGTGATCGAGGAAGGTGCTGTTCTGCTCGGGATCAAGTACTTCGAGCAGCGCAGCCGAAGGGTCGCCTCGGAAGTCGGTCGACATCTTGTCGACTTCGTCGAGCAGGAACACCGGGTTCATCGAGCCGGCCTTCTTCATCATCTGGATGATCTGGCCGGGGAAGGCGCCGATGTAGGTCCGGCGGTGACCGCGAACTTCCGCTTCATCGCGCACGCCGCCGAGCGAGAGGCGTACGAACTTTCGATTCATGGCTCGCGCAATCGACTTCGCGAGCGATGTCTTGCCGACCCCGGGAGGCCCGGAGAAGGTGAGAATGGTCGCCTTCGGCTTCTTGACCAGAGCACGCACCGCGAGGAACTCGAGGATGCGGTCCTTGATCTTCTCGAGGCCGTAGTGGTCTTCGTTGAGGACCGCTTCGGCGTGGTTCAAGTCGCGGCTCTCGCGGGTCTTCTTGTGCCAGGGCACGGCGATGAGCCAGTCTAGATAGTTACGCGAGACCGTTGCTTCGGCGGACATGGCAGGCATGGCCTCAAGTCGCTTCAGCTCCTGGACCGCCTTCTCTTCGACATCCTTGGGCATGCGGGCCGTTTCGATCTTCTTCTTGAGATCGTCGGCTTCGTTGCCCTTCTCGTCCTTGCGGCCCAGTTCCTTCTGGATCGCCTTCATCTTCTCGTTGAGGTAGTACTCCTTCTGCGCCTTCTCCATCTGCTTCTTCACGCGAGACTGGATACGGCGATCGACCTGGAGCTTGTCGACCTCGATTTCGAGAATGCCGGCAATGCGGTTGAGGCGTTCGAGTGGCGAGATGATCTCGAGCAGATTCTGCTTCTCATCGACGCCGACAAACAGGTGGGCGGAGATGGTGTCGGCCAGTTTGCCTGGGTCGTCGACCCGGACCGCCGCAATCATCGCGTCGTAGTGCAGGTTATTCGACAGCTTCACGTACTGCTCAAATAGCGACACGACGCGGCTCATTGTCCCTTCGACGTCGCCGCTCGTTTCGCGGGGCTTTGGCAGGACCTTCACGACGACGCGGTAGAAGCCCTTGTCTTCCTTCCACTCGACGGCCCGGGCACGGTCAACACCTTCGACCAGCACCTTGATGTTGCCGTCCGGCAGCTTGAGGCTCTGCACGACGTTGGCAATACAGCCCATCGTGTAGATGTCCTCCGGGCGAGGGTCGTCGGTGGACGCATCGTGCTGCGCGGCAAGGAAAATCCGCTTGTCCTTGAGCAACGCGTGCTCGAGCGCGCGCGTTGAACCCGGTCGTCCGATGACAAACGGCATCATCATGTGCGGAAACACAACGACGTCCCTTAGGGGGACGATGGGGAGCGTCTCGTAGACTTCGAGCGGAGTGTCCATCAGAAGAATTGGGTCATCGGATGATTGGGTAATCGAATGATTGCGATTACCGAACGAACTTAGAGCGACTCCCGGACGACGAGCGGCGAGTCGGACAAGCGCTGCGGTCTCTACCGCAGCGCTAACCGGCTTTTTCTATGAGTGCAATCGGCTTGTCTTTCGCGAGCACGGTCTCACGGGTGATCGTCACCTCGCGCACCTTCTTCTGATTTGGCACCTGGTACATCAGGTCAAGCATGATCTCTTCGATGATCATCCTGAGCCCGCGAGCGCCAATCTTCCGTTCGAGCGCCGATTCGGCGATTGCGTCCAAGGCATCGTCGGTGAAGCGGAGCTTCACGTTCTCGTACTCGAACAACTTCATGTACTGACGCGTGATGGCATTACGTGGTTGCGTCAGGATCTGGATGAGTGCCGGTTTGTCGAGCTCGTGCAGTGTACCGATGACCGGTAGGCGGCCAACAAACTCGGGAATCAGGCCGTACCTGATCATGTCCTGGGGCTCGAGCTGCTCGAGCGTGGCGCCGATGTCCTTGCCGCGCGATTTCACGTCAGCTTTGAAGCCAAGCGTCTTCTTGCCGACGCGGCGCTCAATCTGCTTGTCCAGGCCCACGAAGGCTCCACCGCAGATGAACAGGATGTTCGACGTGTCCACCTGGAAGAATTCCTGGTGCGGATGCTTGCGACCACCCTGTGGCGGCACGTTGGCAACCGTACCCTCGAGAATCTTCAGCAGCGCCTGCTGCACCCCCTCACCAGACACATCGCGGGTGATCGATGGGTTCTCGTCCTTGCGGCAGATCTTGTCGACTTCGTCGATGTAGATGATGCCCTGCTGAGCTTTTTCGATGTCGCCGCCGGCGGCCTGCAGCAGCTTGAGGATGATGTTCTCGACATCCTCGCCGACGTAGCCCGCCTCGGTCAGCGTCGTGGCGTCGACAATCGTGAAGGGGACGGAGAGGAGCTTGGCCAGCGTCTGCGCCAGGAGCGTCTTGCCGGTGCCGGTCGGCCCAATCAGCAGAATGTTCGACTTCGTCAGCTCGATGTCGTTGCGACTGCGCGGCTGTTTCTGGATCTCGATGCGCTTGTAGTGGTTGTAGACCGCGACCGCTAGCTTCTTCTTCGTTCGATCCTGGCCAATGACGTATTCGTCGAGGAACTTCTTGATTTCCTGAGGCGTAGGCAGGGAGGAGCGTGTGCCACGGTTCTCGAAGCGGTTGTCGTCGGCAATGATGTCGTTGCAGACCTCAACGCACTCATCGCAGATGAATACCGTCGGACCCGCGATGAGTTTGCGGACGTCGTTCTGATCTTTATTGCAGAACGAGCAACGCAGGACCTCGGTCTCGCCGCTCTTCTTCACCATTGGGGGCTCCTACGCCCTTTTCCGAATGACGTCATCAATAATACCGTATTCCTTCCCCTGGTCCGCGGTCATGATGTAGTCCCGTTCGGTATCGTCCTGGATGCGCTTCTCGAGCTGCCCAGTGTGGTGTACGAGAATCCCGTTCAGTCGCTCGCGCATCCGGAGAATTTCACGGGCCGCAATATCAATATCGGTCGCTTGGCCGCCGAGGCCAGACATGAGCGGCTGGTGAATGACGATGCGTGCATTCGGGAGCGAAAACCGCTTTCCTTTGGCCCCTGAAGCCAGCAGAACAGCGGCCATGGAGGCCGCCTGGCCAATGCAGATTGTCTGCACGTCCGGCTTGATGAACTGCATCGTGTCGTAAATCGCCAGGCCGGCAGTGATCGAGCCACCCGGGCTGTTGATGTACAGCATGATGTCCTTGTCCGGGTCCTCGGATTCAAGGAACAGCATCTGGGCGATGACCAGATTGGCAATCTGGTCGTCGATCGGCGTACCGATGAAGATAATCGCGTCTTTCAGGAGACGCGAATAGATGTCGTAGGCGCGCTCGCCGCGGTTCGTCTGCTCGACGACCATCGGTACCAACTGCATGCGCGCATCAGGAAGCTCGGAACCCGCCTTATAGCTCATAGGTCTTTGCTGTCGCGTGAAGGAATACTGCTGTTGTTGGGAAGAGCGTGCGCGGGGAGGTGTCTAATTCCCAGAAATGGTAGCACGCGACATCGCGAAGTCAATCGACTTTTCCCTGCGCAAGCCCGCGCGAACTCGTGACAATCCGCCCTCTTTTTCGAGCGCGGCGCGCACCGCTGCCGCGGTTCGTCCAGCTCGCTCAGCGTATCGGCCGATCTCCTGCTCAACTTCGTCTTCGCTCACGGTCAGTTGCTCGCGCTTGGCAATTTCGTCAAGCACCAGTGCGCTGCCGACGGCTTCCCGCGCCGGTTCTTTCTGGCTGTCCCGGAACGCCGCCCAGTCGATGCCAGCCTGCCGCGGGTCGATGTTCTGGTCGATCAGGCGTCCAGCGAACTCTTCCAGTCGACGGTCGAGTTCGCGGCCGATGAGCGACTCCGGCAGCTCGAATGGCACCCGGGTCGCCAGCTGCTTCATGAGGTCGCCTCGAACCGACCGCTGGACCGCATGCATGCCTTCGTGCTCGAGGTCCGCGCGCACTCGCGCGCGCAGTGCGTCCAGCGATTCGAACTCGCCCATATCCTTTGCAAACTCATCGTCGAGTTCAGGCAGGATCCGGCGCTTTAGCGCCTTGACCGTAACCCGATAGGACACCGTAGTCCCTGCCAATTCGGCGCTCGGGTAGTCGGCCGGAAAGTCCACCGAGAATGACTTTTCGGCACTGACCTCGAGGCCCTGCAGGTGACCGTCAAATCCGGGCGGGTTCGCCGCTGCGCCCATCTCGATCGCCACGTCCTTGTGGCTATCGCTGGCGCCAGAGGCATCGGTCCGCGTCAGGTCGACCGTCACGATGTCGCCGTCGACCACGCCGCGTCCGTCGATGGTCTCGAAGCGCGCCGCTCGATCGCGCAAGCGTTGCAACGCGCCGTTGACAGCCTCTTCGTCGATCGCGCCAGAGGGACGGGTGATCGTAATGGTGCCCAAGTCGCCCGGGTCGAAGGCCGGCAGGGTGTCAAACGACGCCGAGACGGTGAGTGGCTGTCCTTCGACAACGTGGACGTGTGGCACCTCCGGCTGACTCACGGGCTCCACACCCTTTTCCTGAAGCGCCTCTCCAATCGCGCGTTGGATCAGTTCGTGTGACGCCTCGTGGAGGACCTGTTCCTTGAAGCGCTGCTTGATGACGCGCGTCGGCGCCTTCCCTGGCCGGAAGCCAGGGATGCGCACCTTGCGCGAATAGTCCCTGGCCGCCCGGTTGATGGCGGCATCAACGATGTCGCTCGGGATCTCCACCGTGATGGTCTTGCGCGTTTCGCTGACGTCGACGAGATCTGCTTTCATGAAGTGATGGCTGTAGGCTCGTGGCCCCGGGCTTCAGGCCTGAATTGACACTGGCACTTCTTTTCGAGCGCAACCGCCCAGAGGCCAGAGCCCAGAGCCTTGCGCCGAAAGCTCGCCAAGCCTCAGGCGAGCGAAGGTATGCGAAAGGGGGGAGTCGAACCCCCAAGGGTTACCCCACCGGATCCTAAGTCCGGCGCGTCTGCCAGTTCCGCCACTTTCGCAAAGTGATTTCAGTGTGGCCCGGTCACGGCGCTTCGAACTCCTCAGAGTAGCACGGCGGCCGCCCGTCGAGCCTATTCGTGTTTGGGCAAATTGGTGATCACGTATTCATCGACCGCGCCCCGTTGGCCGGCCTTGCTATTGATGGACCGCCGCGCCGCCACCCGGTAGGCGCACAGCCCGGCCGCCCGCGCCGCGACGTTGTCATCGTACAGCTGACGGATTTCGTCGGCGGTGGAGTTGCTCAGAAGGACACGACATGCCTTGGCCGACAGGCGCAGCACAAGCGCCTGCAAGGCGAGCTGCTCGCTGGCACCAAACCGGGACGTCGTATAGCTGGTGAAGGAGGCAGTTCGGCTGAGCGGCGCGTACGGCGGATCGAAATACACGAAGTCGCCCGGTCCGGCGTGTGCCTCGGCTTCTGTGAACGATCCCCAGATGAGCCTGACCCGCTCGCGACTCAGCACCGCCGACACACTGCGGAGCCTTCCCCGATCGGCAATCCGAGGGCGCTCGTATCGGCCGACCGGCACGTTGAAGGCGCCATTGGCGTTCACGCGGAACAGCCCGTTGAAGCCGGTGCGGTTCAGATAGATCAACATCGCCGCGAGTTCAGGCGTGTAGACGATGTTGCCCTGCGTATCGCGCCTCGCCTCGCGCTCGGGGTTGAAGCGCGTGTCACGGACTTTGTAATAGTGCGCTTGACCGTCCTGCGCGTGTCGAACCTCGAGCCGTTCGAGTACATCGGCCACCGCATCGGGGTGGTCCCGCACCTCCTGGTAGCAGCCGATGAGATCCGTGTTTGAGTCAATCAGGACGACGTCGTGCCCGTCCAGGACGCCCGATCGCTGGAGGTCGAAGAACACCGCGCCGCTGCCGAAGAACGGTTCGACGTAGGTCTTGAACCGCGCAGGATAGAAGCGTCGGAGTTCCGGGAGCAGCTGACGTTTGCCACCGGCCCACTTGAGAAGCGGCTTGACGCTTGTGGTCTCGGTCGCAGGCAGCACAGGCACGATCACCGGCAGATTAGCCTATTCCCGCTGGTTCGGACCACAATCCAGCGTGCGCTGGCGCACTGTGTTGATCCTGGCGGCCGTCGCGGCCTGGCTTGCCCCCTCGTCTTCGACGTTCATCGAACGATGGTTTTCGAACGGGGTGTTCTTGTCTGTGCAGCGCGTGCTGACGCATTTCTCGAACCGGGTGCCATTCGCGTTCTTCGATGTGCTGCTCCTGCTCCTGCTCGCTGGCGTGGTGGCGGGCACGTGGGCTGATGTGCGCCGCCCTGGCTCGACGTGGCCACAGACCGTTGGACGCGGTGTCATGCGGCTCACCACACTGGTGGCCGTCGCCTACCTCGCGTTTCTGGCGACGTGGGGACTCAACTATCGCCGCCTGCCGCTCCCGGAGCGCAGGGCGTTTGACGCGTCGCGCGTGTCGCCGGAGAACGCCGGCCGGCTTGCCACGCTCACGGTGGCGCGCGTCAACGCGCTGTACGTGGCGGCCCATGCCGAAACACCGTCGCCCGTGGACGAAGTGGACGTGCGTCTGGCGCGCGCGTTCATGACCGCGCAGCCGGCCTTTGCCACGTCCACGCCGCTGGTGCCAGGCCGCCCGAAGCGGTCGTTGCTCGATTTCTATTTCCGCCGCGCAGGCGTCGCGGGGATGACCGACCCCTATTTCCTGGAGACGCTGATTGCGACCGACCTGCTCCCGGTCGAGCGGCCGATGGTCGTTGCGCACGAGTGGGGACATCTGGCCGGCCTTGGCGACGAAGGGGAGGCCAACTTCGCCGGTTTTGTCGCCTGTCTGCAGGGGTCGGCGCTGCAGCAGTACAGCGGCTGGTTGTCTCTCTATGGCGATGTGATTGGTGGCCTGCCCCGACCCGACGCCGACCGCGTTGCACAGGCGCTCGATCCAGGACCGCGCGCCGACCTCCAGGCAATCCGGGAACGTCTGCTCCGTCAAATCAGTCCGACGGTCGCCTCAGCGGGCTGGCGGGTGTACGACCGGTATCTGAAGGCCAATCAGGTGAACCAAGGCACCAACAGCTACGCCGACGTTGTCCGGCTCGTGCTCGGAACGCAGGCAGCGGAACCGTAGATTTCAACGAACAGGCGTGACGGCAGACACTGCCTGTTCCATCGCATCCCCTGGATAGAAGACACGGTCGAGAAAGAGGCCCGACGCCGGTGCGGTGAGCGTTGCAGGAATCTTCGATCGTTCTGTGAGAAATCGCCGCGCCGTCTTCACGTCGAGCTCGCCGCGACCCACCGTCACCAGCACGCCGACCAAGCGGCGCACCATTCGCCAGAGGAAATGCGATCCTTCGATGACCACAAGGATGAGCGCACCCTCCTGCACGAACTCGAAGCGATCGAGCTGCACCAGGGTCGAACCCTCTTCATCGTCACGCTCTATCGCGAACCCGCCGAAGTCGTGGCGGCCGACGAAGTCGGCGGCCAATGTCCGCATGGTCGCGAGGTCGAGTGGTTCCTTCACCCACCAGACGTAGGGTTTTGCGAAGGCGGTGCGCCGTGTCGAGATCTGGTAGATGTAGCGCCGGCGGATTGCCGCGTGGCGGGCATGAAAGCGATGCGGCACGACGACCGCGGAGAGGACGTGAATGTCCGCCGGCAGTTCGTCGTTCAGCCGACGGACCAGCGTGTCTGGGGGAAGGTTGGTACTGACATCAAGATGGGCCACTTGCCCGCGCGCGTGGACGCCGGCGTCAGTGCGTCCTGATCCGTAGAGCTCGAAGTCCTGGCGCCCAGTGACCGTTCGGGCAGCGCGATCGATCTCGCCCTGCACGGTTTTGGCATTTTTCTGAATCTGCCACCCGCTGTAGCGCGTCCCTGCGTATTCGATCGTCAGCTTGAATCTGGGCACTCGGTCCGGCTCCGCAGGTTGACAGCCCCGTGCGGCTGTGGTGTCCTAGGGTCTCATGAACTCTGCCGCCAACGACACCGCGCGCCGGATTGGCCGCTCCGTGCTGCCGTCCGGCATGACGTTAGGTCCGCGCCGCACAATGATGCCGACCGGCGGCCTGACGCCATCCGCAGGGCCATCTCCGAGGTGATATAGCCAAACCGCGCAGAAGTGCCGATACGGAGAGGGCCATCACCGCAGCAGGTGACGGCCTTTTTTTGTGTCGGCTGAGAGTGATGACGATGACGATTGCAGAGCCGCCCGACGCCGACCGCCGCGATCTCGACCGAATGCCGCCTCTCGGGCCAATCCGGATGAAGGCAGATCCCACGGGCGTGGTACGCTTCCAGCGTTCCGCAGTTCCTTCGACAAACGGAGATTTTCTGTGACTTCGAACACCAGCATCGCCAAGCCTTCGCGTGTCGCGCTTCTCGGCTTCGGCACCGTCGGCCAGTCCGTCGCTCGTATCCTGTGCAGCGGGGAGATTCCAAACGTCACCCTGACACACATCTTCAATCGCGATGTGGCCAAGAAGCGTGTGGACTGGGTTCCAGCCTCGGTCGCGTGGACCGATTCGATCGACGACGTGCTGAAGTCCGACGTGGACATCGTCATCGAGCTGGTCGGTGGCATCCGACCGACCTACGACTGGGTGAAGGGCGCGCTACTGGCCGGGAAGTCGGTGGTGACGGCGAACAAGCAGTTGATGGCGCATCACGGCGCCGAGCTGACCGACCTGGCGCGGACGCGCGGACTTGAGCTGCGCTTTGAGGCGTCGGTGGCTGGCGGCATTCCCGTGCTGCGCGCGTTGCAGGAGGGACTGGCGGGCGACCGGCTGGTTGAAGTGCGCGGCATTCTGAATGGGACCTGCGCCTACATCCTGAGCCGGATGCAAAATGAACGCGTCTCGTTTAACGAAGTGCTGGCCGACGCGCAGAGACTGGGCTACGCCGAAGCCGACCCGAGTGAAGACGTCGATGGCGCGGATGCGGCCGCGAAGCTGGCGATCATCGCCGCGGTTGGCCTTCGTCGGCCAGTGCGGGTGACCGACATCGAGACTCGTTCGATCCGGCCGATCGAACCGGTGGACTTTGAATACGCGCGTGAATTGGGCTGCACGATTCGCCAGATTGCCCGCGCATCGGCGGAGGACGACGGCACCGTGTTCGCGACGGTCCGTCCGGCTCTCGTGCCGCTGTCATCAGGCTTCGGACGCGTGGAAGGCAGCCAGAATCTCGTGACCGTCCGTGGCGTCTTCGGCGGCGAGACGTCGTTTTTTGGATCCGGCGCGGGTGGGTCACCAACCGCGGTGGCCGTTGTCTCAGACGTCATGTCTGTGGCGGCTCGTGGCTCCACGAGCCCGGCGCCCGCTGCGCCGACGACGTTTCACCAGGTCAGCGGCGACTTCATTGCGCCACACTACGTGCGGTTCACGGTCAACGACAAGCCGGGCATCCTGGCGCAGATCACCGCAGCCTATGCTCGCTACGGGATCAATATCGACGGCGTGCTGCAGCTGCCGAAGTTCCGCAAGGACCGTCTGCCGTTTGTGACGACACTCGAGGAGTGCTCGGAATCAGTTCTCGATCGCGCGCTGGCTGACGTGGCCAAGAGCGACTATCACGTGCAGCCGCCACTGGCGTTGCCAATCTTCTCCTGATATGACGTCGCCGCCAGCGTACAGCGAGGTTGTCGAGGCGGAAGGGCACCTCATCGACTCGCAAATCCTGAACGTCGTGTTCGACACGGTCGTTAAGCACACGGCGTCCTTTGATGTGCTCAAGTTCGATATTGGCCGGAGCAACGACGAAGCCTCGTCCATTGCCATGCGCATCTCGGCGCCGAGCAAGAAGGTGCTGTCAGAGGTGCTCGAGGAACTGGTCGCGCTTGGCTGCCGGCTCGCCGACACGCACGACGCGATGACGCGCACCGCGGATCGCGATGGTTGCGTCCCTGACGACTTCTATTCCACCACCAACCACCGCACCTCGGTGCGAATCGGCGGCCAGTGGGTGGACGTCGAGCGGCAGCGCATGGACGCGGTTATTGCGATCGAGGGCGGCCGCGCTACCTGCCGAAAGCTGCGCGACGTACGCATCGGCGACAAGGTGGTGTGCGGTGTGGCCGGAGTGCGCGTCAACCCAGAGTTTCAGGAGCGCGACCGACACGGCTTCGCGTTCATGACCAACGAGATCTCTTCAGAACGGCGCGTCGAAGTCGGTGTGTCACGTATCGCGTCGATGATGCAGGAGATCAAGGCCTCAGGCGGGAAGATCGCCGTGGTTGCCGGTCCAGTGGTCGTGCACACCGGGGGCGCGGCGTTCTTCCAGGAATTGATTCGCATGGGCTTTGTCGACGTGGTGCTCGCGGGCAATGCGCTTGCGGTGCACGATGTCGAGCAACAGCTGTTTGGCACGTCGCTTGGCGTCGACCTGAATACGGGCAAGGCCATTGAAGGTGGCCATCGTCACCACATGCGTGCCATCAACACCATCTGCCGAGCCGGCGGACTCAAGGCCGCCGTGGATCAGGGCGTTCTGACCTCGGGCCTCATGCACGAGTGCATCAAGCACCATGTCGAGTTCGTCCTCGCCGGCAGCATCAGAGACGATGGCCCACTGCCAGACACGATCATGGACCTGCGGGAGGCGCAGGACCGCTACACCGAGGCGCTGCGCGATGTGAAGATGGTGCTGGCTCTTTCAACCATGCTGCACGGTATTGGCGTGGGTAACATGCTGCCGTCCTGGGTACGGATGGTGTGCGTGGACATCAACCCGGCGGTGGTGACCAAGTTGGCCGACCGGGGGTCGTCGCAGACGATCGGTATCGTGACAGATGTCGGACTCTTCTTGCACCGGTTGGCGCAGGCGCTGAAGGGATAACGGCGCCCCGTTCGAAGGTGTTCAGCAAAAAGAAAAGGTGCTGGCCCGAGGCGTGAGCCTCAAACCAGCACCTTCCGGAACACTGGAACCCTGGTCGTTCTTACTTCGCGGGCTTCTGCGCGACGAACTTGATCTGGCCGAGTAGTTCATTCTGCGTTGGCAGCTCGGTCTGTCCCGCTGGGAAGTTCGCCTTGGAGAGGACGTAGCTCACGATGTCCGCGTTCTGCTGTCGGCTGAGGCTGCCGGGCGCATTTTGCGGCATCGAGATTCGGATGCGGTCGAACAGATCGCCCAGCGAAAGGTCGTTCCAGTTGGAGCTGAATTCACCGCCGGTGAGTCCGGGCGCCATTTCGCCGCCCGCCAGGTCTGGACCGTGGCAGCCCGCGCAGTATTGCGTGTAGACGCCCTCGCCGCGCTTCGCTTGTTCCGCTGTATAGACGCCGTCCCACTGTGACTTCGGCGCTTGTGCCGAGCCCAGAGCGCCCCACATGCCGAACGCCATTGTTCCCGCTAGTGCCATTGTCGCGACTGTGTACTTCATGTGACCTCACCCCATTTAGGGCCAAAGAGCGAACCGACAGGTGTCCCTATAGTAGCAGCGTGCCGTGGGCAGTGCCAGCACCGCCATTTACCCGGGGCCGTCCGGCGATTCACCGAATGAGTGCAGCAGACAGCGGCGGTACTTGTCAGCGGGCGATCGCCCCAGGCCCGTTCAACGGTGGAGCGGTGTCGCGCGTGGCGTACCGACCGAGTCGCCTGCGCGGGAGACCTCGGGCCGGCTGGTCATTGGCTGGCCTGCTTTCCTTGCAGGAAATGGCGCTCCGTTTGCTGACTCCCTCGCAAGTCGAAAGAGAGGCCACCATGGACGTTCAGCAGGAAATACAGTCGCTGCTCACACAAGGTCTGAAGTTCAGCATTGAGCTGGATGGGCGCTCTGTTCTGGTCTGGGTTGGGGACTACCTACGACAGAGCCGTGCAGCGGCGACCGTCTCGTCGCTGGAGCAGGCGGTGGAGTGGCTGCAGCACCATGCCGCCCACGCCGTTCCCGCTCAAGTCTGAACCACCGAGGCGCGAACGTTACGCACCAACTGTCTGGAATCGCCGCAGTCCTGGCGGGAGCTCGCCCGAGGCATCCATGCTGATTCCCAAGCCCGACCGTCGTGGTCCGACTCGTCTGGTCCCACCGGCGTGCCCGGAGTGCGCTCCGCCGACACCGCTTATCGCATTGTTGCGCCTGGATGACGCGGTCCACTTCGGGTGCCCGCAGTGTGGCGCCAGAGTTGTCGCCCCGAAGATGCCGTCCGGCGGCGAGCCCGTGTAGCTCGGGTCGCCGGAGAGAGAAAGGACCGCGTCTGAGGGACGTCACAATTGCTCAGCGTTCCCGCTCGGCTCCGCCAAGGGATCCGGCTCGCCACTCTCAATTCCCGCGTCAGTCCGGCAGCCCTCGAAGCGCCAGCGCCCTCCGGCGTCGTCGAGCGCTTCTCGCCCGCAGATAGGCCGACAGTGGCCATCGCTCAACCCCGTACCACTCGCCCGCGCGTCGTTCCACTGCCCTGAACGCGGATCTCAGGGCCCCGCCCACTGTCGGTTCCTCGATCCGTTTCGCATACGAGAACGCCAGGCTGGTCAAGACACGCGTGCGGAGCTGCGCGGCGTCGTGCTGCATCTCGGTGAGGAAGCGCTCTTGAGGCGTGTCGGCATCGCTCGCGTAGGAACGCCACCACGGCGACGGGAATTTCAGGACGCTGAACTGGCCCGTCGGCGCGAAGCGAAAGCCGGCTGTGAAGGCTCGCGCCTGGAACCCGACGTCCACACCAATTGGTTCAACCCGCGGGTCACGCCATGGACCGCACCGCTCAGGGACCGTCTTGCGATACAGCCATCCGGGCGGGGGCGCCACCGACACGTGGGCACGGGTCTTCGCGTTGCCGTAGGCTTCGCGCGGTCCGTCCGGGCCGAGGAAGAGCACGCCGCCGTACGCGAAATCGGCCCGCTCGCGCCCCACCGTTTCCATCAGGGACGACAAATGCCAGGGAAACCAGAGATCGTCGTGGCCAAGGTGCGCCACGTACTCGCCGCGGGCGCGGCGAAGTCCTTCGTTGTTGGGCGCGAACTGGTTTCCGGTCCGCGTGGGCAGGTTCGTCCACTGGAATCGCGGGTCCTTGAAGCTGGAGACGATAGCGGCGCTGCCGTCCGTGCAGCCGTCACCGACGACCCAAACCTCGAAATCCTGCCAGGTCTGGTGCGCCACGCTCTGCAGCGCGCACGCGAGGACCCGGCTGCTGTTGTAGGTTGGGATGATAACGGTGAGCCGGGGCGCCGGCAGGGTCATGACCAAGGCACTACCAACCGCGGGCCGTGCCAAACGAGTACGGAATCTGGTCTGTATCGAGCGGCAGGCGGTACTTGTCAGGGTTCGCGTGGTCGTAAGGGACGGTGGGGAAGTTCACGACGAGGGCGTCCTTGCTGCCGATGTTATGGTCCGCGTGCCACACGCCAGACGGGATGCTCATGAGGCGGCGGTCGTACTCGGAAAGGAACACCTTCGTGATGGTGTTGCAGGTCGGTGAGTCGGGGCGCACGTCATAGAGCACGACCTCGAGTTCGCCACTGATGATGAAGTAGCGGTCGTCGTGCAGCTTGTGCAAGCCCCAACCCTTGACCATGTTCGGCCGCAGCGTGAAAAGGTAGCTGAACACCAATGGGTCCGGGTGCCAGTTCCACCGAGGGTCGAACATTTCGCACACGCTGCCGCGGTCGTCGACCTGCGTCGTCGCGCGCCGAAAGGTCACCCCGGGCGGAAGTACCGAGAGTGGCTGTCCATCGGCGGTCACCGAGGCCTGATCTTTGCGGATGTTGTTCAGCATGGAAGCGATTCTACGCCGCTGCTCCCGATGACGCTCGCTCTGCGATTGCCGTGCCGCACTACCTGCCCAGTCGTGATTGAATCGGAGGGCCCGAATGAACGAACCGATCACGGCGGAACCTGTGAAGAACTACATCACACCGAGCGGGCTGCAGCGGCACCGAGACGAGCTGCGTTTTCTGCTCGTCAGGGAACGGCCGGCGGTGACAGCGGTGGTCGCCTGGGCCGCGAGCAACGGCGATCGCAGCGAGAACGCCGATTACCAGTACGGCAAACGGCGGCTGCGCCAGATCGATGGGCGGATTCGTCATCTCACCAAGAGAATCGATGCGTCGGTGGTGGTCGACCCTGAAGCCCCAAGAAGTGGGCGAGCGGCGACGCAGGTCTTTTTCGGTGCGACGGTGCGCTATGTCAACAGTGCTGGCATCGAGCGCGTCGTGAGCATCGTCGGCGCCGACGAGGTCGATCTGGATCGTGACCACATCAGTTGGGTGTCGCCGCTGGCGCGGGCGCTCATGAAGTCCGGAGCGGGCGACCGCGTGCTCCTTCATGCACCGGCGGGTACCGAACACCTGCAGATTCTCGAAGTGCGCTATGCGCGCATCGCGGTGAGGGCGTTCAGCGAGCCGCCTGGGGCCGAGTCGGCGCCCAGAGCCTGCCGACGGGAGTAGTGCCCGCCTTCAGGCCGACGTGCTCAGCTGTAACCGCTCGGTCGCCCTGCGCGCGGCCCGCCGACAGGCGATAGGATGAAGGGATGCGTCTCGCCAGTCTTGTGACTGCTGGTTTCCTGAGCGCCACCGCGCTACTGGCGGGGGAACGCCCCCTGCCTGATCAGGAGAGCTTTCTCAGGGAAACGCGCACGCATCTCCAGACCGATTCGACCCTGCAGAGCAGCTACGTCTACGTCGAAACACGGCGCCAGCAGAAGCTCGATAAGAATGGCCGCGTGCGTGAGGAGTCGGTCAAGGTCTACGAGAGCTATCCCGGCCTGCCCGGAGAGGGGCGATGGGAGCGGCTCATGTCCGAGAATGGCCGGCCACGTCCGGCGGTGGCCCTCGAACAAGAGGGGCGCGAACGCCAGAAGAAGGCGGAGGCCCTGGTTCGCCAAGGTACCGAGCAGCCGGCGAAGCTGCACGCCAAGCAACAGCGTGCGTATGCCGAGCAGCGCCGCGAGTTCGATGCCGTGCTCGATGACCTGTTCCACGTCTACGACATCCGCATGGAGCAGCGCGAGCGCCTGAGTGGGCACGACACCATCGTGTTTGCGCTCACGCCGCGGCGCGCGGCGAAGCCGCGCACGAGCGAGGGTAGCCGAATGGGCAAGTTCACCGTGCGCGCCTGGGTCAGCGAGTCCGAACACGAACTGGTACGCGTCGACGCCGAGGCGATCGACACGCTGTCCATGGGTGTTGGTCTGCTGGCCAGGCTCCACAGAGGCGCGCAGCTCTCGTTCGTGCGCACGAAAGTGAACGACGAAGTGTGGTTACCGGCCAGGGTCAGCTACAGCGGCAGTGCCCGCGTCGGTCTGGTGGCTGTCGTTCGCCGCAGCGGTACGTCTGAGTTCTCCGGCTATCGAAAGTTCTCGGTCGCTACATCGACGACCTATCAGGCTCCGGCACCGTAAGACGGCACCGACGCGGGTCAGGGGAACGTCAGCGCCATCAGAGAGAAGTCGTCGTCGAGCGGCCCCGCCTTGACCACTTGTCTGATCGCTTGATACAGGCGTTCGGGTTCGGTCATGCCAGGCACCGACGGTTCCGTCAGCAACGGTAGGAAGTTCTCGAGATCCCAGCGATCGCCATTCTTGGTGGCGATCTCGTAGGCGCCGTCGCTAAACACGAACAACGTGCTTCCCGGCGGTACTGTGACGTCCTCCACGTCATAGGTCCTATCTGGCAGCAGGCCGATCATCATGGCGGACATGCCGACAGGTTGCGTGTCGTGTTTGTCAGACGGCACGAGAATGGCGGGCCCGTGACCGGCGGTGCCATAGGTCAGCACCCGGTTGATGGTGTTGTAGACGCCATACCACATCGTGAAGTACAGCCCGTTGTGCTCCGAGGATGGGAACCTGGCGTTCAGGCTGGCCAACACCTCTCCAGGATTCTTGAAATTCACATTCGGAAGGGCCCGCTGGCGGAGCACATTCAATACGCTGACCGAATGCATGGCCGAACCCACACCGTGGCCTGACACGTCGACCAGATAGAGCACGAAGGTGTGGGGTTCGAGCCAGTAGTACCCGAAGGCGTCGCCGCCAAGCTGCGCTGACGGTACAAAGCGCCACTCGGCGAGTACTGGTCCGCTCGCGATCGGCGCTGGCAAAAGCGAGAGCACGTAGTCGTTGGCCTTGCGGATATCCCGATCCAGCTCCTGGGCCTTCTTGACATCGGCCCGGCTGCGGCGCTCGTACTGCAGGAGTTGCGCACCCAGCCGGATGCGGGCGCCTTCCTTCAGCGTCACGGCGCCCGTGATTCGCGCATCGTCCACGAATGTCCCGTTGGTCGATTGCAGGTCCTCGGCCACCACCGCGCCGTTGGCGAACAGGACTCGGGCATGTTGCCGCGACAGCTCGCGGTCCTCGCACATGAGGACTTGCGTCGTTCCGCGACCGATCGTGATCGGCTCGGTGCCAATCTCAAGACGCTTCCCAGGCTCCGTGCCTTCGAGCACCACGAGGTAATTGGCAATGGGGTCTGGCGCGAGCTTGGCCTCGAGCTGTGCCCGGGTGACAAACATCGTGCGTTCGCCGCCGTCGTTGTCCTGGTTGTCCGGTGGTGTCACGGATCCTCGTACGTCGGTGATGGAGTGCTGCCGCCGACGATGCGGAGTTTACAGACTACTCGCGATCGGACGGTGCGTGTCAATGATGACACCGACAGGCAAGGCATGCGCAGGATCGGGCCAGCCGTGCTCCGGCTCTCTCCAAGAACGACATCATCACGGAGTCGGACCTGCTCGACCAGCACAGGCTCCCCGTCGTTGGCATGCTGGCGGGACTCGGTGACGATGGCCGTCCAGGTGTGCACTTCTGAACAGTCCAATGGCGCCACGGACCGGTAGGCTCGACCCGAGGATCATGATCATGAGTGCCAGCCATCGCCCGACCGACATCCATCGACGTCAGCAGCGGAAGAACAAGCGGAACAACCTGTTGGCGCGGATTGCCGCGGCGCCAGCCAGCGGACGCGCCACGCTCGAAGCCAAGGTGCAGCGGACCTTTTCGGCGTTCCACAGGCCTACGAAAGCGCCGGCACTGGCCTAACGCGCGACAGAGTCACGGTCCACGCGCCGCGGACCGTGAACTCACACCGCGCCGTGGACGCCGCTGGCGGTGTGCTCGAGCGGCGCCAGCGCCACCTGTTGTTCGACCAGCGAGCGAAGCGTGGCGGCATTGAGATGGCGTCCCGCCCGGGTTCTCTTTGCTGAGAGCGGTACTGGCGCTAGTCCGGAATGGCCGCCTCGACCAGCAGGGCCAGTAGCGCGAGCGACTCCTGCCAGCCGAGGACGCACGCCTCGACCGGAATCATGTCTGGGATTCCTGCCTGCACGATATGCACCTCAGTCCCCACCAGCACCTTCTTCAAGGTCACGGTGACCGTCATTTCGCCCGGTAGGTTTGGGTCGGTGAAGCGGTCGGTCCAGCGGAGACGTTGGTTCGGGACCAGTTCAAGATACTCGCCGCCAAACGAGTGGCTCTTGCCCGTGGTGAAGTTCGTGAATGACATCTGGTAGCTGCCGCCGACGCGCGCATCGAGGTGGTGCACCTTACCGGTGAACCCGTTGGGTGGCAGCCATTTCACCTTGGCGTCGGCGTCAATGAAGGCGCGGTAGATGCGATCCGGCGTGGCGCGCAAGACGCGGTGGAATTCAACAGTGTTGGGCATTGTCTCCTCTAGAACGCCCGCCTCGGGCTCCCGCGGCACCGTTGGCGGTCAGGGCGACTTTATCAGAACACCTGGGCGCTCCCACGGCTTCCAAGAGCACCGTCGGTGCACTCCTCGCCATCTGACGGCGGGCCGCACGTGCATCATCAATGCGCATCGCGTCGCCACCATTCGCCGGGCAGACGTGATCTTCGCTGTGCAGAACGGCGGCATCGTCGAACGCGGCACCCGTGAGGAGCTCCTGGCTCGCCGTGGCCTCCACTCAGTGCTGCACGAAATCCCGTTCAGGGCGGATGCGAATCAGCTCTCCGGTAGTCGTGACGCCACGGCGTAGGCCACACCCCGGCGTCTACACCTCCGAATCCATGGCGAACCCTTTCGGGATCGCGCGTGGGCCATCAATGTCATGACTGTTGGACCGAGCGGGAGACAGATCCAGCTCTTGGATGGCGGGTCCGCGTATAGTCAGAAGCGCTGTGCGTCAAAACACTCTGATCAAGATCGTCTTGGGCGCGGTGGGCATCGGCGCGCTCGGCGTGCTGTTTGTCCGATCGGCGCTGAACGTCGCCTCCGAGCCCTACAGCATCAACCGGGCCGATCTCTCACAGTGGACGGTGGCGCTTGACCCCGCGCCAAGCGTCTCCGGCGTGTGGCTCGCGCTGAGGCCGCCTGACCAGATGGCACCGCCGCTTTTCAGCCAGATCTTCAGGCGCTCTGGCCAGTCGCTGAGCGGCCCGGACCCGGTCTCGATGCCGCTGCTGCTGAAGGGCGAGTTCGATGGCGCGGTCGTGGGCCACTTCAGTGCGGAGAGCCTCCTCGACCTGGCCAAGAGTGGCTCCCTCGAGTCGCTGCAACCGAAGCCGCTCTGTCTGGCGTCGCGTCGCGTGAGTCAGCCGGGCTCGACAAGAGAGGTCTACTTTGTTCGCTTCGATCATCCGGCGGTGGGCGAGTTCCGCCGCCAACTCGCCGAGCGCCTTGCCACGGCAGGTGTCACCAGCTTCAACCCGCTGGCGGTGTCTCCGGTCATCATCGTGGCGGCGACGGATGCGGGCTTCAGTAGCTGGCTGCCGCTGCAGGGCACGCCTACTGACGACTGTCTTGCGCCCATCGACGTGGGCTGACGCCAGGGCCGAGTGGCTCATAACGCAGGCACTTGCTTGGTTCTTGCTGTGCATAGAATCTTCCTGATGACTGCGGCACCCCTCGTTCCGACACCCAATCCAAAGCGACTGGCACGTTACGCGCTGGCCTTTCCCGCCGCGATCCTCGCGTGGGTCCTTTGGCAGTTACTGATGACTCGTCTGTTCTACGGCGGAGTCTTTCAGGGCGGCCTGTCGGGCGCCGAGGCGACGGCGGAAGCGGTGTTCGTATTGGTCGTGGCGTTCATCGCGCCGGGTCGCAAGCGCGCCCTCGCCGTCGTGGGGCTGGTGTTCTTCATCTGCCGAGACATCGCGACGATTCGCTTCGCACCCGCCGCCGGCACCGCCGCCGACGTCGCCGCCGCAATCGGGATGGTCCTGTTGGCCACGGCGGTGGTGTGGTGGTTGACCAGGCCCCGCGGCGGCGAGGCGGCCGCACGGCGGATTCAGTAGTCATGTGCGCCGCGTCGCACGTGCTGCGGCGCATCGAGCCGGTGGGTAGCGCCGAGGTGGGGGATTTCTGCGCCGTTGGAGCCAGGGCATCCGGTCGTGCCGCAAGCCGTGGTCACGCTTAGAATGAAGCACGGGCTTAAGGGGATGCTCGCTGCGCGATGATCACTTCTCGTTTTGCCCCGGCGCCGACCGGCTATCTACACCTCGGCCACGTGGCGAATGCGATCTATGTCTGGGGGATCGCGCGGGCCCTCGGAGGGCGTGTGCTGTTGCGCATCGAGGATCACGATCGGCAGCGGAGTCGGCCCGAGTTCGAGCAGGCGATTCTCGAGGATCTCGACTGGCTCGGCTTCATGCCAGACACGCCGCCCACGAGCGCGTTTCGCCACGGGATCTGCGAGGGGCGCCAGAGCGATCGGACGGCCATCTACGAAGGGGCGCTAGCGTCCCTGCGCGCGCGTGGACTTGTGTACGCCTGCGAGTGTTCGCGGCGGGACATCGCTGCCGCGGGATCAGTGGTCGACGCCGGCGAGACTCGATATCCAGGCACCTGCGCGCACAAGGCATTGGCAGAGGGGCCGGGCCTGGCGCTGCGCGTGCGGCTGGCGTCACATGTTGAGCGATTCGTGGACGGCCGTCACGGGCCGCTCGAGCAACGTCCGTCCGAACAATGCGGCGACCTGGTGGTGCGCGATCGCGACGGCAATTGGAGCTATCAGTTCGCGGTGGCGGTGGATGACTGGCGCCAGGACGTGACGCTGGTCGTGCGCGGCGACGATGTGCTGGCGTCCACCGGCCGGCAGATTCAGTTGGCGCGTCTGCTCGGTCGCGAGGTGCCACCGCGCTTTGTGCATCACCCGCTCATCATGAAATCGGCGTCGCAAAAACTGAGCAAGGCCGACAACGACACCAGTATCCGGGAGCAGCGCTCGGCCGGTCTGACCGCCGCAGACGTCATCGGTCGCGCCGCGCACATGATGGGACTGCTGAATCAGCGGCAGCCGTTCGCCGCCCGCCAAGTGGCCACTCTTGAGGGCATCTCGCGCATCGCGGCGCGATTACGGCGAACCGCGCCCTGACTCTGGCTCGTCACTCGTCTCGATGAACGCTGGACGGTGAGAACGCCGGGAGGCACACGGCGATGTACTCGGCACCGCCGGGTTCCGGTGTGCTGTAGCGGACCCACTCGCCTGGCGCGGTGACAATCGCCTGACCGGCGCGGACATCAAACGTGCCGCCTTCGTAGTCCACGCGAATCGTGCCGTGCAGCACGACGGTGATTTCCTCAAAGTCGGGACGTTGTCCGGGCTCGAGCCAGCCTTCAGGCGAGCGCATCCGTGCGACGCTGACGCCGGTGTGTCCCGAGTTCACACGTCCTGCGAATTCTTCAATTCGCTTGGGTTTGTTGCCGGCCGCCGCGACGACGGTCGGACTCTCGATGAGCGTTGGCATGGAGCGAACATAGCCGAAATCGCCAGGCCAGTGCGGGCGCCAGTTGCGGCACCGCCGATTGCCGCGGGCGTTGTTCCCCGTTCCAGCGGCTCCATGTAGTTGTTATCGCTGGCCTTCCGCGCGCGGGCGAGGTTCGGCCATAATTGGCGCACCCAACATGTTGCGGGCGTACGGCGTGACCGACAAGGGGCGGGTTCGCCCATCAAACGAAGACTGCTTCGGGGTCGACCTCGGTCTGCGGCTCTGTGTCCTAGCAGACGGGATGGGTGGGCACAACGCCGGAGAGGTCGCCTCGAACATGGCGGTGGATTCAGTGTGCGCGACCATCCGTACGGCTACGATCGAGTCGCCGTGGCCGTTCGCCCAGGATCCTGCGATTTCGGCCACCGGGAATCTTCTCGGTGGTGCCATTCACGTCGCTAACAGGGCGATCTACGACCGCGCCGCAGCGACGCCGGACTACGCCGGCATGGGGACGACGATTGTGGCGATCGTGGAGCGCGGCGGGACACTGTCAGTCGCGCATGCCGGCGACAGTCGCCTGTATCTCTACGACAGCGACGGGCTGAAGCAACTGACCGAAGACGATTCGTGGATTGCGGCCGTCCTGTCGCGCGATCCCAAGGTCGACCAGCAGACCCTTAAGGCCCACCCCATGCGCCACGCGCTCACTAACGTGGTCGGCTCGCGCCCGACCATGAGCGTGAACCTGAAGGATGTCCCGCTGAAGGCTGGCGCGCGGCTGATCCTGACATCGGACGGGGTCCACGGTGCCATCGAACTGCCGCAGTTTCTGCAGATCATGAGGAAAGGCGGCGATCTGCAGGCGGTGGCCACCACGTTGATGAACACCGCCCTCGCCAATGGCAGCCGCGACAACGTCACCGTGATCGTTGCAGACTACGAGCCCGACCGCGCCTGAGCCGGGCAACCGTTATCGCGGTACCGCGGGCGCCGGCGGATGCCGAGCTTGTGGCCCGGCCTCACCCCTGTGGCAGGCACCGCCCTGACCCTGGATGAGGGTGGCAGCAGGTTGCTTGGCCGTGGTTCCGGCGGAAATCTACTCACGAATTCACCCAGTGCGACCGCCCGGATCACGCCGGCCGAGTCAGCCCTTGCGGAGCATGGTCATGTGATCGTGCTTGCACACTTCAAAAACCGTGCTATATTCCTCAGGTTCTGTTGAGGCTAGGACACCCTATCTAGTCTCACCGCTTAAGTAAGCGTCCCCACTTCTGACGGCCGTCGAGCGCGACATTGCTCAACGTGCAACGCAGGAGCAGAAGTCCCCGGCCAATTCGGGGAAGGCGAATCGGGAAGACACGCCGTCGCGACCAATTCGAAAAGAAGGTCATAGGGTTTTCGGGCGCCAAGCCGCAGGGCTTTTAGGCTCGAAGCGACACACTCACAGAGCTATCGCTCTGTGAATATGAGCATTTGGTTGTCTGGTGCTCTGGTGGTTTGCCGTCATGTTTGCAAATCACCAGATCACGAGATAACCAGACAACGAGATATCGAATGCCGACTATCAGCCAATTGGTTCGTGCCGGTCGAAACAAGATCGTCCACAAGACGAAGAGCCCGGCCTTGCAGAACAGCCCGCAGAAGCGGGGCGTTTGTGTGCGCGTCTTTACCCAGACTCCGAAAAAGCCAAACTCGGCGCTCCGTAAGGTCGCTCGTGTTCGGCTGACCAACGGAATCGAAGTCACCACCTACATCCCGGGCGTCGGTCACAATCTGCAGGAGCACTCGTTGGTGCTCATCCGCGGTGGCCGTGTGAAAGACCTGCCGGGTGTTCGCTATCACGTGGTTCGCGGCACCCTCGACGCGGTCGGCGTTCAGGGTCGCATGCAGGGTCGTTCGAAATACGGCGCGAAGCGCCCCAAGAAGGCTTAAGACATGCCCCGTAGACGAGAAGTTCCGAAGCGCGACATCGCTCCAGACCCGTTGTACGACAGCGCCCTTGTCACCAAGTTCATCAACTGTGTGATGAGCGACGGCAAGCGCAGCACGGCGGAGCGCATCTTCTACAAGAGCTTCGACATCATCAAAGAAAAGACCGGTGACGATCCGCTCAAGGTCTTCAAGAAGGCGATCGACAACGTCAAGCCGAGCCTCGAAGTGAAGTCGCGCCGCGTTGGTGGCTCTAACTATCAGGTGCCGGTTGAAGTGAATCCGAACCGCCGTCTGTCGCTCAGCCTACGCTGGATTGTCGGCTACGCGACGTCGCGTGGCGATGGTAAGACGATGCAGGAGAAGCTGGCGAATGAGCTGATGGATGCCGCCAACCTACGTGGTGGCGCCGTCAAGAAGCGCGAAGACACGCACCGCATGGCCGAAGCCAATAAGGCCTTCGCCCATTACCGCTGGTAGTTGCGTATTTCCTAAAGCCCAGAGCCTAGAGTCCAGAGCCCAGTAATGGCCCGCCAGACCTCACTCGCAAAGACGCGCAACATCGGCATCATGGCGCACATTGATGCCGGCAAGACAACCACGACAGAACGGATCCTGTTCTATACCGGCATCACGTACAAGATTGGCGAAGTGCACGAAGGCACCGCCGTCATGGACTGGATGGAGCAGGAGCAGGAACGCGGCATCACCATTACTTCGGCGGCGACCACCTGTTTCTGGCGCGACCATCGCATTAACATCATCGACACCCCCGGACACGTTGACTTCACTGCAGAAGTCGAGCGTTCGCTGCGCGTGCTCGACGGCGCGGTTGCGGTATTTGACTCGGTGGCTGGTGTTGAGCCTCAGTCTGAGACCGTGTGGCGCCAGGCAGACAAGTACCGCGTCCCCCGCATCTGCTTCGTCAACAAGATGGATCGCATCGGGGCCGACTTCAAGCGCACCTTCAGCCAGATCATCACCAAGCTGCAGGCCAACCCGGTCGCCATTCAGCTTCCCATCGGCTCGGAAGACAAGTTCATCGGCGTCATCGACCTCATTCTGATGAAGTCGATTACCTACAAAGACGAAACGATGGGCGCCGATTACATCGTCGGCGATATTCCGGCCGACATGGCGGAAGAGGCCAAGCACTACCGTGAGCAGCTCATCGAAAAGGTGAGCGAGATCGACGACAAGCTCATGGAGAAGTATCTCGCCGGCGAAGAGCCGACCGCCGACGAAATCAAGGCGGCGCTGCGCAAGCGCGTGCTGACCTCCGTGCATAGCGACAAGGAACCGGCGTTTGTGCCGGTGATTTGCGGCTCGGCCTTCAAA
>JBEBGG010000101.1:0-12251 GCA_040081555.1 Vicinamibacterales bacterium
TGCTGCCCCTGTGGGCCCTGCGACTCACTCTGCTGATTCTGATTCGCCTCCTGCTGACGCGCGATCTCCTGGGCCACATCCTCGGCCCGCTGACGCAGATCATTCTGCTCGCGGGTCAGTTTCTCGAGCTCGCGTTTGACGTCCTCGGCTGTCAGCTGCTGCCGCCGAGAGGCCAGGTCCTGCTGCCTCTTCAGCAGTTCGTCCTGCCGCTGGGCCAGTTCGCGAATCTTGTCGGCCGCCGACGCTTCCTGCTCCTCGCGTGTCTGAGCCGATGAGCTGTTTTCGTAGTTGGTCTGCTGATCGCGCGCCAGTTCTCTGTCAAACAGGCTCGACAGATCCTGGGTGTTGCGATTGCTGCCGCTTCCAGCACCCGCCAGCTGCCGTTGCACGTCGCGCTTACGAATGTCCGACTGCGCTTCGAGCAGCCGGTTCAGCGCCTCCATCTCGGGAGCGATGGCGGCTGCCGTCTTGACCGCGTTCAGCAGGGCGGCGGCGGTCTTCATCGCGGTCGCAGCGGCGGTCATCAACTCTTCCTCGGTCGGCTTCTCGCCAGCAGGCCGCGCGGCTGGCGCTCCCGATGGCCCGCCCCGTCGCGGGGGCAGACGCGCCCGCGGGTCGCGCATGACCGACGTGCGAAGCGATGTCGCGAGGCGTTCGACCCGGGTCTTGAGCTCACTCTCGGCGTTGGCCACCGCACGCACGTCCTGCGCCGACTGGGCCCGCGTCGCCTGGTTGCGGCGATCCAGCTTCCAGGTCGCGACAATCACTTCCTTCTGCGCGTTCACCAGTTCGTCGAGTTGCGGATTCGACGCCCCGCCCCCCATGACCGCCTGACTCTGCATCAGTGTGAACTCCTCTTCGAAATTCTTGATCTCGAGGAAGAAGATGTCGCTCCGCGCCTCGACCGCGCGGCGCCCGCGGGGAATATCTCTTGCGCGAACGTAGTAGCTGATGAAATCGCCTGGGCGCACATCCAAGTCCTCGAGATAGAACATGTGCGACGCATTGACAGTGGTCTGCTGCGGCGGAATCTGCAACGGTACCACCTGCTCCTTGCCACCGCGCAGGGCGTAGACCAACTCCAGCGACGCCACGCCAAAGTCGTCAGCCGCCTCGGCATCGATGGCCACTTCCTCGAGCGACGTGACCCGGCGATCGCTGGCCGGCCTCACCACATGTACGTCCGGCGGACGATCGTCCATGGTCCGAATGAAGTATTCAGTGTCGCCGGGGCTGGCGAGACCAAGCGCATCGGCCAGCGCCACCCGATAGGACCCGTCCCCCGTGATCGTGAGCGCGCCGTTCAGCACACGTCCGTCACTCTCCGCGGCCAGTGCAATGCTCGTGCGGTCGGCCAGCAACATCTGGCCCGTCGCCGCTGGCGCGTCGGTGTGAATGCGCACCTTCACCGTCGTGCCGGGCGGGCCATAGATGTCACCGCCGTCACGTTCTGAACGCGGTGCCAACCCGAACGCCGCCGGATAGGTGTAGTCGACGTCGATGCTCGCCACGCGCGGCGCACGGACCACAGACACGGTGAACGTGCCCGACGACGCGCCGCCAGCCACCACACGATACTGGAACGACGAGGTGAGCGCGCTCAACGCCAGCGCGAAGCGGCCGTCTGGGGTCGCCTCCATCTCCATGGCCTGCCAGTCGTCACCGCCCACTGCCGCCCGAAGCAGCTGCGGCACGACAGGCGCGGCATTGCCGACCAGACGCGCATGAATCTCAAGGCCATGGCCCGCCTCAACACGCGCGTCCCCAGGCGTCACGTCAAGACCCACCGCCGCCGGAAACAACGCCAGCGTCGTCGCGTCGTAGGTGCGCGTCACCGAGTGGCGACCCAGGTAGAGGGCGGCGGCAAGGGCGGCCACCGATGCGGCCGCCTGAAAGCCTGCGCGCCTCAGCACCGCCGGCTCGATGACTCGCTCGACAGCTATCGCATCAGCAGCGCGCGCCGCATCGGCGATCATCGCGCCAGCAAACGCAGAGCGCTCCGCAGGGGCCACGTCCGCAATGTCGACCGCGCTCACGAGCCGCTCTTCGAGCGTGCCGATCCGCTCTTCCACCAGAAGCGCCAGCGTCCGGTCGGTCGGCACCACGCGCGTGCGCAAGAGCGCCCTTGCCAGCACACCCGCCGCCAGCAGCAGTCCGCTCACCCCGACCAGCGCGACGCTGAGCGGCACCGGCGGCAGCGCTCGCGACACAAGCAACGTCGCCGAAACGATGGCGGCTGCGGCGAGCGCGCCCTTACCCAGCGCCCGCAGCCGCACGAGCCGCCGTCGACGCACGCGGACGTGCCGCAACAGGTCGGCGATGGGCTGGTACGCCTGCTCCATGACTACGCCGTCCTCATCGAGACAACGCTCTCGACCAGCAGCAGGACCAGCATCGCCACCAGCAGGTATTGCCAGAGGTGTTGCTGGGCCTCGCGCTCGGTGGCGAGTGTCACTGCTGCCGCAGGCGCCGCCGTGTCGACGCGCTCCACCGACTGCTGAAACCGTTGCGTCGTCATACGCGCCGGCTCAGACTCTGACGGATCGATGTTCACGGCCACGAGCGGGCCACCCTGCTCAGCCGGGTTGAGCGGCGCGACACCGGGGACAGGCGGAACACCGCTCGGCGCGTGTGCCACCAGCACATCCAAAGCCTTGCGATCGCCGGCCAGGTAGCGGACGGCTTCATGCAGCAAGGGCAGGAACGTGGCTTGACGGGGGAAATTGTTGCCCCGGCCGTCGAGATCGGCGCCAAAGAGCAGTGCCCTTCCCTGCCCCGTTTCACACTCCACCAATGCGGGTTGGCCGCCAGTGAAACGCGCCAGCGTCGCACAGCCGGCGACGCGCATCTCGCTGACGCGACGGAACACCGCCAGACTGAGCGACGCCTGTCCCGAGAACCCCTGCAGCACGGGGTGCCGGAAGTCCCCTGGCGCGAGCGTCTGCGGAGCGCTCGCGCCGCCCACGGTCGGAGGAACGAGCGTCACGCGACCCGCGCCGATGAGTTCGGCAAGCACGTCGCTGTCAACATCAGGCCCCGCGGCGACCAGCGCGCCGCCGCCACGTCGCAGGTAGGCCGCCAGTCGCTCACGGCCCCGGTGATCGAGCCCGCGAGTCGACATCAGGACGATCGCTGCGTGCGCCTCGAGCTTCGCCTCGTCCCAACCGCCGAGGGTCGATGCGGCGGCGCCCACCACCGCGTAGGCTGCCGGCTTGCCAGCGGCACTC
Source organism: Vicinamibacterales bacterium (assembly GCA_040081555.1). Lineage (GTDB taxonomy): Bacteria > Acidobacteriota > Vicinamibacteria > Vicinamibacterales > CAVVIG01 > CADEEX01. The sequence goes on from JBEBGG010000101.1 coordinate 3,228, forward strand.
GCAGTCAGCGCCTGCTCCACGTAGAACGCTTCGTGACTCAGCTCGCCGCTCGCCGTGACCACTAGCACACGCGGCTGGCTGACGCCCTCAAGCAGGACGTAGCGGTTGTTGTCCGCCTCGGCGCCTTCCCCATCCGCCACGCGCACCACGGCCCATCGGCCCTGCGGCCTGGGAAACCCCACTTGTGCAGACTGCCCGGCCGAAACCCGCACGCGAAGGTCGCCCGCGGGCATCCCGCGCTGCATGTCTGCGGTGCCGCCGACGTCGAGATGCAGCCGGGCATCCACGTCCTTCTCAGAGAAGTTTCGAACGGTAGAGACGATGCGATCAGCAGTGGCCAGGGCTGCGGTAATAGCCAGGTTGTCCGTGGGCGGGCCGATGTCGGCCACTCTGATGTCCAACGACGCAGGCCACACCGCGCGGTCCGACGCCTCCCAGCCTCGCGACTGCAGATCGGTGACCACGACCAGAGCGCCGGTGCGGCCGCGCAAGAGTTCCGCGGCGGTCGAGAGTACGGCACGATAGCGGGTACCACCTGCTGTTGGCCTCAGCCCCGCTACCGCGGCACGCGCCAAGGCGCGGTCCGTGGACAAGCCACTCACGACCTCCGCCGTGTCGTTAAACGCCACGACCGCGATGGCCGTACCGGGCTCAGCACGATCGATCGCATCCACGGCCATCGCTCGCGCGCGTTCGAACCTGCCGCGGCCCGACATACTGAACGAGGTGTCTAGCGCCACCGCCAGCGCCGCACCCCCTTCGCCCGCAGGCGCGGCGAAGTACGGGCGTGCAAATGCCACGGCACAGCACAACAATGCCGCCACCCGGAGCGCCAGCAGCAACAGCTCGCGCAGATGTCGCCGGCTCGCCTGTTCCACCGGTGCGTCCCTCAGTAATCGCACCGCCGAAAACATCACCGCGGCATCGGGATGACGCTTCAGCAGATGTAACAGGATCGGCACGGCCGCTGCCAGGCCGCCGATCAGGAATAAGGGTGACAGCAGCGACATCAGAACGACCGCCCCCGCGTGGTGAGGTACGCCGTCAGCGCCAGTTCGAGCGGCTGATCGGTGCGGATCAGGTGATAGTCAATTCCCGCCACGCCCAACTCACGCTTGTAACGCTCCATGAGCGCGTCGATCCCTTGACGATAGTGCGCCCTGACAAGCGCCGGTACCGCCAGCACTTCTTCGTGGCTCTCAAGATCTTCAAAACGCGTGACGCGCTCAAACGGGAATTCAATCTCGTCGGGATCCATCACGTGGAATACGACCACGTCCGTGCCACGGAATCGGAAGTGCCGCAGCCCCTTCACGACGGACTCGGGATCGTCAAGCAGATCCGAGATCATCACCACCAGGCCGCGTTTCGATAGCGAGTCGGCGAGCTGATGAAGCGGCTTCGAGACATTGGTCGCGTGTCCAAGCCGCACGCGGTCGAGCGTCACAAGCAGCGCCCCCAGATGCCCCGACCTCGCACTTGCCGACAGCATGGTCACGATGCGCTCGTCGAAGGTGATGAGCCCGGCGGCGTCGCGCTGGCGATTCATCAGGTAGGCCAGAGACGCGGCCAGATACTGCCCGTATTCGAGTTTGCTGATGCCGCGCCCGACGTAGCCCATCGACGCACTGATATCGAGCATCACGTGACAGTCGAGATTGGTCTCTTCCTCGAACTTCTTGATGTAGTGCCGATCCGTTCTGGCGTAGACCTTCCAGTCCACTGTCGACAAATCGTCGCCCGGCATGTACTGACGGTACTCGGCGAACTCGACGCTGAAACCCTTGTATGGACTGCGATGCAACCCAGTCAGCAGCCCCTCGACCACCGTCCGCGCCTTGAGCTCGAGCGTGCCGAGGCGCGCCAGGACGGCGGGATCGAGAAACTGACGCTCGCGCGCGCTGCCGGCCATGGCTCCTCTCGAGCTACAGCCCGCTCTTGGGCAGCGGCACGGTCTCGAGCAGCCGCTCGATGATGGAATCCGACGTGATGCGCTCCGACTCGGCGTAGAAGTTGGTCATGACGCGGTGTCGCAGGATTGGCTTCGCCAGCGCCTGGATATCCTTGATCGAGACGTGGTAACGGCCATGCATCAGCGCGCGCGCCTTTCCACCCCGGACCAGCGCCTGGGACGCACGCAGGCCGGCACCCCACTTCACCCACTTCTCCACAAACTCCGGTGCCCCTGGCCGGCCGGGCCGGGACGCGTCCACGAGCCTGACGGTGTAGCGCGCAACGTCCTCCGCCAGCACGACCTGCGTCGACAATTCCTGGAACTCGAGAATATTGGCGCCGTTGAGCACTCGATCCGGCTTCGCCGTCTTCGCGCCCGTTGTTTGCGTCACCACGGCCACTTCATCGTCTTCGCTCAAATACGAAATGACGATGTTGAACATGAAACGGTCGAGCTGTGCTTCCGGCAGCGGATACGTACCCTCGAGCTCGATCGGGTTCTGTGTGGCAAGCACGAAGAACGGCTCTTCGAGTGGGTACGTGCGACCGAACGCTGTCACGTGGTGCTCCTGCATCGCCTCGAGCAGCGCGGCCTGCGTCTTGGGAGGTGTGCGGTTCACCTCATCTGCCAGGATGATCTGCCCGAAGATCGGTCCCTTCACGAAGCGCAGGTGGCGAATACCGGAATCCTCCTCCAGCATTTCCGTGCCGATGATGTCGGAGGGCATCAGGTCTGGCGTGAACTGAATGCGTTTGAAATCGAGGTCGAGCACTTCTGCCAGCGTCTTGATCAGAAGCGTCTTGGCGAGGCCAGGCACGCCGGTAATCAGACAGTGGCCGCCAGTGAAGAGGGCGATCAGCACCTGCTCCACCACGTCGTCTTGCCCGACGATCACCTTGCGCAACTCAGTGAGAATGCGTTCGCGCCCTTCGGCCACGCGCGCGGCGCTTGCAGCAGCTTGATCCATATGTGTCCGAACTGACTAGTGCGTGAGGGCGTAGACGATCTCGTTGATCCCCATCCGGTACGCCAGCGAGGTGTACTTGATGTAGCCAGGGTAGTCCTCGGCGTTCGACCACTCCCAGCCGTCGCCCATGTCGGTATTCCAATTAATGAACAACATCGGACGGTCGCCATCAAACACCGTCCGCAGATGCGGAACAAGGCCGCCCTTTTCCCAACTTCTGCCCGAGAGAAACGACCCAAGACCCGCAATCTGCGGATAGCCATCCAGCGTGTAGAACGAGCTGAAGACGGCGTGCCCCTTGGGGAAATCGACAATCTCCCGCTCCGGGAACACCTTCTTGACCTCGCGTTCGAAATGCGCCCACTCTTCGGGCCCGTGGAAGTCGTCGAAGAGCGCCGAGCCGCCGCGCAGGAGGAATTCGCGCAGGGTCTTGGCCTCCGTGGCAGACAACAATAGATTTCCTGGCTCGACGAAGTAGATCCAGGGGTACGTGAAGAGCCGCGGGTCATCGAGCGTCAGCACGATCGGATCCTGCACGTCGATCGACGTGGCGGCCTTGAGCCGGCGCGACAGGTTCTGTTCGGCCGCTGGCCCGTCAATCAGCCAAGGCTCGCCAAGAAAGTTCTGCGAGATGCGAGTGTTTTCTGTGACGTAGTGATACTTGATACGGACAAAGCGCCACTGCAACCCGGCGAACCGCTGATCAGCGGCGGTGGGCGCCGCCAATTGCGCCCCCACGGGGGGCTGCAGCATCGGCAGGACGCCGCAGCACAGCGCCAACACGGCGACGCGCAGTCTCACGGACGCCGCTCCACGATGTCGAGCAGCAGATTCTGGGCCCGCTCGTAGCCTGGGGCAACTTCGAGTGCCGCAAGCGTGTGCCGGCGCGCCTCCGCGCGCTGGCCGTCCTTGAGATAGCTCTCCGCGAGATCGGTGAACGCCAACGCCTGATCCACTGGCTTCAGCGCGACCACCGCCTTGAACTCGCGTATCGCCGTGGCCCACTGATTGAGCTGGAGCGCGACGCGACCGAGTGCGGCGTGCGCCTCGGCGTCAAACGGGTCAATCGCCACGATACGCTGGTAGACCGGGCCGAGGCGCGCGGGGTCCTTGACGCCCTGCTCCCTCATGAGCGCCGCGACGCGGCGTGCGAGGGCGATGTTGTCGAAGTCCCACTCCATCGCCGCCTGTAGCTCGGTGAGCGCCCGTGCCTGATCCTTGCGCTCGAACGCAATCGCTGCAAGCTTGATCCGTGGGCTGTCTTCGCCAGTCGCAATCGGCACAGCCACCGCCGCACGCTCAAATGCGCGCACCGCACCGTCCACATCGCCAGCCCGATGCAGTACCTCACCCAGCGCCATCTGGGCGGCGAAGTTCCCGGGGCGCGTCGCCGCGTAGATGGTCACTGCTTCGACCGACATCCTGGAGAGATCGACACCCGTTGCGGGAGTCTGCAGCGCCACGCGTAGGGTGCCGTACGTCCGCTCGAGCGCGGTGTCGAAGCCCGACTGCATCGCATCAAGGTCCGTGTTCAGCGCCGCCTTGAGCGCCGCATCGGTCTCGAGCCCCTGCCCATAGGCTCGCAGCAATCGATGCAGCCCCTCGTCACCGTAGGTCGCGACGATGTGCTCGACAAGCAGCGAGGCCTCGAAGTACGCAATCGAAATCATCCGCGGATTCGTGAACGCCGAATTGAGGTCTCGCAGCTTGAGTGCTCGCCCCTCATTCAACATCGAGGCGAACTCCATGTCCTGGCCGCGCGCCCACTCAGGGCGCCGCAACTTTTCCTCGTACGTGGAGATGCCCTCGGACAGCCATCGGGGCAAACGGAAGTTCGCCATCTGCAACGTGATGACGTGCGCGAGCTCGTGCCAGAGCGTCGCCTCCCACTGGAACGTGCCAGGCCGCGCGCGCGGTGAATCCATGGTCACGACGCGGCCAAAGCACACGCCAAGCGCGCCAACGAGCCCGGGGAGCCCGGCCGTGCGCACCGCGAAGTCGTCGTGCTTGTTGAAGATTTCGACCAGGAACGGGCCCTTGGGTCTGAACTGGTAGCGCTTCGACATCGTGTCGATCGCCTCGTGCGCCAGCGCCACCGCGTAGTCCGCCAGCACCGGCGCGTCGTCCTTCGGCATCCGGAAGACGAACTCGCCGTCCTTCACCGTGGTGAACGTGTCCAGTGTGTCGAGCATCTGCAGCAGGTTGTAGGTGACCGGATCGAGGTTGTCCGCCTTGAAGGAGGCATCGAGCGCCCGCCGCGCGCCAGGTTCGTCACCCGTGCGCAGAAGGTGGGCACCCAGCGCGGACAGAATCACTGGGTTGGCCGGATCAAGCGCGATGCCCTTTTGAATCAGCGCCGCCGCATCGTCGTAGCGGAAGTTGTGAGACGCCGCTTCTGCCACGACCCGATACACCTCGCCATAGCGCGGCGAAAGCGCGAGGATCCGTGCGGCTTCAGCCTCGAACTCGGCGTTCTTATCCTCGAGATATGCCACAGCGCTGAGGACCGACCGGGCCTCGAGGCTCGAGGGGTTCACCTCGAGCGCCTTTGCCAGCAACTGGCGCGCCTCTTCACGACGGCCCGCATCAAGCGCTTCGCCCGCGAGAAACACGCGCGTCTCCACGCTCGACGGATTGATCTCGAGCACCCGTTTCGCGAGCGTGACAGCTTGCGGAGGGTCCTCATTGGCCACGGCCTTGGCCATGCCGAGGAGAGCGGGCGTGTACTTCGGGTCGACCTTCAGTGCGTCCTGATACGACTTGACCGCCTCACCGTTACGGAACTTCTCGAGAAAGAGATCGCCCCACGCCGTGTTGATCGCCGCATCTCCCGGCACGGAGAACACCGCATCACGAAACGCCGCATTGGCCTCCTGCGGACGTCCGAGCGCCTGCAGCGCGCGCGCCGCACGCGCCAGTTCAAAGGGGTCGCGGGTCGACTGCGCGGCGTCGGCGATGCGACTGAGCACAGCAGGCCCTTCAGCACGGCTCAGAAGGTGAAGCAGCAATCCGTACTCGAGCGCCGCATCACTGATGGGCGAGCGCTGAGCAATGGGCCGCAACTGCGTGAGCGCGTCCTCATACTTGCCCCGGGCGATGCTGGCGCGGGCCACGAGCGCGACCACTTGCGGCTCTTGAAGATTCAGTCCTGCGGCCAGGCCTGCCACATCGTCGTAGCGTCCCTCGAGCAGCGCGCGGTTGATCTGCTCCAGCACCGGCGGCGAAATACGGCGTTGCTGCGCCAGCGCGACTGAAATCAGAGAAACGACGAGGAGCGCGGCGGCGAGCGCGAGCGCCTTGCGCATGGTGGCCTCATTATAGCCAGCACTTCTACGAGTTGCGCCTCCGTCCGATGACGCCGCGTTTGGCTGGCTCCAGGCACCGGCGCGTCGTCAGGAGGAGCCCTGCGCTCGAACCCTCTCTTGTTCGACCAGCACCCGCCGCAGAATCTTGCCGCTGGCGCTCTTGGGAATCTGGTCAGTGACTTCAATCAACCGAATCTTCTTGTAGGGCGCAACGCGCTCTGCCACATACGCGATCAGCTCATCGGCGGTGACCTCGCCCTTCAGCACCACGTACGCTTTGGGCAGCTCACCGGCGTCCTCGTCCGGAATGCCGATCACGGCAGCATCCGCAACCGATGGGTGCGACACGAGCACGCCCTCCAACTCCGCCGGCGGCACCTGGAAGCCCTTGTACTTGATCAGCTCCTTTGCTCGGTCGACCACCGTGAAGTAACCATCGTCATCCACAAACGCGATGTCGCCTGTCCGCAGCCAACCACCAGGAGCGAATGCCTCGGCCGTGGCGGCCGGCTGCCCTAGATAGCCCTTCATCACCTGTGGGCCGCGCACCCAGATCTCGCCCCGCTCGCCCGGCCCAAGTGGAGTCCCCGTGACCAGGTCCGCCACGATCGCCTCGGTGCCTGCCACCGGCAAACCGATTGTGCCTGGCTTGTTTCGCCCGAGCGGCGTGCTGTGCGTCACCGGGCTGGTCTCGGTCAGGCCGTATCCCTGGACCACCTCACAACCGAGCCGCGCCGCGCAGCGTTGCGAGAGCTCGGCGCCCAATGGGGCGGCGCCCACCGTGATGCTCTTCACCGACGACAAGTCGAAACGGTGCACCAAGGGAGACTGTGTCAAGCCGAGGATCAGGGGTGGCACAAGATACAGCCGTGTGGCGCGGTGTTGTTGGACCAGTTCGAGAAACGGCTCCATGTCGAAACGCGGCATCGTCACGATGGTGGCGCCGTTGGCCAGCCCTCGATTGAGAATGACCGTCAATCCGTAGATATGAAAGAACGGCAGCGCAGCGACGGTCACGTCGCCCTCACCAAGGTGCTGCGGCCCATCGGCCTGGAGACAGTTGGCGACCAGGTTGCGGTGCGTGAGCATCACGCCCTTGGACAGGCCTGTTGTGCCACTCGAGTAGGGCAGCGCCACGACATCTTCAGCAGGGTTGATGGCCACAGCCGGCGGCTCATCGCTCCCGTCGAGCAACTCGGTAAACGAGTTGGCGCCATCAGCCCGGCCGAAGACGTAGATGTCGCGCACTCGCGCGCGAGCGGCCGCCTCTCGTGCCTTATCCAGGAGCGGTGGCACCGTCACCAGTACCGTCGCGTGCGCATCGGCCAGCTGCTTGGCCAGTTCGTGGACCGTCAACAACGGGTTGACGGTCGTCACCGTGCCGCCTAGTACCGCCGCCGAGTAGAACGCGACAGCGAACTCCGGGAGGTTTGGGCTGTAGAGCGCCAGCACGTCGCCCTTGCGGAAACCCCTCCGGGCCAGACCCGCAGCGGCCCGACGCACCTGTGCGGCCAGTGCGCCATAGGTGAGCGTGCGACCACTCGGTCCTTCGATCAGGGCCGGTCGATCGCCCCGCGCTGCTGCGCCGGCAAGGACGTAGGCCGACAGCGACACCTCTGGGATGTACAAGGCGAACTTACGTGCGGTTGCCTGGCCCGCGCTCGTCTTCCTGCAAGAACACCATCGAGTGCTGCGACGGGATGTCGAACCGTTTGTTGCACGTCTTACACGTCACCGCGTCGTCGACCCGAATCATGTAGTCGCGCAGCTTCTTGAAGAGCGCATGGTCACGCTCGTCTCCACCTGGCGGAACCCGATCCTTCTTGGTCCGAATCACCCACCGCATCTGGTAGTCGTTGGTCCGGCGGCACCGCGGACACGTCAGCTTGTCGGTGCGCGTGTCGTTGCGGCTGTTGAAGAGGTCGCGTTCATCGAGCGCCATGGCGCAATTCTACCCCGCGCAGAACGACGCACTTGGATGAAGTGGGCGGCCTCCAGCGGCCGGGTTTCAAGATGCCTGGCCGCGGGCCGATTGCCTGCTTGCCACTATCATGCGCTGCGTCCTCCCGACCGTGACCGCGCTGACCGTTTTGGTCGCCGTTCCCCACGCGGCACTCCCGCCAACGGGCACCATCGTCGGCCGCGTCGTGCTGACGGCCCGCATCAAGGGCAGCGGCCTCCCGTCCACCGTCTACCAGCCCCGGAGCGTCACCATCCACCGGCACTCGACCACGCCGGACATCAGTAATGTCGTCGTCTCACTCAGAGGCGCACCGTTCTCGGGCCCCCTGCCAATTGCGCATGGCGAGATCCGGCAAGTGCATGAAGAGTTTCTGCCGCGCGTGCTCGCCGTGACCAAAGGCTCCATCGTCGATTTCCCCAACTCCGACCCGATCTTCCATAACGTGTTCTCCCTGGCGAGCGCCGCGTCGTTCGATCTCGGCCGTTACCCGCAGGGCCATAGCAAGTCTGCGACGCTCACCAAAGCGGGCATCGTGAAGGTGTACTGCCACATCCACTCAGAGATGAGCGCGACGATCCTGGTGCTCGACCACCCCTATTTCACGACGCCAGAAATCGACGGCACGTTCCGCCTCACGGGCGTGCCTCCTGGCACTTATGCCATCGTCGGCTGGCATGAACGCGTCGGCGAACGGGTCACCAGCATTACCGTCACGGCAGGCACCACGACAGCCGTGGCCCTTAGCCTGCCGATCGAGGACGAGACGTGACCAGGCGGCCGCCCAGACTGCTGATCAGAATGCTGGTTATCACCTTCGTCACGGCAGCGGTTCTGG
>JBEBGG010000102.1:0-12173 GCA_040081555.1 Vicinamibacterales bacterium
ACCCTCGCCTCGTCGCCCACCCGGATCAGCCCCCCGCGCACGACGTCGGTATCAAGCGCCAACCGCCCGCCAAACCGTCGGCCAATGTCCTTCAACACCGCCGGATCCCGCTGCAACGTCTCCGGGTCCACGGTGGTCATGGGACACCGCGCCCGCAACGATTCAAGCCGCAGCACCACAGACCCGATCCGCAGCTCCGCCCCCTCCCACTCGCGCTCCGTCAGCCCTTCTACCCCGCTGAGCACGATGTTGGGCCTGAGCCGACGCACGTCGCGCCCAAACGCCGCAATGGCGCCGTCTGTGGCCACCAGCAGCGGCAAGACGTCGAAGCGCTCCACCCCCTCCCACGCCTCAAGCCACGCATCGTCGCCAGCCGCGCTCTTTACCAAGGCAAGCGCCTCGGCACTGCGCCACGGATAGCCGTTGACGAGCGGACCGTCGCTGCCAAGCGTGCCCCGCAGACCGAGCAACCGGTACTGCCGGCGCGCCGTCCGCAGACCTTCCGGCCCACGGACATGCACGACCCTGTCGCCAGGAATGCCGGTGCGGCGTACACGTGCCTCGTCAATCCGCTCGCCCGCCATGGACTTCACCGGGTAACGCCACAACTCCGACACCTGAATGGCCATATCACTGAGTCAGACGCCGCAGCCCCTCGGACTGTGACAAGAAATCTGCGGCGCCGGACATGAATGACCTTGACAGAAAAGGGGCGCCGGGAAGAGCGACAATGAAGCGCCATGGCCACACTTCCTGACTGGCGCACGCTCGACGCCAGAATCCGCGTAAAACCCGGCACCGCGCCCGCCCTCACCGATGCCGCAGCCGTCGGCCACGGGCTCTTCCAGACCAAGCGCAGCGCCGAGCGCAGTGTCGCCAACGACGCACTCGCCATCAACACGCTGCAAGACCGGCTCTACGCAGAGGGCCGGCGCGCCCTGCTGGTGGTCCTGCAGGGCATCGACACGTCAGGCAAGGACGGCACGGTCCGCGAGGTCTTCAACGACACCGGCCCCATGGGTGTCACGGTGACGCCGTTTGGCAGGCCGAGCGAAGAAGAAGCGGCGCACGACTATCTGTGGCGCGTCCACAAAGCGGTGCCCCGCCGCGGCATGATCGGCATCTTCAACCGCTCGCACTACGAAGACGTGCTGGCAGTGAAGGTCCGCAAGCTGGCCCCGGCTACAGACATCGCGCGGCGCTACCGCCAGATCAACGCGTTTGAAAAACACCTCACCGAGAACGGCATCACCATTCTCAAGTTCATGCTGCACATCTCGAAGAAGGAGCAGGGCGCTCGTCTGCGCGAACGGCTCGAGGATCCCGACAAGCAGTGGAAGTTCAATCCGGGCGACCTCGACGATCGCAAATTGTGGAACGACTACATCGCCGCCTATCAGACGACGCTGGCGCGGTGTTCGACGGCCCACGCGCCCTGGCGGCTCATTCCATCGGACAAGAAATGGCGGCGCAACGCCATCGTCGCCCGCATCGTCCGCGGCACGCTGGAAGCGATGAACCCGCAGCCGCGCCGTCCCGGGTACGACCCGGCACAGTTCACGATTGAGTAAGAGGCGGCGCTCAGCATTCGAGGACTGGCCTCGGAGCTAGAATCAGTGGACATGACTACTGAAGAGATCGTCGCCGCCACCGCCCTCAATTCCTGGAAGATTCTGATCGGCCGGGCCGACAAGTTCTTTTCAGCGCTCACCGATGAACAGCTGCAGGCCGAAGTCGCGCCTGGCAAGAATCGGCTGGTGTACTTGTGGGGGCATCTGATCGCCGTGCACGACCGGATGAGCCCGCTGTTTGGCATTGGCGAGCCGCTCCACCCTGAGCTCGACGCGCCGTTTCTGACCGAGGCTGATAACAGGAGCGCCGAGTATCCCTCGGCCGCGGACCTCAAGCGCTGGTGGGACGAAGTGAACAACCGCCTGCTCACCGCGTTCAACGGCTTCTCGGCGGCAGACTGGGCGGGGCCGCACACCGCCGTGTCCGCAGAGGCCTTCGCCGCGAACCCGCTTCGCAACCGCCTCTCGGTGCTCATTGCCAGGACCACACACATCGACTATCACCTGGGGCAGGCGGTGTTGGCGAAGAAGTAGATGCGCGCCCTCGGCATCGATTTCGGCACCACCAATAGCGCGGTGGCGATTGCTGACGACACTGGCCCCCCGCAGCTGGCGCACTTCCCGACCGAGCATGGCCCCACCGACACCTTCCGCTCGATTCTGTACTTCGAGCCGAAGCCGGCGCCTGGAACGCGGCCAACCGACGCGATCGTGGCCGGGCCCGAGGCGATCCGCCGTTATCGCCATGCGGACCACAAGGGCCGCTTCATCCAGTCGCTCAAGGCCTATCTGGGTGACGAGAGCTTCACCGGCACGCTCATTGGCGGCAAGCGGCGCACGCTCGAGGAACTCATCGGCCTGATCGTTCAGCGGCTGCTCACGGCCAGCGAAGCGTCTCTGGGTCCGCTGCCCTCTCACGCCGTGGTTGGCCGCCCGGTGCATTTCACCGACGCGCGCAGTGATGTGGACGATGCGCTGGCGGTGCAGCGGTTGCGGGATGCGTTTGCGATTGCCGGCCTGACCGACATTGAGTTCGAGTACGAGCCAGTGGCGGCCGCCTATGCCTACCAGCAACGGCTGCGGTCGGCAGCGACCGTGCTCATCGGCGACTTCGGCGGCGGCACGAGCGACTTCTCGATCCTGTCACTGCAACCACCGGCAGCGGCGCGAGGCGGCATCACCATTCTTGGCAACGATGGCCTGGCCATTGGCGGCGACGCCTTCGACCGGCTGATCGTGCGCAACGCCGTGGCACCGCAGCTGGGCAAAGGTTCGGAGTACCTCGCCGCGCCGGACAAGGTCCTGCCCACGCCCGAGTGGGTCTATGCGAGGCTCGAACGATGGCACCACCTGTCGTTTCTGAAGTCGTCCACCACGATCGAGATGCTCGAGCGGGTGCAGCGGACGTCCACCGCACGGAAAGCGATTGGCGCGCTGCTGCATCTCATCGACGAAGATCTCGGGTACGAGCTGCACGAGCAGGTGACCTCCACCAAGACCGCACTCTCGGCAGCGCTCGAGACTGAACTTCGCTTCGAACTCTCTCCGGTATCAATCGCGTGGCATGCCACCAGGGACGAGTTCGAACGGTGGCTCGCGCCAGACCTCGAGGCCATCGATCGGTGTGTGCGCGAGCTGTTGGCGCGCACCGGACTCGAGGCGACGGCCATCAACACGGTGTTTCTCACCGGCGGTTCGTCGTTTGTGCCAGCCGTGCGCCAGATCTTCGAGCGGCGCTTTCCCGGCGCGGCCATCAGCGGCGGACACGAGCTGACGTCGGTGGCGACGGGGCTGGCACTGCGAGCCCGGTCGGAGGCGTGAAGGTGGTGGTGGATAATCGCTTGTCTCGGCAGCCATCCATGTCCAAGTCCCGTCCACTCCCCAAGATCAAACGCAAGCGCTCCCCTCTGCACGGCTTCGGCGTGTTTGCCGAGGAGCCGATTACCAAGAACCGGCGCATCATCGACTACGCTGGGGAACTCATTCGCAACGTCGACAGCGAGGCACGCGAGGAGCAATACAGCGCCGACGGGGCCATCTGGGTCTTCCGCATCAACCGTGTCTGGAGCCGGGATGCGATGGTCGGTGGGAATGTTGCGCGCTTCATCAACCACGCGTGCCGATCGAACTGCTGGTTCGAGGTGGTGGACAAGACCATCTGGATCCGCGCCAGCCGGAACATTCGGCCTGGCGAGGAGCTGACGTTCGACTACAGAACCGTCGGCGAGCGCACGATCAAGTGTCGGTGCCGGCCGGGGTGTCCAAACTATATCTAGGCGCCGGATGCAGCCAGGCATGGAGCGGCGGGTAGCGCGATGCCAGGAAATACATCCCGTAGGCGGGAAAGAACACGGCGAACGGCGCGTTGGCAAGCGCCAGGCAGGCGGTGAGCCAGGCAAGGCCACCGGCGCCCGCGACCATGATGGCCACGACCGCGGCGGGCGTCCACACGACGTCGCCGCCACGCGACGCCATCGCGCCCGCGAGCATCATTGGCCCCAACAGGATCACCAGCACCGCCGACACCGCGATTGCCGCGCCGATCGACATCACGAACTTCACCAGCAGGTAGCCGGCCACGCCCCACTTGTCCTGGCGGATCAGACGCCACACCCGGCCCCAGGCCGCCAAGACGCCGTCCTGTTCAATGGCCAGAATCGGCGCGACAAAGTCTTTGGCAATGACATGCGTCGTCAACATCACCGCGACCAGCGCCAACACGCCGCCCAACATCACGAGCCCGCCGAGAATCGTGAGCCCGACATGGTCGTTGACTCTCGAGAACACGCCAGTCGAAGCCGCGACTGCCAGCGGCACACCGATGACGACAAAGAACGAGACCAGCGCGACCGCCTGAAACGCAATCTGGAACAGGAAGTACCGTCGCCCCACCGCGCGCCATTTTCGCCAGCCGTTGCGAAGCCCTCCACAACGGCGAGTCGCCACCGTCTCGATGAGCACGAACCGGCAAATGCTGTTGACGTACAGGAAGAGTGTCGAGAGCACAACGAGCGCGAGGACGAGCAGCACGGCACCGAGCAGCACGAGGACCAATGAGGCACCCCACGGCGGCGTCGGCCATGCTGCTGGACTCGGCGGGTAGGCGGGCGAGGGTGGCGTCGGCAGGAATGAGCCGACGTTATTGCAGCCAAGATTGCTGACTTCGGTGGTGACGAACCCGAGCAGCGCGAGCCGCCACCATTGCGCCCATTCAAATGGCCACACCTGTTGCTTGGTGTGCGCGAAGGCGTCGGAGACAACGTCGAGCGCCGAACGGGGAGACAAGGCCGCCATTCTAGATCGTTGTGCCCGGCGATTCTCTGACCTGTTGAGCACAGACGGTATAGTTTCAAACGTGGACACTCTCCTCCACTTGATCGACCGACAGGCGCGCCGGCGTGGTGATTCTCCGGCGATTCTGGCTCCTGGCCGACGGCCGCTCGACTATCGCCGACTGCGCAGTCACATCGAAGAGAGCATTGTCGCGTTGAACGCGTTGGGCATCGGCAGAGGCGACCGCGTCGCGGTGGCTCTTCCCGACGGACCTGAAATGGCGGTGGCATTCGCCGCGGTTGCCTCCGCCGCGACGTGCGCACCACTCAACCCTGCCGCTCGGCCTGGCGAACTTGCCGCACAACTGGGCGGCCTCAACGCCGCGGCTCTCCTGGTCTTGTCCGGGACCACATCACCGGCAACTGCCGCCGCCCGCGAACTCGGAATTCAGGTGCTGGAGGTGACGCCGCTGCCCTCCTCCGAAGCCGGACTCTTCTCGCTTGGCGGCGAGCGGCGGCCGCGCACCAGCCATTCCGGTGCTGCGCCCAGTAGCGACGGAGCGCTGGCGCTCTACACCTCTGGCACGAGCGGCGCGCCGACACTGGTGTCACTCACACACCGCAACATCACGGCCGCGGCCCACAGCATCGCATCGGTCCTGGAGCTCACCGAGGCGGATCGATGCCTGAACGTGATGCCGATGTTTCACATCCACGGACTCAGTACCGTGTGCGCCTCGCTGACAGCTGGCGGCAGCGTCATCTGCACGCCCGGTCTGTCCGTGGCCGCGTTCTTCGACTGGCTCGAGGACTTTCGTCCAACGTGGTACACCGCGGCCCCAGTCATCCACTCCGTCATCCGTGATGCGGCCCTTCGCCACCCGGAACTCGCTACGCGCGCCACCTTCCGATTCATCCGTTCGGCGTCGGCCGCCATGCCGCCACAACTAATGGCGGATCTCGAGCGCGTCTTCGGCGCTCCGGTCATCGAGGCCTACGGCATGACGGAAGCGGGACCGCAGATCGCCAGCAACCGGCTTCCTCCGCATGCGCGCACACCCGGCTCGGTCGGCAAAGCCGCGGGACCAGAGGTGGCCATCGTGAACGACGATGGGCTGCCGGTGGCGGCAGGCCATGCTGGTGAGATCGTGGTGCGGGGCGCCAACGTCGCAGCCGAGGGCTGGCTTCGAACCGGCGACCTGGGTGTCGTCGATGCCAACGGCGATCTCTTCGTCACCGGCCGGGTCAAGGACATGATCAACCGCGGCGGCGAGAAGATCTCGCCGCAGGAGATCGATGCCGCCCTGATGAACCACGACGAGGTGGCTCAGGCCGTCTCCTTCGCCGTGCCTCATCCGACGCTCGGCGAGTCCGCCCGGGCAGCGGTCGTTCTTCGCCCCAATGCTTCGGTCACGTCTGACAATCTCCGCGCGTTCGCCGCGCAGTACCTTTCGCCGTCCAAAGTGCCCGATCGGTTGGTGATTCTCGACCACCTGCCAACGGGCCCGACCGGCAAACACCTTCGACGCGTCCTGGCCGAACAGTTCGGCGAGGCGCCGGTCCCTGCCACCGACGGCACCGAGCCCGACGTCTGCGGGACGCCGATGGCCGAGAGCATCGCGTGTATCCTCGGCCAGGTCCTCGGCGGCACACGGCTGGGTCTGCATCAGCACTTCTTCGCCGCCGGCGGACACTCGCTCACGTCGGCACAAGCGACCGCGCGAATCACCAACGAGTTTCACGTCGAGCTCCCAGCCGATGCGCTGTTCGAACATCCAACGCCCGCGTCCCTGGCCGCGCTGGTGGCCTCGCGCCTCGATGAGGTGCGCGCCGAGCCGATTCCTCGCCGACCGTCAGATGAACCCTGTCCGTTGTCCTTCGCGCAGGAGGGATTGTGGTTCCTCGACCGGCTTGACCCTGGGAACCCAGCCTCCAATATGCTGCTGGCCCTTCGTTTGGTCGGACCGCTCGACCTGGTCGCTCTCGAACAAAGCTTGAGCGAGATACGTCGGCGCCACGACGTGCTGCGGACCACGGTTCATCTGGTGAACGACCGCCCGGTGCAAGTGGTGGCCGAGGCCCAGCCGATGCGGCTGGCCGTGATTGATTTGTGCTCCCTGCCACACGACGCGCGCGAAGGAGAGATGCGCCGACTGGCCAGTGAGCAGGCTGCCGTCCCCTTCCATCTGGAGCGTGGACCGTTGTTTCGGGCGCTCGCCCTGCGGCTGGAGGCCGCCGAACACGTCCTCCTCCTCGGCATGCACCACATCGTCTCCGACGGATGGTCGATGGATGTGGTGTGGCGGGAGCTGGAGTCGCTCTACGCCGCGTTCTCCGCGGGCCGCCCGTCTCCACTGGCTGATCTGCCGATCCGGTACTCCGATTTCGTGGTCTGGCAGCGGCGTGCCCTCGCGGAGTCCGGCGCGCTCGACGCGCAGCTGGCCTACTGGACCACCACGCTCGCCGGCGTTCCTCCCGCGCTCAATCTTCCAGCCGATCGGCCTCGCCACACCGGGCAACGACGCGACGGCGCCACTGTGGATTCGGCAATTTCGCGCCACACGACTGCGGCGTTGAAGGAGCTCGGTCGACAGGCCGACGCCACGCTGTTCATGACGCTGCTGGCAGTCTTCCAGACACTGCTGCTGCGCTACACCGGACAGGACGATGTGACCGTCGCCACGCCGGTGGCCAACCGTGGCCGCCTCGAGCTCGAAGCACTCGTCGGCTGCTTCGCCAACACGCTCGTGTTGCGAGGCGACCTGTCGGGCGATCCGTCTTTCCGGGTGTTTCTCGCGAGAACGCGTGCGGCCACCATCGGTGCCTACGCCAACCAGGAGGTGCCGTTCGAGACGCTCGTTAGACACCTGCATCCAGCGCGCAATGCCAGTAGCGCACCACTCGCGCAGGTCATGTTCGCGTTTCAGAATGCGGCGAGCGCGCATGGCGCGCAACGACGGCCGTCATCACAGGTCGCTGGGCTGAGCGTCCTTCCATTGACCATCGACAAGCCCGCCGCCAGATTTGACGTGGCGCTGCACGTGACCGAGCCGGATCGAGACGGCGTCGTTCACTTGTCTTGGCGGTACGACGCATCGCTCTTCGAGCCGAACACCATCGCGCGGATGGCCGCACACTACGCCGCGCTGCTCGAAGGAGTGGCTGCCAATCCCGATGCCCGGCTGTCGGCGCTCCCGCTCTCGAGCATCGATGAACCGCCGACACCGCTTGACGCGGCAGCCGCACGCGCAATGTCCGCACCACAGACGATGCGATTCGATCGCCTGTTGGCGCAGCAGGCAGGACGAACGCCCGATGCAGTGGCGGTGCGATGCGGCGAGGAAACGCTCACCTACCGCGAGCTCGACGAGCGGGCCACTGTGCTCGCTCGACATCTGATTGGTGCGGGGGTGGGGCCGGAACACCGCGTGGCGGTCTGCCTGCAACGCTCCGTCCAGATGCCGGTGTCGCTGCTCGGCATTCTCAAGGCAGGCGCGGCATTTGTTCCGTTGGAGCCGGATTACCCGACCGAGCGCCTCGCCTTCGTGCTGAAGGACGCCGCGGTGTCGGTGCTGGTGACGGAAGGCTCACTGCGTGAGAAGCTCGCGCCGCACGGCACAACCGTGATGTGCATCGATGACGAGATGACTGGCGCCGAAGTGACGGCCCCTGACCTCTCGGACCGCACCTCGGGGGACAGTCTCGCGTACATCATTTACACATCCGGATCGCTCGGGCAGCCGAAGGGGGCGATGGTGACGCACAGCAATCTGTGTCACTACGTGGACGCGATGCAGGCGGCGCTCGGCATCACTGCCGAGGATCGCTACCTGCACACCGCGCCGTTCGCGTTCTCGTCGTCGGTCAGGCAGTTCGCGCTGCCGCTCTCGTGCGGCGCCTCCGTGATCGTGGCGTCGGTGTCCCAGATTCGCGACCCCCGCGACCTGTTCGACCTCGTGCGGCAGGAGCAGGTGTCGGTCGTCGACGTGGTGCCGTCGTACTGGCGCGCCTGCATTGCCACGCTCGGCGCCATGACATCTGATGACCGGGCGGCACTGTCTGACACCGACCTGCGAATGGTGCTGTCGGCCAGCGACACGTTGTCGCCGGAGATTCCGATCGCGTGGCGGACGTTGTGGCCTCGGTCCGTGCAGTTGTTCAACATGTACGGTCAGACCGAGACCACCGGCATCGTGACCGTCTATCCGATTCCTGAGGAGCATCCCCACAGGCTCGGCGCCGTGCCGGTGGGCCGGCCGGTTGCACGCACACACCTGCTCGTCCTCGATGCCCGGATGCAGCCCGTGCCCACCGGCGTGTGCGGCGAACTGTTCGTAGCCGGCGCCACCGTAGGGCGAGGCTACGTCAACCAGCCCGAGTTGACGGCCGAGCGGTTTGTGCCAGACCCATTCGGTGGCACGGCGGGAGCGCGGCTGTACCGCACTGGTGATCTGGCCCGTCGCCTTGCAGACGGCACCATTGAGCTGCTCGGCCGCACCGACCAGCAAGTAAAGATTCGTGGCTTCCGAGTGGAGCTGCAGGAAGTCGAGGCCGTCCTGAACGCGCATCCGTCGGTGCTCACAAGCGCCGTCGTCGTCCGTCGCGACGAAACGGACAGAGGCCGGCTGATCGCGTATGTGGTGCCCTCTGGCAACAACCACGTGCCAGTTCGTCAGTATCTCGAGGAGCGGCTGCCCGACTACATGCAGCCTTCCGCCATCGTCGAGCTGCCGGCGCTGCCGCTTACGCCGAACGGAAAGATCGACCGCAGGGCGTTGGCCGCCGGCGATTGGACGCCGACGACGCCTGCGCGTCGCGTGACGCCTGTCGACCCCGGCCATGCCACCGAGCAGATCCTGGCGTCGATCTGGACCGATGTGCTCGGGATCACGGACGTTGGGGTCGACGAGAACTTCTTCGATCTCGGCGGCGACTCGATTTTGAGTGTGGAAGTGATTGAGCGGGCGAAGCGGGCGGGACTCCAGCTGCGAGTCGAACACCTGTTCCGCCACCAGACGATTGCCGGCCTCGCCGCCGCGGCGGCTCGGCTCGACGACCGAGGCGACGGCGTGGCCCCGCCCTCTGGAGCAGCCGGTCAACACAACGACACATCTCCAGGCCCCGGACCAGTCCCGACGATGGAGGCGCCAGCAGTTCGCGTGAGGCTGGAGAGCATGCGCGCCTACGGACAGGAGGCGCTCGAACGCGCCGGCCTTTCGGCACGCGACGCCGGGATCATGACCGACGTGCAGGTTGAGGCCAGCCTGCGCGGGCAGCCGACGCACAACGTCGGCGCGATTCCTCGTTATGCACGCCGGCTGGAGTCAGGGGCGACCAACGCGAGGCCGGACATCCGCGTCGAGCGGGACACCGCGATCAGCGCGCTCATCGACGGCGACAACGGCCCTGGCCAGCTGGTCGCCATGGTGGCGATGGAAACGGCGATCAGAAAAGCGCGCGAGAGCGGAATCGCCATCGTCGGCGTGCGCCGGTCCAATCACTTCGGCGCTGCGGGCCACTATGCCTGGATGGCGGCCCGCGCCAACCTGATCGGCCTGTGCACGACCAACAGTGCGCTGTGGCTTCCCCCAACTGGCGGCATCGTGCCGATGTTTGGCACCAATCCCCTCGGCGTCGGCGTGCCGGCAGCGCGGCACCACCCGCTGGTGCTGGACGTATCGATGAGCGTCACCGCCAAGGGAAAAGTGGCGCTGCATCTGGCTCAGGGAAAGCCGCTCCTTCCCGGGTGGATCCTGGATCACCGCGGCCGGCCCTCCATCGAAGCCGCAGACCTCTCCGCCGGACTTGGCGTGCCGATTGGGGGCCACAAGGGGTACGGACTGGCAATGGTCATGGAGGTGCTTGCCGGCGTGCTGACCGGCGCGCGCTTTGGCCGCGATCACCGCCGCGAGTTGATGAAGCTGCCCGATCAGCCCGCCGATTTCGGCCACTTCTTCATGGCGATCGATCCGAGCCTCTTCATGCCGCTCGCCGACTTTACGGCGCGAGTCGACTCCCTCATCGATCAAGTCAAGGGAGTGGCACGGGCCGACAACGTCCACGAGATTCTGGTGCCGGGCGAAGCAGAGATGGTCGCCCGTGCGCGCAATCTGCGTGAGGGCGTGCCGCTCGATGCCGTCACCTATCAGACCCTCTGCACGTATCGCGACCAGGCGGGCCTGTCCACCGACCTCGACATCGTCTGGAAAAGCGGCGCGATGGATGTTGGCGGATCGACACGGCCCGCTGAGCTGCGCTTTACGCGCGCCGACATCGAACAGACGATTCCCTCACGCTTTGCGCAGGTCGTCGACCTCAGGGCCGATCATCTGGCACTGACCGGCGGCGACCGCCGGTGGACCTATCGGCAACTGCACCACGAGACCAACCGGACGGCACATGCCATTCTGCAGCGCACGCCAGCAGGACCCGGTTGCGTCACCTATCTGCTCGACCACTCGCCCGAGATGGTTGCCGCCACGCTCGCGGTGTTGAAGGCAGGCAAGACCTACCTCGCGCTGCACCCCGCGGTGCCCGCGGCAGCGCAGCAGGCCATCCTTCACGACGTCATGCCGCAGCTGCTGATCACGTCGAGGGCGCTCGAAGCCCAGGCGCTCGAATTGGCCGCCGGCCTCTGCAGCGTGATCACGCTCGAGACGATCGATCCCCTCCTGCCGGACACACCGCCCTCTGTCGCCACCCAGCCGGGCGATCCATCGACCCTGTTCTACACCTCGGGCACGACCGGCCTGCCCAAGGGCGTCGTCAAGAGTCATCGCGCGGTGCTGCATCGCGTGTGGCTTTCCGCCGAACATGATCGCGTCGCGCCGACCGATCGACAGTCGCTACTGACCCATTGCAGCTTCTCGGCTTCCGAGTCGGACATGTTTGGCGCCCTGCTCCAGGGCGCCACGCTCTGCACCTTCGACATCGCGTCCATGGGCCTTGGCGCCTTCCGGGCGTGGCTCGAGCGCGAGCGCATCACGCTCCTGCATCCGCCGGTGCTGCTCTTCCGGCGGTTCCTCAACACGCTTGCCGACCACGACCAGTTCCCAGAGGTCAGACTGGTGGCGCTGGCAGGAGACGTCGTCCGTCCTGCCGATCTCGAGACATGGCGGCGGCACAGTTCGCCCTCGTGTGTCGTGCTGCATCGCTTCTCGATTACCGAGACGGCGATGCTGACGGTTGCCCATCTCGATTCGAGGTCGGTGGTCGGCACCGATCTCGACGCCGGCCGTCCGGTGGCCGACAAGGAACTGCTGCTCATCGACGAGGCTGGTGGGCCGGTGGCTGCCGGCAGCGTCGGCGAGTTGGTCGTGCGGAGCGCGTA
>JBEBGG010000103.1:0-11920 GCA_040081555.1 Vicinamibacterales bacterium
TCTAGCTTCCGTTGCGTGACCCGCTTTGTGGCGCAGCAAGTCATTGGCTACGCCGGGCCTTATCCGTACGTTGACGGGTTGTTGCTGCAGGTGACGCAGCGGATCGACTCGATCAAGGTGGAGCACGTGGCCCGGCAGGCGGGCGCCAGCGGCTACACGTTGCGGCGGTTAGTCTCGCTGTGGATGAGTGCCTGGCTGAACTTCTCGATTCTGCCGCTGCGGCTGGCCACGCTAGCCGGTCTGCTGACGGCGGGGCTCGGTCTCGTCGCGTTCGCGGTGGTGCTGTGGCTCTGGTACATCAATCGTGGTCCGAGCTACGGCTTCGGCTGGTTGATGTCCGCGTTCCTGGTCTTCTCCGGCACGCAGCTCGTGATGCTGGGCCTCATCGGCGAGTATCTCGGACGCATGTTTCTTGCCGTGAATCAGCGACCGCAGTCCGTCGTTCGTTCCGTCAGCCACTCGTAGCTCACGCCAGACTAGTTGTTCGCCCTCGGCGGGCGAATTCTGGAGACGGGTTTCCAGAGAGTGCGCTGCGTGCGCCTTTGCGTTCTGAAACCCGGGGTCATACGCCCACGACCAGTGGGCGCGGTCTCGCGCCTGCTCGCGCCTACTGCCCAAACTGGCGCAGGTGGTGGTCAACATGGCCGTATCCCCACAGGAGCCACTCGTTCCGAGTCATCTCGCCAAAGCCCGGGTGGTGTCCATATCGCGTTTCTGGCAAGACGAAGCGCCGGATGAGCGCCTCGACCTTCCTCCGATCGCCTTCGAACTCGAGTGGTCTTGTGCCGTGCTGCTTGGGATCCACCTCCGGACGCGTCGGCACTCCGTGCGGCCACGGCAGCGACGTGTGCAACGCGATCCACTTCACCACGGTACGTGACAACCACGTCTCATTGGATGAGGCCCGCCGATCTCCAAGGACGGCGGAAAACGAATCCGCGAGATGACAGAGCATTTCGTGAGGCGTCATGGTGCCCCATTGTCGAGCACTGGTCGGCTGGAGCCGTGCCATCCGAAGAAGCAACTCCTCAACGTTCGCCGGGGTATTGAGCGATCGGTATGGGCGCATTGATGAACCAAAATGCTGACACACTTTGCCTCAGAGGTCCGGATTCTCTGTTGTAGCCGAGATCGATTGTCGCGGGATGCCCTGTAGTCGCCGTCAGGGTGACAGCGCATAAGTACGCGACGACTTCCCGGCCGTCGAACAAAGGTTCGGGGACGCGAAGCGCAGGCCGTGAGATTTTCTAGAGAGGCGTGGTTCGAGTTGCGTGGAACCGCGTTAACGGCCGAGCTGAGAAAGCCAGCCGAGTAGGCCGGTGCCTGTGGCCGTCGGGTCCGCGAGCCAGTCCGGCGGGACCAGCCACACGAACGCGAGGATGGCAATCACCCAGATGTCGTACGGAATCGTCGTCCGCTCGTCAGTCCAGAAGAATGCGCGATTGAAGGCACCCTTGAGACCCTGGTGTGTTGGCAGAGGCCGGTCGTTGAGCGTCAGATAGGTGAGGTAGATCCGATTCGCGACGGCGAGCACGGAGAGCGACAGAATCACCCACAGCACGCCCGCGAAGCGGTTTGTGAACGCGCCAATCATGAACAGCACGATCCGCTCCGGACGCTCCATGAAGCCGACCTTGCACTTCGGGATGAGGGACTCGGCGCGCGCTCGCGCGTAGCTCGTCATGATCGAGAAGACCAAGGTGAGCGACGCGACCAGCACGTAGTCGGTCCGCCCCATCTTCGAGTAGAGCAGGATAAGGCCGGTGATGAGCGCGAGATCCGAAAAGCGATCGAGTGTGGAGTCCCAAAAGGCGCCGAACCGTGATTCGAGCTTCAGCTTGAACGCCACCTTGCCGTCGATGAAGTCGAAGATATTTGCGACAATCATCACGAAACCGGCGACCACGAAGTGGTGGCGGGCCAGGGCCCACGCCGCGCCGACGTTGATGATGACGCCGACCAGTGTCAGCACGTTCGGATGAATGCGCAGCGCCACGCAAGCCGCGATAATCGCGTTTAGCGGAAACCAGCACATGGTGCCGATGATGCCCGTAAAAGTCAGGCGCGAGCGCGACGATGGCGTGGTCTTTGCGGGAGCAGACACAGAAATACTTGAGGAATCAGTCACGAGGTAAAACGCGTCATAGTAGCGTATGCCCATCCGCGAACTCAAGGAGCAGATTGCGCGTCTGCCCGAGCAGCCGGGCGTCTATTTGTACTTGAACGCGGCGGGCGACACGATCTACGTCGGCAAGGCCCGCGTGCTTCGCGATCGAGTGCGCAACTACTTGGGCGCCTACGGCACGGGCCCGAAGACGGATGCGCTCCTCGAGGAGATTGCTCGTCTCGAAGTGATTGTGACGGACTCGGTGGTCGAAGCTCTCGCCCTTGAGAACAACCTCATCAAGCAGCGCAGTCCGAAGTACAACATCCTGCTGCGCGACGACAAGAACTATCCCTACCTACAGCTGACCACTACCGAGGCATTCCCCCGCGTGCTGGTGGCGCGTGGGGTGGAACGGGACGGCACCTTCTACGCCGGCCCGTTCATGCCGGCTCGATTCGCGCGCCAGACCATGTCGCTCACGCATCGGCTGTTCGGCATTCGCTCCTGTAATGAGCTGATCACCGGTGGGCGCGCGCGGCCGTGCTTGGAGTACGACATCAAACGCTGCATCGCGCCCTGCGTCGCGTCGCTCTGCTCGGCAGAGGAATACCGCGTGGCCGTGGGCCTCACGCAGCTATTTCTCGAGGGGCGCAACGACGAACTGACCAAGACCCTGCGCCAGCAGATGGCTGATGCCGCAACCGATGAGCGGTTCGAAGAGGCTGGGCAGCTGCGCGATGCGTTGAGGACGGTGCAGACGCTGCAGGAGCGGCAACAGAAGATGGCTGGTGTCGAACTCGGCAACCGCGACGTCTTCGGTCTCAAGATTGGCCCGGGCGGTGTCGTGGTGCTGGTGTTTGAGGTACGTGGCGGGCGAGTGGTGGAGCGAATCGAGCTCGGTGCCGACGAGGTTGTGCTGACCGGCGGCGGTGAAGGCGAGATCCTCGAGGCCGCGCTGCAGCAGTTTTACGAACTGAGAGACGCCCCGCCGGAGGTTCATGTCCCCTCAGAGCCTGACGACCGAGACGCGCTCGAAACGTGGCTCACAGGTCGCGCCGGTCGCAAGGTGCACATCGTCGTGCCGCAGCGGGGTGAAAAGCGCGGCTTGGTCGACTTGGCCACGAGGAACGCGGCACTCGCCTACACGTCGCGACTGAATCAGAACCAGACCGCGCAGTACGACGCGCTCGAAACGCTGCAGTCGGTGCTAGGTCTTGCGGCCCTGCCGCGCCGGATCGAGTGCTTCGACATCTCGACGATTCAGGGCAGTGAGACGGTCGCGTCCATGGTGGTGTGTGAAGACGGACGGATGAAGAGGGGCGATTACCGGAAGTTTCGTATTCGAGGAATCACGCTCGACGACTTTGCCTCCATGAATCAGGTGGTCGGCCGCCGCTATCGCAAGCTGCTCGAAGAGGGCGGACCGTTTCCCGATCTGGTGGTGATTGATGGCGGGAAGGGACAGCTGAGCGCCGCCTACGCGGCCCTGGAAGACCTGGGGCTGGCGAACCTGGTGGCAGTGGGTATTGCCAAGAAGGAAGAGTTGCTCTTCACACGCGCCTGCAGCGACCCGATCGTGCTGGCCGTGAACGACCCGGCGCTGCTGCTGGTGCAGCGGATTCGCGATGAAGCGCATCGCTTTGCCGTCACGTTTCACCGCACCGCGCGGCGCCAGCGCGATCTCAGCTCCGAGCTGGACCGCGTCCCCGGCGTCGGGGTCAGACGAAGGAAGACACTGCTGACACGGTTCGGTAGTCTGGCGGGAGTGCGGCGTGCCACACGCGAGGATCTGGCAGCGGTTGTTGGCGGCAAAGTGGCCGATGCACTTCTTGCGTTTTTCGCAGCCGAGACCTAAGCTGTACGACCTTGCAAGGCATCGATGTCGCGCAGATTTTCATCGTCTTCATCGTCCTGCTGTTCTCCCTGACCGTGCACGAAGCGGCGCATGCGTGGACGGCGGATCGCCTTGGTGATCCGACGGCCCGACTCCTTCAGCGTGTGTCCTTGAATCCGATGGTGCATGCGGACCTGATGGGCACGGTGGTCTTCCCGTTGATTGCCATGATTGGGAATGTGCCGCTGCTTGGTTGGGCCAAGCCCGTCCCTGTGGTGACGTCGAGATTGCGGAACCCGCGCCGCGACTTCATGCTGGTGGCAGCCGCAGGGCCAGCCAGTAATCTCGTGCTGGCCGTGCTCGCGGCGGTCGGGCTGAAGATCCTGGTGTTGATGCCCTCGGGCACCGACGGTCCGGAGATCGCCACACCGCTGGCGATGTTCCTGATTCGTCTGGTGGGGCTGAACGTGACGCTCGCGCTGTTCAATCTGTTACCCATTCCGCCGCTCGATGGTGGCAATGTGGCGCGCGGCCTGCTGCCGCCGGCGGTGGCCGCCAAGTACGACGGGTTGATGCGGCCGTATGGATTTATCCTCCTCTACGCGCTGTTGCTGAGCGGCGTGGTGAACTATCTCGTGCTGCGTCCGGCCGGCGTGCTGACGTCGTTTCTCCTGAGTAGTGTGATCGCATCGTGATACCCACAGCCCGCGCCCGCGTCGTCTCCGGCATGCGCCCGACCGGTCAACTTCACCTCGGACATCTGGTCGGTGCACTCGGCAACTGGGTGCCGCTGCAAGAGAAATACGACTGCTTCTACTTCGTGGCCGACTGGCACGCGCTGACGACCGACTACGCCGACACGAGCAAGCTCGCTGGCTTTGCCTATGAGAATGCGGCCGACTGGATTGGTGCTGGCCTCGATCCCGAGCGCAGCACGTTGTTCATTCAGTCGCTGGTGCCCGAACACGCCGAGCTGTTTCTGCTGCTCTCGATGGTGGTTCCGGTGCCGTGGCTCGAACGAGTGCCCACATACAAGGAGCAGCAGGAGAGCCTGAAGGACAAGGACCTCTCGGCGCTGGGCTTCCTCTCGTATCCGCTGCTGCAGACGGCGGACGTCGCAATCTACGACGCGGCGTTTGTGCCCGTGGGCGACGATCAAGTGGCGCACCTTGAGCTGGCGCGAGAAGCCGTTCGCCGCTTCAACAACTTCTTCGGCAATGTGTTGGTGGAGTCGCAACCCCTGCTGACACCGTTTGGCCGTCTGCCAGGGCTCGATGGCGGCAAGAAGATGAGCAAGAGCCTCGGCAACACCATTCACCTCTCGGATTCGGCCGACGAGGTGAGGAAGAAGGTGATGCGGATGTATACCGATCCCAAGCGCGTGCGCCCGGAGATTCCCGGCACAGTTGAAGGCAATCCCGTGTTCACGTATCACGACGCCTTCAATCCGAATGTCGCGGAAGTCGACGATCTGAAGGCACGCTATCGGGCCGGCAAGGTTGGCGATGTCGAGGTCAAGACCAAGCTTGCCTTGGCGCTGAACGCGCATCTCGAACCCATTCGCGAGCGCCGTGCCGCCGCGCTCGCAAAGCCGAATCACCTGAAGGACGTGCTATTTGAGGGCTCGAAGCGCGCCCGTGTTGTGGCCGTCGAGACCATGGCTCGCGTCCGTGACGCGATGAAGATCAGCTACCGCTAATGGCTGAGACAAGCGACTTCGAGTCGTCACCGGAAGCGGTCGGCGTGCACCTCGACAACTTCGAGGGACCACTCGACCTGCTCATTCACCTCATCAAGAAGCACGAGGTGAACATTTACGACATTCCGATCGCGCTGATCACGCGGCAGTATCTCGAGACCATCAAGCTGATGCAGGAGCTGAATCTCGATGTCGCCGGCGAGTTTGTCGTCATGGCGGCGACGCTGATTCACATCAAGTCGAAGATGCTGCTGCCGCGACCTGAAACCGCCAGCGGTGTTGGAGGCGAGGATGAGGATCCGCGCGATGCGCTGGTGCGACGCCTGCTCGCTCACCAGACGTTCAAGGCGGCCGCCGAACTCCTGCACGAACGCGAGCAACTCCGCTCTGCGCAGTGGGGCCGCCCGGACGAGCGTGTGGCTGCGATTGCGGGTGACGAGTACGAACCGGAGATCGAAGTCGATCTCTTCAGCCTGCTCAGTGCATTTCAGGGGATCGTGCAACGCGCCAAGCATCGGCCGGCGGTGGTGCTGCCCGCCGAGCAGATGCCGCTCGAAGTGCGTATTGATCAGTTGCTCGAGCGATTGCATGAAACCGAGGCGCTCGGCTTCGAAGACCTGTTTGGCGACGTCAGCGATCGTGGGGGCCTGATCGTCACGTTTCTTGCGCTGCTCGAGATGATTCGCCTGAAGCTCATTCGCGTGTTCCAGTCCGGCAGTTTTGGCCCCATTCGCGTCTACAAGCGGGCGCGTCCGATCGATGCGCCGCATCCGATCGGCGACCCTGAGCCATCAGGCACGTAAGTGGAGGAACAGTGAGCGATCCGAAAGACTTCTCTGAAGACGACGAGCGGCCTATCCCTGGTGAAGAGCCGATCAGCGATGAGCCCACACTCGATGAGGCGCTTGCGCTGAGCGATGCCGTCGAGGCGGTCCAGTCGGCAATCGAAGCCGGTGATGTGTCCGAGGCTGCGCCGTTCAGCGAGCGCGGCACGGCCGAGCTGAAGTCCATCGTCGAGGCGCTGATCTTTGCCTCCCCCGATCCGCTGACGCCGAAGGCGCTCTCCAAGCTCCTGAGCAGCGAGCCGAAGGAAGACATCCAGAGGGCGATCGACCAACTCAAGGCCGACTACGATCGACCCGGCGGCCTGCAGCTGGTGGAAGTCGCAGGTGGCTTTCAGATCGTCACTCGCCCCGATCTTCACGAATGGGTTCGCCGTCTCTTCCACGAGCGCACCACGCAGAAGCTCTCCGTGCAGGCGCTTGAGACACTGGCCGTGGTCGCCTATCGCCAGCCGGTGACGGCGCTTGAGATCACCGAGATTCGCGGTGTCAACACGTCTGGTGTGATGAACACGCTGCTCGAGCGGCACCTCATCAAGATCGTCGGCCGTAAACAGGTGGTGGGTCGCCCGTTCATGTATGCCACCACGAAGGACTTCCTGATTCGATTCGGGCTGAACGATCTCAGCGATCTGCCGAAGGTGGACGACATGGCGGAGGCGCTGGGCATCGAATCACCGTTGCTGGTAGAGCAGGCGCCAGTCGAAGAGCAACTCCCGCTCGAGGAGCCGGACGAAGAGCTTGCCGCTCAGGCGGTGGATGAAGAACTCGCAGTGCTCGAGGATGCCGATCCCTCGTCAGACGACGGGTCGAGCGGGTCGATTCACTGAGCCGACGAGGGCTTGCGCGTCTGTAGCGCCGGCCGGGATGGCGCGCCGATGTTGCGGCGAAGTGCCGCCACTTCTCCGACGGTGAGGTCGCGCCAGTAGCCGATCTTGAGCCGCGCATCCTTCAACGAGCCAATGGCCACGCGTCGTAGTCGATTCACCGGGTGTCCGACGGCGTCGAACATGTTGCGCACCTGGCGATTGCGCCCTTCGCGAATCGTGATGCGGACGCGCGCGTTCGGTTCTTCCTTGCCACTCACCACCTCGAGATGCGCCGGCTGGGTCTTACGTCCATCCACGGTGACGCCGCGCGAGAGCCGCTCGATGTCGTGCGCGTCGGGGATACCGGCCACGTCGGCCTCGTACACGCGCGGCACGCCGTGACTGGGATGGGTAAGCGCGGCGGCCAGATCGCCGTCATTGGTCAGCAGCAACAATCCTTCAGAGTCGAAGTCTAGGCGGCCGACCGGATAGACGTAGTCGCGCACGCCTCGCAGCAAGTCGACGACGGTCGGTCGGTTCTCCGGATCCGAGCGGGTCGTCACGTAGTTGCGTGGCTTGTTCAGCAGAATGTAGCGGTGATGTTCGGGGATCTTGATGCGCCGGTCGTCGACCTTGATGGTGTCGACCGCCGCGTCGGCCTTCGTGCCCAGTTCGCGCACGACCTTGCCGTTGACGCTGACCCGCCCGTCCAGCATCAACTGTTCCGAGGCGCGTCTCGAGGCCACACCCGCCTGCGACAGAATCTTCTGCAGTCGTTCCACCAGATGATTGTAGTCGGGACCACCCATTGACGGTTGCAGGCCACCGAGCATCAACTGCTGACTGCGATAAACTCCGTCCTTGTCATGAAACGACTCGTGATTGCCATTGATGGCCCGTCGGGCGCGGGCAAAGGCACGGTGGCGCGCGCCATCGCCGCGACGCTTGACTATCGCCATGTCGACAGCGGTGCGATGTATCGCGCCGTCGGGTGGCAGGCGCTCGAGCGTGGGATTCCGCTCGACGATGAGGAGCGGGTGGCCGCCCTGGCGGCTGCCGCCGACATTCACGTGGACGCGACCCGCGTGACCATTGACGGGCACGACGTGACCAGGGCCATTCGGACGCCGACCATCGACAAGGCGGCGGCGTCTGTCGCGCGCTTGCCGCAGGTGCGCGTGATTCTCGTGAATCGCCAACGCGACATGGGGCTTCACGGCGGGATCGTTATGGAGGGCCGCGATATCGGTACCGTCGTCTTTCCGGATGCCGACGTGAAGATCTTCATGGACGCGTCGGAAGAGGAACGCGCCCGCCGCCGGGCGCAGGATCCGGCGCATTCGGGCGGGCCGAAAGCGGTGGCGGAGGTGGCGAGCCTGCTGACCGAGCGCGACCAGAGTGACCGCACCCGGACAGCCTCTCCACTGTATCCCGCCTCGGATGCGATCCTCATCGACACCACCGGCAAGTCGATCGAGACCGTGGTGGCGGACGTCCTTCGGGTCGTGAAGCAGCGCTCGTAAGGCCCCTCCAAAACCTTGACGGATGACGATAAGTGTCGTAACCTCCGATGCTTATCGGAAATCCGCAACCCGGATCGCCGAATTCTCGGGCCGCCGGTCCCGCTACCCAAAGTCCGGCGATTGAAAGAACCCTGTCGTCGTCCCGTGCGACGTCGAAGGGCAAGGAGACCTGCAAGGCATGGCACACGTTGAAGACGAGAATCCGGCATCTGTTCCCGGATCAAAGAGCGCAGCCGGATCCCTCGAGCGCGGCGTCCGCGCTGACCGTGGCGTAAAAGCCCGGCCCCGTGAAGACGACGACCAGATCGACGACGACGCATTCGCGCAACTACTCAGCGCCTACGACAACAGCTTCCGGAACATCGCCGAAGGCGAAGTCGTCAAGGGCACGGTGCTCAAAGTGACTGCGTCGGAAGTGGTCGTTGACGTTGGCTACAAGTCCGAAGGGATTATCGCCGTCAGCGAGTTCCTCGACGAAGCCGGTGTCGTCACCGTTGAGGCCGGCGACATCGTCGACGTCCTCCTCGAGCGCACCGAAGACCGCGAAGGCTACGTCGTCCTCTCTCGCGAAAAAGCGGAGAAGATGAAGATCTGGGATGAGGTCGAGAAGGCCTACCTTGAACGCAAGGTCGTCATCGGCCGGGTCATTGAGCGCATCAAGGGTGGTTTGGCGGTGGACATTGGCGTCCGCGCGTTCCTCCCCGGTTCGCAGATCGACGTGCGTCCCGTACGCAACCTCGATGCCTTGCGCGGTCAGGAACTGCGCATGCGCGTCATCAAGGTCAACAAGAAGCGCGGCAACATCGTGCTGTCGCGCAAGGCGCTCCTCGAAGAGGAGAACGCCGAGAAGAAGAAGCACACGCTCGAGACGTTGGCCGAGGGCAAAGTGCTCAAGGGCGTCGTCAAGAACATTACCGACTACGGCGCATTCATCGACCTTGGCGGCATCGACGGTCTGCTCCACATCACGGACATGTCGTGGGGACGCGTCGGTCATCCGTCGGAGCTGTTCAAGGTCAACGATGAGATTGACGTCATCGTGCTCAAGTACGATCCGGCGACTGAGCGAGTCTCTCTCGGACACAAGCAGCTGATTACCGATCCGTGGGCCAATGTGATGGACCGTTACCCGGTTGGCGCGCGCGCCGGCGGCAAGGTCGTCAGCCTGACGGACTACGGCGCGTTCGTTGAACTCGAGTCAGGGGTCGAAGGGCTGATCCACGTCTCAGAGATGTCGTGGAGCAAGCGCGTCAAGCACCCGTCGAAGATTCTGAACGTCGGCGACACGGTGGATGCGATGGTGCTCGGCGTAGATCCGACGGCCCGCCGCATTTCACTCGGTCTCAAGCAGGTGGAGACCAACCCGTGGCACGACCTGGCTGGCAAGTATCCGGTCGGCGCGAAGATTCAGGGCAAGGTCCGCAACCTCACAGAGTTCGGCGCGTTTGTCGAAGTCGAAGAGGAGATCGACGGCTTGATCCACATCTCCGACATGTCGTGGAGCAAGCGCATCAAGCATCCGTCGGAAGTGCTGAAGAAGGGCGACGTGGTTGACGCGATGGTGCTCAACATCGACGCCGAAAACCAGCGGCTCTCGCTTGGGCTGAAACAGCTGGCCACCGATATCTGGGACGATTTCTTCACGCGTCACCAGGTCGGCCAGACCATCGAGGGCAAGGTGGTCCGCATGACCAACTTCGGCGCTTTCGTTGAACTCGACGAAGGCATCGAAGGGCTCATTCACGTTTCCGAGTTTGACGAGTCGCGTCAGGTTGGCAAGACGGACGAGAAGATTGATCTGAAGGTGGGCGAAAACTACCAGATGAAGATCATCAAGCTCTCTCCGGAAGAACGGAAGATCGGGCTTTCCATTCGAGCGCTGAAGTCGGACGAGTTCCGTACCGACTGGGAGAGCTACCAGGAGTCGGCCGGCGACGGCACGGCGACGCTGGGCGATCACTTCAGGAACCGGTAAGGACTGTGCTGGGCTCTAGGCGCACGCCTGGAGCCCAGCCGTCCAACGCCTGCAGGAGTCACTGAATGACCGGTGGCAGCATGACCAAGGCGGAGCTCGTAGAGGAAGTCTCACGAGTGTCCGACCTCACAAAGAAACACTCCGAAGTGATCGTCGACACGGTGTTCAAGAGCATCATCGATGCCCTGCATCGTGGCGAGAAGATCGAACTGCGTGGTTTTGGCAGTTTCCGCCTCCGCAAGCGCGAACCCCGTAAGGGTCGCAACCCGAAGACCGGCGACAAGGTTGACGTGCCGCCGAAGAAGGTCCCCTACTTCAAGCCAGGCAAAGAGCTGAAGGACCTGATCAACAAGGAATCGGACGACGCGGTGCCCGACGCGCCACCGTCGGTGCCGGGTTTCTAGCCTCTCGCGCCTCTACACTCCATTCTCTGCATGGACCGCCTCTGGTCTCCCTGGCGCTTGAAGTACATCACAGGCGCATCACCGACCAGCTCATTGTGCGTGTTCTGTGACGCGGCGTTGGCGTCGACACCGCCACAAATATCCGGCGACTCGCCCGACGATCTGGTACTTGCGAGGGGCGCCCTGGCCTACGTGATTCTCAATCTTTACCCCTATAACAACGGCCATCTGATGGTCGTTCCGAACCGGCACATTGCGTCGCTCGCGGTGGCCACCGACGATGAGCTGGCGGAGCTCATGCGGTTGGTGCGAGACGCCGAGATGGCACTCCATGAGGCGTATCAGCCGCAAGGTATAAACGTTGGCATCAATCTCGGCCGGTCCGCCGGCGCCGGCATCGTCGATCATCTGCACGTGCACCTAGTGCCTCGGTGGACGGGCGATTCGAACTTCATGACCGTTGTCGGCGACACGCGCGTGTTGCCGGAGACGCTCGAACAGACCGCTGCGCGCCTCCGCCCAGTATTTGCCCAGCTGATGGCTGCTCGTGCCACGCCGGCTGCAGGTTCGGGTTCGGGCGTCTAGAACGCTTGGTATCGTGGTACCTCTCGCACTGACATGTTTCTAGAACCGACACCGGAGCAACGCACCTTCGCAGCGTCGGTCGAGGAGTTTGCGTGTGCGGTCGTTGCGCCGCGAGCAGCGGCGCTCGATGAAAGCGGCGAGT
>JBEBGG010000104.1:0-11916 GCA_040081555.1 Vicinamibacterales bacterium
GGATAGGAACTCGTTCGTGACCCATAGCCGCGCGCCGCCGCTCCCATAGACCCATCAAAACGTTGTCGATCGCGGTGTAGGTCGACGCGCAAACCAGAATGCGAACGGGACGGCGTGGATGTTCGGCGGTGAGGAGGGCTCCGAAAGCGATATTGCGTAGCGTCCGCGTCTTCCCTGTTCCCGGAGGTCCCCACAGCAGTCGAAAGCGTCGGTGGAGCGCCGAGTCCCAAGCTCGCCATTGGCTTTCGTTGAGCGAGAGTCCCCCGGCCGTCAGGAGGTCCTGTACCCCGGCAGTCTCGCGCTCTACCAAAGCGCCTGCCATCTGACCAGCCGTCCAGAGTACTTCTGCAACTGGAGTCGTCGGTGCGCGACGGGCGTTGCCGGCGTCTCCCAACGCCAAACGTACATTCGGCCGGTCTTGCGCGATTGCCGGGTTGCCGATAGCAGCCAGACAGGGGCTCAACTTCTTTGTGAAGAAGTCGGTGTACGTCGGGTCCAGGATGAGGTCCCGTTCAAGCTGCAAGAGACCATGCTGCTCGAGTAGAGCGATCGTCGCTAGGTCATTTCGCCATAGATCAACGCTGACCAATCGGCGCTCTCGATCCAATCCGGTAACCCGCACCTTGAGTACCTGCTCCATCGATCTGTACGCGCCGTCGCCGAACCAATCCTGTAACGCCGTCCCGAAGACGAGCGAGCCGAGCGTTCGGTCCAGGATCAGTGGCTGGTCCTCAGGCACGAGGGCGACGTTGAAATCGTGCACTTTTAGCTTGACGTCGACGGAACCCGCTCTGAGACGGTAGACGCGGCGCGCTGGAGCCGGCGTAAGGCCAAAGCTCCTCAGCGCCTCTTGCTCTTCCTGTCCCTGAAGGCGAGTCTCGAGCCGAGCGCTCGCGAACTTCGCCTCACGTTCGTGCGGCGGCATCGCACGGATTCGGTGCACTTCAACTTCCTGAAGCGCTTCATCGAGCTTCGAGAAGGCGAACCACAGCTGTCCATCGGTACTCATTCGCATCTGACGCGCTGGAGCCCGAACCGCGATCCGAGGAGCGGTCGCGGACAGCATTCCGCGGAGGTCCGTTTCGAGCCGTCGTGCCACAGTCTGCAGGGCATTCAGGCGCTTCGTGACGGTTTCGCGAAGGACGACGATCTGCTCGGTCCAGTGCGGCCGAGTAGAGTGCGTCCAGATCTCGTGCGCGCGTTCCGAAGGGACTTGGTCGCTCAGCGAATCCTCGAATAATGGATGAATCGAGAATGCCGCTACATTGGCGGGTAGCGATGCATCGTGGTATCGGCGCGCCGTGGTCAGGAGGCTGTAGTAGTGGGGGACCGGAGCCGCGACGAGCGCGCGGACTGCATCCTTCACGATCGTAATCGGGGAGTGCACAGCAGACAACGTGGGGTTCGGCAGTACCTCCTCTGGAGGAAATAGCCACGCCAGGTCACGGATGGTTCGGTCTCTCAGGATAGCTTCGAGGTGCCGGCCGATAATCCGGGTGAAGTGCTCAAACTGGAGTGAGTCCCACAGATAAATCTGAAACGTCGTGCGAGGGTTTCGCTGACGCGCGTCATCAAGCACAACGTTCAGCTCTCGAAGGAACGCGATCAGTTCGCGCTGTTCGGCCTCTGGGGTGCGTTGGGCCACAACAAAAACGCGCGCCCTCGAAACGTTCGTAGCGTGTTGTCCTCCGGCACCTGGTGCAGGGTCTCGCCAGAATCCCTGAAGGCCGATTGCCAACGTAATGGCGCTGCTAATATCGAAATCAATAGTGACTTGGAGCCTGAGATCCGCCCAGCGTGGCATCACCGACGAACTGCCGGCCTCGGCGGGTACGGTTGCGTGGTCTGTCTGCAGGGCACGCGCTCTGCCAGCTACAACAGTTCTGGTTGCGCGTAGTGCCTGATGAACGTCAAAGGCTGCGTCGTGAGGCTCGAGCGCAGCCAAGCCCGCAACCGCGATGATGTCGTGTCCGCGAAGAGCAAGGCTAGCGCCGCGCGAAATGAAGGCCACTCTGCTCAGGTGATCCTCCCTCGCCGCCGTGGGGATGCAGTGATCCGCGTGATCAGTCCTCTCGCGTTGAGCGTTGACCCACGGCATGCCCAGGTAGTCGCAACCTCGGCACCGGCTATCGACATGCCATGGCAATTCACGCCACTCCTGCGAGAGAACCTCCGGCAGGTCATCTTGCAGGAACCGGCGCAGACGCAGTTCAAAGACTTCGTACGGTACGAACTCGAGGTCTTCGTTCAGAGCTTCGAATAGTTGCTGCGGTGTGGCGGCGCCGCCAGCGTCGTGGGCTTCGCGGAAGCGCCGGGTCACATGGGCCGCATCGTGGCTTCCGGCCCAGACCGCCGGGTCGTCACTTACCGCAAACTGGTGTGCCAGTCCCGCATCCTCGAGCCAGCCTGCGAGGACGATCGCGTAGTAGACGACCTCACCGAAGTAGCTGGGAGAAGCCTCTGCCGTGAGCTTGATGTCGATGATGCGGAGCTGAAGGCGCGCGTCCGCATCGTCGACGGAGGCGAGGCGCCCCTCCGCAGTCACGACGCGTGATGACGTTCGTGGAGGAAGAACCTGGACCAGATCGGGGAGCAGTTCCCCGTACGTGAGGTTGAAGTCGCCGGCGTAACGCTCGATGTGCATGCCGCGCTCAAAGGCCGGCGTCACGTGGTACGCGGGTTCAACGATGAACCGGTGAGGCACTGAAGCGCGCAACGCCGCGCGCAGATCTGTTCGCCGCCCGAAGGTGTAGCGTCCTTCCTGGTTTCTGCGAACATCGCCGATCACGCAACCCTCGCCGAACGTCTCTACGAGGTCGTGCATCTTCTGTCGCTGCCATTCCTCGCCGGCCTGCGCAAATTGCTCAAGGCCGGGCCGAGGGGGTTGCTTCGGCGGCATGCCGGCAGCCGCGCGGTGCTGTTCGAACGCGGCAGTGTTTGGCGTGAGGTTGAGCCGGAGTTGGCGCTTGCAGCCGGTCCTGATGAACTGCGACAGCGTCTTCTTGGCGAGGTGCGGCACGGTGTCTCCAGCTCGTCAGTTTGTGGGGACTGCTGATTGCTGTGGTGCGAATGATATACGTCGCGTATACTTTGGCGCAAGAAAAAGCTCGACTGGCGCAACTCATCAGTGGCGGACACACATGTGGCCTGATAACGAAACGGCGGATGACCTGTTTGGCTTCCAGGTCCACGCCGACTTGGTTCGAGCTGTTGTCCTGAATCCGAAGATGCAGCCGGTAACAGTGGGTGTGTTCGGCGACTGGGGTGGCGGCAAGACGAGCATCATGCGGATGCTCGAACGCGACCTCTCGCCGGAAAACTGGGAGAAAGGCAGCTTGGAGGCCATTCAGTGCCAGAACACCGCCGTCGTCTACATCAATACCTGGCAGTTCGAAGGGTACGACGACGCGAAGGCGGCGATTCTGAGCTCCGTGCTCCTGCAGCTGCACGAAAACAAGCGCTTCAGCGCGAAGGTGCGAACAAGGGCGCTGAAGCTGTTGAAGGGCATCAATGCAATGCGCCTGGTGCGGCTGTCCTTCAAGTACGGCGTGCTTCCAGCTGCCGCCGCGGCCGTGACCGGCGGTGCCGCGGCCATCCCGGCTGCCGTGATCGCAGCGATGGGTCTGAAGCAGTTTTTTGCGACAGTTGCGCAGGACGGCGAGCAGACGTCTGAAGGCCCGAGTGCTGATGACGTGAGCGACATTTGGAAGGGGTTGCCGCAGGATGAGGCGATCGACGTACGAACGTTTCGCAAGGAATTTGCCGCGCTGCTGAAGGACGCCACGATCGATACGCTGGTCGTGCTGATCGACGACCTTGACCGCTGTTCCCCGGAACGAATCGTCGAGAATCTCGAAGCGGTGAAGCTGTTTCTGAGCGTCGACGGCATGGCTTTCGTGATCGGTGCCGACCGGAGAATCGTCGAGCACGCGATCCGGTCACGCTACGCCCGGCCGGCGTCCGATGAACGGGATGATGCCAGACGACTCGTCGCGCGCGAGGCAGAGGATCGCCTCGTCCGGGACTACCTTGAAAAGCTGGTGCAGGTGCCGTACGCGATACCTCCCCTCTCCGCTGCGGAGATCGAGACGTACATGACGCTATTGTTTTGCGGCGTACACCTGGAAAAGGAGGACGCCCGCACCTGCGTCACCGCGGCGCGTGCGGCGCGGAAGGCCAACCGCTACGCAGCGTTCGGATACGGCGCCGTCAAGGAAACCTTGTCCGGTAGTGTACCCGTTCCACTCGCGGCTCGCCTGAGCCTGGCCGTGGCTGCAAGCCCATTGATGGCCGACGGCCTCAAGGGGAACCCGCGTCAGGTGAAGCGATTTCTGAACGCGCTGATGCTCCGCCTGGAGCTCGCGCGTGTAGCCGGTCTGGAAGGCACCATCAAGACTGACAAGCTCGTGAAGCTCATGATTCTTGAGTATGTCGAGCCCGATCTGTTCCTGGAACTGTTCAACAGGATTGACCCCGATGGCCATGTAGTGCTGCTTGGCGCGCTGGAGACGCACGGCAAGAAGGGCAAGTCAAAGCCCGAGGACGCCCCGAAGGACCTGCTGCCCGGATGGACGAGCGCATGGGCCATGCGTTGGGTTGCCATGCAGCCCGCGCTTGCCGAGACGGATCTGCGCGATTACTTCTGGGTGTCGCGAGATCGCCTCGCTTCCACGTTCTCCGGGATCACCATGGTGCCGCCGATTGTTCGCACGGTGATCGCGGACTTCGCCACCGGGATCGCTCCGAAGCGCAATCAGGCGGTGAAGGCGGCAGGAAACCTCGCCGCTGACGAGCGGTCGGCCATGTACCGGCTCCTGGAGCAAGACGTAGCAGCGCGTCCATCCGAGCTGAAAGCGTACGAGCCGCTGAGGGCACTCGCGGAGGGGGGTATCGAAGGCGCGGTTGCAATCTTCGCGCGTGTCCTGTCGAGTCACGCTGCGGCCGAAATGCCAGGCACCGTAGGGATGTGGGCGATAGCCTTGCGCGACAGCAAGCCCGGATATCGTGAGATTCTGGCGCCTGTCATCGAGCGACTGCGTGGAACCGACACCATGGTCGGTAGGGCCATCGCCTCCGCGAAGACATAAACAATGGGGACCTCCACCAGTTATAGCGCGCCAGGTTCCTGGGGCCCGTTGAAGTCGGAGGTCACCAGGGCTGCGAATGAGGGTGCGGCGAGCGCCGCCACGGCGGGGAGCATCCTCGGCCACTACATCCAGAAGAACGGCGGTGCAGCTCGCATGAGTGAGGGCGGGGGCTCTGGCGGCACAGTGGGCGGCAGTGCCGGCCGCGCGGTGGCTCAACGCCTCGGCGGCTTTATCAGCGCGGTCGGCGAGGTCGGTCTCGAGGAGGCGCTGAGACGCGAAGGGTTGGCGGACCTCGTTGGACGCCCACTTCGGGAAATTCTTGCCGCCCTGTTAAATCGCCTCGGTGGTCCTGCAAGCTCCATTGATGACGTCGATGCCCGAACCGCGCTTGCGCGCCTGCAGGAGGAGACCCTAAAGAGCGCCAAGACACCGGACGATGTGGAGAGAATCCTAAAAGAGCAGGCCCTCGATCTCGACGTCGTCTTGCGCGACTATTTTGGCCTCTATCTGTTCGAGCAGTTCTGCCGGGTGTTCTTCGAACGGTTAGTCCAGAAACGAGGGGAATCGAAAGCGCTGGCGTTTCTTGATGACATCAAAGAATTCATCAAGGCAACGCTGGTCAACCGCGTCGGCCGTCGAACGCTCTCCAAGATTGCCTGGGCCGGTGCGGAAGGCGCCAAGCTCTGCTCCGAGATCATGCACGCCACCCTGACCGTTTTCGTGACGTAGATGCACAACATCGAACTCAGGATCGATGGCACGCAGCATCGCCAGGAGGGGATCGCGGCGATGGCGCTATATAGGGACGACGGGCGACTCTGCGAGCTCGACATCCAGTATTCGCTGCTGCGCGATCTGCGGAATGCGGAGTCGGTCGCACTCGATTTTGTCCTCCTCGCGAGTGCCGTATATGCCCTCGACAAATCGGTGCTGAGGGAATCGGAAACAGACGGTTGGGCAAGAGAGTTCGCCCTGTCGATGCCTGTGTCGGATCCAAAACGTTGGAAGGACGCGGCGCCGGCATTGACGGAAGCGGTGAATTTCTTGACGGGCGATCGCTGGGAGTTTCACTTTACTCATCGCGCTGGCTCGATTGTCTTTGCGAAGCGCGGCGTGCGCCGTCGACACCGCAG
The DNA here is from genome assembly GCA_040081555.1 of Vicinamibacterales bacterium. Taxonomy (GTDB): domain Bacteria; phylum Acidobacteriota; class Vicinamibacteria; order Vicinamibacterales; family CAVVIG01; genus CADEEX01. The sequence continues at coordinate 6,221 of JBEBGG010000104.1, forward strand.
CGCGCTGGTTGCGATTCAGCCGACCGATTCTGTGTGTTTGTTCTCGGGCGGCATCGATTCACTCGCCGGCGCGATCGATCATCTTGCGGGCGACGCGTCGAAATTGCTGCTCATCGGCCATCACGACGGCGACATGGCCGGCCCGTTCGCTGACCAGAGAGCGCTTATCGAACCACTGCGGTCTGCGTATCCGAACAGGCTGCACTCGATTTTTCTCAGAGTTGGCCAGAGCCCCTCCGGAAGTGAAATCACGTTGCGCAGCCGCTCGCTCCTGTTCATCGCGCTGGGTATGTACGGGGCATCGGCGATCGGTCCGAACGTCCGCCTGCTCATGCCGGAGAACGGAACCATTGCGCTCAACTTTCCGCTCACGCCGTCGCGGCGCGGATCCTGTAGCACGCGTACGGCTCACCCCTATTACCTGGAGACGTTGCGCCGTGCGCTGGTGCCGCTGGGCATCAACAATCCCCTTGTAAACCCTCTGGCCGGCAAAACGAAAGGTGAGGTGGTCGAGCATTGCGCGAATCCCGAGTTGCTCCGCCGGCTTGCACCGCTTGCGGTGTCCTGCGCGAAGCGAGGCAGGAAAGGCCACTGGAGGCGAACAACGGCCAGAAGCTGCGGTCAGTGCATGCCGTGCATCTACCGAAGAGCCGCGATGCACAAGGTCGGGGCCGACTCCGAGATGTATGGCAGTGACGTGTGCACCGGCGAAGTGGCCGTGTTCGGTGACGATGATGCGGGTAAGGACTTTAGGGCCTGCCTATCGTTGTTGCGGCGTAGACCATCGTCGACAGAACTGGCCAACACATTGATGGCAAGCGGCCCGCTGGACGTCAGGTCATTGGCCGAGTCTGCGGCGCTGGTTGTGCGGGCCCTGGATGAAGTCAGGAGCCTGCTGCGCGACAAGGGCACGCCGGATGTGCAACGAGCCGCTGGCATTGCAGGTCCGTGATGCTGGACAGCCATTGCCATTTGGATCGTTACGAGGATGCGCAGGCCGTTGCAGCAGAAGCTGCGCGCAGGGGCGTGTTCACAATTGCAGTGACCAACCTGCCCAGTCATTTCCGCGCGGGTGTGCCGCACGTTCGGCGGTTCGCGAAGGTGCGGCTTGCCCTGGGCCTGCATCCGCTTGCAGCGGCCGAACATGCGGGTGAGCTCTCAGATTTCGACGCGCTGTTTACGACGACCTCGTTCGTCGGCGAGGTGGGACTTGACTACTCGAAAGAGGGGAGACAGACAAAGGCGCGCCAGCTGGAATCCTTTCGTCATGTGGCTCGCCTAATTGGCCTCTCGCCTAAAGTCGTATCTCTGCACTCGCGGGGCGCCGAGGACGACGTGCTGGCCATGCTTGATCAGTTCCGGGTCAAGCGCGCGATATTTCACTGGTATTCGGGTTCGGTCACGACCCTTGGAGATGTGATTGCGGCCGGCCACCTGCTTTCGATAAATCCTGCGATGACCAGGTCGGGGAAGGGACGGGAGATCGTCGCTCAGATTCCGAGGACACAGGTTCTTTCTGAAACGGATGGTCCGTATGTTCGGGTCGGCGGTGTGCCGGCAAAACCGTGGGACGTGGCGCTGGTCGAGCAATACCTAGCGAAACTATGGAATGTGCCGGTAGAACAGACACGGGCACAGCTGTGGTCGAACTTTCTCGGTCTCATTGGCGACGTAAAGGCTACAGCCTGAGGTTTAGCAGCCTTCTGCCCATCTCCCTGAGCCATCACAAACTTCCGAACGAGCCTCGCCTCAGATATCCGCTCGCCTTTGAGCTCGCAGATAGGGCCTCCTGATCCCCAGTCATCAACAGACGGCCGCGGAAGGCCATCGGCGACGAATATTGCAGCAAACGATATCATACGATATCGTTTGATAGGAGATGAGGTAAATGGCTGAGGAAGAGTGGATGACCATTGAGGAGACTGCGCGTTACTTGCAGCTCGGCAAAACAGCGCTGTACGACCTCGCAAGGGAGGGAACGCTTCCATCAAGCAAAGTGGGGAGCAAATGGCTCTTCAGTAAACGAGACTTGGACGCGTGGGTGCGCTCGAACATCCCCCTCGAACAGTTCTTCCTCAAGACGCCCGCGAATATCGAGGAGAACCTCCAGCTCCGGGAGCCACAAGTCGAGGCCTACAAGGCGCTGTACGAGTACTTCAAGACAGGCAAGAAACCGGCGATCATACAGATCCCCGTCGGCTGTGGAAAGTCAGGTATCGCAGCCATCGCGCCCTTCGGGATCGCGAAAGGACGGGTGCTGATCATCGCGCCGAATCTGACGATTAAGGAAGGACTCTTCGAGTCCCTCGACGTCACGAACAAGCAGAAGTGCTTCTGGCGGAAACGCAACATCCTTACCGACGAGGCAATGATCGGCGGGCCGTTCGCGACGACCCTTGAAACCGGCAATCTGTCGGTTTGCGAGAAGTCGCACTTCGTCATTACGAACGTCCAGCAACTCGCCACCAACCCCGAGAAGTGGCTGCATCAGTTCTCGCGCAACTTCTTCGACATGATCATCGTGGACGAAGCGCACCACTCCCCGGCCGATAGCTGGCGCAAAATCCACGAGCACTTCAGGGACGCCCGTGTGATCAACATGACGGCGACACCATTCCGTGGTGACGCGCAAGAGATCGAAGGGGACCTGGTCTACCGGTACCCTTTCAAGAAGGCGACCTTCAAAGGGTACATCAAGCGCCTCACCGCATCGTACGCGGCACCGACTGAATTGGAATTCACTGCGAAGGGGGAGACGAGGATCTATACGCTGAACGAGGTCCTCGCGATGAAGGAGAAGGACTGGTTTAGCCGCGGCATCGCGCTCTCCGAGCCGTGCAACGAAACCATTGTTGTTAACAGCCTGCAGAGGTTCGAGCAACTCCGCGAGACGGGCACCGCTCACCAGCTCATCGCCGTCGCATGCAGTGTGAACCACGCCCGCAAGATCGTCCACCTCTACGAGGCGCGCGGGTTCAAAGCAGACCTGATCTACAGCGAGATGGACGAGGACAAGAAGACCGACGTGAAACGACGCCTCACGAGCGGCGAGCTCGACTGCATCGTTCAAGTCCAAATGCTCGGCGAGGGATTCGACCACCCCAAGCTGAGCGTCGCGGCGATCTTCCGGCCCTTCCGAACGCTCGCACCGTACATCCAGTTCGTCGGCCGCATCCTGCGCGTGATCGTCCAGAACAGCCCCGGCCACCCGGACAACTACGGGCACATCGTGACGCATGCAGGCATGAACCTCGACGAGCGACTGCGTGAGTTCAAGCTCTTCGAGAGCGACGATCAGAAATTCTGGGAGGAAGTCATCGGCGGGAAGGAACCCGAGCCCCCGGCGAACGTCAAGAGCGGCGCGGGACGCATGCGACTATCGGAGCAGGCCGTCGTGAATTACGAGATCGTGGACACGATGATCGAGGAGCAGTTCACTTCCGCCGAACAGGAAGACATTATCAAGGAACTGCGCGAGAAGCTGGAGTCCCTCGGCCTGGACCCCGAACAGGCGGACGCCATCGTGCTATCCAAGACGAGCACAAGGACGACCTCCAAGGCCGCTGCGCCCTACCAAGTACTGCCACAGCGGGAGTGGGAGACCAAAAAGACGGGGCTAAACGAGCAGGTCAATCGTGCTGCGAACCTCCTCATCAACCGACTCGGGCTCAACCGCGCTGGACGGGAACTCATCAATGCAGGCGTCGCGGCGACGAACAACTTCGTGGCATGCGTCACCCTCATCAATAAAGAGCTCAAGAACAAGTATCCACAGCCGCGCCAGCAGTGGAGCACAGAACAGTTCGAGACGGCTACCGCCGAGCTCGAAAGCATTCTGAACCTTCTGACGCGTCGGTACAAGGGAGTGCTCAATGGCAAAACCAAAGGGTAAGACTCCGTCGCTCCTCGCGATCTCGACCGGCACGCCAGAACAGCACGCATGCGGAAAGGCGACACCATGCACCCGCTGTGAGGAGATAATTGTCAAAGGTCACCGTTGCTTCAAGATACCCAAGAGCAAGAGCGGATTCACGCGCCATCCCATCTTCTGCGTCGCTTGTACGATAGCCATCCTCGAGCAGACCAAAATCGAGTTACTGGTCGTAGAGAAGGACGTCCGATTCAACAGCTAGAACGACACAGAAGCGGCCGGATTGGCGGCTTTCGTGTTGAAAAAGGCTGAAGGCAAGATGGCGGAATGCGGGTGGCTCACGCCGGTACTGGTCGCGCAGATCGAATTTATGGAGTTGACCGGCGAGAACACTGCGGCACTCGGAGTTCGTTCGCTGCGCGAGATAAAAAGGCGAAGGCGTGCGGGTGACGCGGAGCACGCTCTCTAGGCATCTGCCTGCGTGCCGGCGATCTGCTCTTGAAGCCGTCGCTCCCGGCCCTCGATCTCTGCTTGCAGCAGCTTCAGGGAGACTTCGACGTCGTCGAGCAGCATCTCGCCACGGTCAAAATGGATACCGAAGAAAATGTTGTAGTAACGATTCATGATCTCGAATCCTTCGCCAAACAATTTGGCGACATCAGCTTCCGCGATGGGGAATTTTGTGCCGAAGGATTCGTCCGATACTGCGACCTTGCTACTTCGGTGGGCGTAGACGTTGTTGCGCCAAGCGATCAGGTGCTTCACGGCTGAATTACTGTCGGGCGACACCCATCGAAGGTCGGCCTCGAGCTGTGCTGCTTCGAAGGGTGCGAGCGGATTCGGCGGCGCAGGTAGAAGCGCAGGATTGTCGCGGATCAGTTCCAGGAACGTTCGGAGGTTGAGGACGTCGCGGTTCCAGTCATAAACGCGACACAGCCTGAACACCGCAGTCTCCCAGTGCGCTTCATAGGTCAGAGTCCAGAAGGTCCGCGAGAGGCTCATCGCTTTGGCGAAACCGCTCTCCTGCGCCGCGTACAGCTTCTTGCAAAGCTCGTAGTGATTGTTTGCCTGTCCAAGATCCCTCAGCAGTGTCGTTAGTGCCCGCCTGAAGTCTTCCACGGTTTTCACTGGCTTGCCACTCATCAATCCTCGCTTGGTTTATTCGAACGCCGAGCAGATTCCGCAGTCTCTCCCGGTCGCCGGCTTTTTCGGCCGCGTCGATGCCTCGGTGGACACCCAAAACCGGCCATTAATGGACAGCTGAAAACCGGCCATTTCGAGTAGCGGCTCGAGGCGTTGACGCCGGCGAGGAACGCGGAGTTCCTACGCGGCATGAGCAACGTCTTGGCTGACGACAAACACCACCAGATTGTGGCGCTGGGGCGATTGGGCTGGTCGCTGCGGCGCATCGAGCGGACGACCGGTGTCCGGCGCGAAACCATCAGCGGCTATCTCAAGGCCATGGGCATCGTGGTGCCGGGCCGCGGGCGCCGCCCCGCCTCACGGGCGAAACCGGCCATTTCCACCGCGGTGGTGTCCACCGACTCTGGTGGGCCAAAACCGGCCATTTCCGACGCGCTGTCTCCCGACGCCCGTGAGGCGAAAGCGGCCACCAGGACGGAGGTGTCCACCGACTCGGGGCCGATTCCGCGTCCGGCCCGTGCCCCGAGTGCGAGTGCGTGCGAGCCGTATCGAGAGCTGATCGCCGAGGCGCTCGGCCGGGGACGCAACGCCATGGCGATCTGGCAGGACCTCGTCGACGACCACGGCTTCACGGCTCGGTATGCGAGTGTCCGGCGCTTTGTCGTAACACTCCTGTCTCTTA
>JBEBGG010000105.1:0-11791 GCA_040081555.1 Vicinamibacterales bacterium
CTACCTGGCACACCTCGGACCACGGCATTCCATCGACCTCGCATGCGTCGGTACTACCGAGGATGCCGCTCACCCCGACTTGCAGCGGTGGTGCCGACAGGTCGTTGCCTCGCCGCGGCCCCGCCGTGCCGCGGTGCGCGCGGCTCAGCTGTTCGGGCTTCTCACCGGCCGTCCACTCCGGATCAGCGCGCATACCAGCGGGCGGATGCGCGCTGCCGTGGCGCAGTTGCTGAAATCTGGCGCCTACGACGCTGTGGTCGTCCATTTGTGCGAGGCAGTACAGTTTTTGCCGCCGTCGATCGACGTGCCGGGAATCTTCGACATCGAGGACCCGCCCTCGGAGGGCGCATCAAGAACCGTGGCGGCGCTGTCACGCGGGGCACGGCTGGCGACCTGGTGCGACGTGCCCCTGCTGCGTCGCTACGAGCGCAAGTGCGCCGCCCGATTCGACCGGCTGGTTTTCGTCAATACCCACGACGCCGCAACATTTGCGAGGCGGTACGGGTGCGCAGAGCGAGTCGTGACCATCGCGCATGCCGTCGACGCCAGCGAGCCGCCACCCGGCTATCAGGAGCGCGTGCCGGGCCGGCTCATTGCCACCGGCAACATGGCGCACCCCCCGAATATCGCCGCGCTCGACTACCTCTGCGGGGAGGTGTTTCCTCGAATCCGCGCTGCCGCGCCCACGGCCACTCTGCGCATCGTCGGCGCTCACGCCACGGAGCGTGTGCGGTTGTGGGGCGCACAACCCGGCATCACCGTCGTCGGCGAAGTGGACGACATCAGGAAGGAATTGAAAGAAGCGTGCGTGGCACTTTGTGGCGTCGCACCGCTGGTCGGCATTCAGACGAAAGTGCTTGAAGCGATGGCGTGCGGCACACCGGTCGTCACGACGCCTGGGGGCAACGGTGGCATCGATGCCGTGGATGGCCGAGAATTGCACGTCGCCGCCAACGCCGATCTGTTTGCAGCAAAGGCCGTCGCGCTGTTACGCGGCGACGGTTGGAAGCAGCTCTCCTCAGCGGGACGGGACCTGGTCCTGAACCGCTTCGCGCCGGCGCACGCCAGCGCTGAGCTCGAGCGGCTGATCGAGGACGCCATTCGGGCGGCGGGTTCCAGGCGCCGCTGACCATCGGCGCAGTGGCAGCGATTCTGAGTCCAAAGCGAGCGACGCTTGCCCGGGCGAATGAGCCGCGGATATACTCGTGGTTTCCTGCTTGGTCTTCAGCGACCTACTGGGAGGTCGTCCAACGGTAGGACAGCAGACTCTGACTCTGCTTATCGGGGTTCGAATCCCTGCCTCCCAGCCAACTAACTGCTTCCGCCGCTCGTTCACCTTCCGCTTTGTGCGGAAGCTGTCTCCACAATGTCTCCACGCTTCACCAGCCGCGGACGCCTGTCCAGAAGCTGAGCCGACGACCCCGAAGCATCAGGCTGCCCACGGCGCCCTGCTGTCCACGACCACACAGGAGGATCTTGGCAGCACTCGGATAGCGGTCACGGCTCACGGATAGTGCGAGGAACTTCCACCACTTGACGGGACACTACCCCGCTGTGGTGGACGCGCGCTCGCGAAGGGCTCGTTCGTGCCCCCACGTGGGACTTGAGGCTATTTCGTCTTGAGATTCCAGATGGTCTTGACCGTGATAGGCAACGGCGCGCCATTGTCTGCTCGAGACGTACCGGTCGGCGACACGTTCAGCCACGACTGTGGCTCCGCGGCGTCCATGCCGGTGCCCACGATCGTCCTCGTCATCTCGCCGGATACCTTCGGCTCTTTCTGAGGCTGGCGCGGATCGCATGAAATCGTGTTGTCCGCGTCTGGCGTAAAGTCGGGCGGACACCGAATCGCGAACACCCACGGTTCCCACGTGAGTTCCTCGTCCACGTCTGACGAGTTCATGGGAGGAAGTCCGCAGGTCGATTCGGTGCGGCCCTCTGAAGTCTGTTTCGTCGTATCCGGGCGCAGGGTGAACGCGATTTCGTACTGGCCATCCTTCAGGTTCATCGTGATCTCAGCCGGAACCGATGAAGGGGTCGTACTGTGCCACTCATTGCGCGATGTGATCGTGACCGAGCATCCATCGTGCACGTACTTGGTGATGATGGTCTGGTTGCCGCTGATCTTCGAGTCGGCGACGGCCGATCCATCGGGAAGACGGAACACCTGCACGTCACGCCGGGCCACCTCCGTGACGGTGGTCGTTCCGTTTCCGACCGGATAGGGGTAACGGTAGGTGGTCTTGAAACGCTCGGTCTGTGACACGGAGCCGGTCGCTTTGCACGGCGCGCCGGCATCAACCCACGCCTTGGCCGAGGCGAGGAATTCCGTTCTGGTCATCGGCGGCGGATCCGACCGCTTGTCTTGCGCGAAAGCGCCGCCGGCTCGTCCTCGGAACGCCTGGGTAATGAGCGGATCGCTGGTGAGATGGTGGAGATAGCTGCCAGGCGTGGATGCGGAACTGCCCCCAGCCGCTGTGTTGAAGTTCGTCACCTGGGCGGACTGAAGCGCGCAGAGCTGGTCTATGTTTTTGCCCACCCACCACATGCTTTCGGGCGCCGTGAACTGCCAATGGCGCTCGACATCGGGTTCTTCATGGCACACGCTGCAGTCAGCGGCCACCTGCGCGTCTCCCTGGGCTTCCCCGGGATGCGTATCCCCCGACACCGACCGGATGTTGCCAGGGAGGCTCTGCACCACGCCGTGACAGTTGATGCATCGCGCATGGGTGAACACTGGGTAGATTTTCGCAAACAGCTCGTTCACGTCGCTTCCGCTCCGAGTCCGCGGCTGCGCCGGAACGCCCTGCGCCGATGTCCCCGCCGTCGCGACCACGGCGGCTAGCGCGGCCGTGGTAATCAAGCCGGCGACCCAGCAACCCGGTGTGGTCACTCGGCAATGCTACTACCAACTGTACGCATCCCCGCGCCGGGTTTCGCGCGGTAGTCACGCCGTGCGATCGTGTTTCGTTATCGCACCGGCATCGCCTTGTGCAGTTCCTCAACGCGCGCGGAATCGCCGTTGATCAGAACGTACATCAGGGCGCTGTTCACCGGCCTGCCCGGATTGAGCACGACGATCAAGTCCTGGTGCGGCAGGCCGTTGTCAGTAAACAGCTGTCGGTAGCCTCTGCCGAGGGGAACCTGGACCGGCGAGAAGGCCGCTGACACATTGGGAGCGTCGGTGCCCATCAAGAATCTGAACTGGGCGGTTGTGTCGCGTTCCGCTTCAGCTCCGGACCTCTTCTTCGCGGCCTCGAACGCCACCCAGTCGACCGGATTTCCGGCCTTCGTTGCCGCGAGGTTCTCGTTCATCAGCGCCCCGAGTTTGCCCTGCAGCTCCTCTTCGCGCGCACGAAGCACCTGCGCGGAGACACTGTAACTGCGGCCGAATGACGCGTAGAAGACACGCTTGCCGGGTGCCGCGCACACTTCCCTCGCAACGCCACCCGAGGCGAGGTTCGGGAGATCGTCGGTAGCCGTCCAGCCGGCCGGCGCCGGGGGTGCAAACTTCTGAAATTGGGCGTAGGCGTCGGCGTAGAACTTCTGTTCTTCAGCCGTGGCGGCGCGCCAGACACAGCTTTGTCCCGCCCACGCGACGCGTTCGGCGACGACCAGCAGTGCCACCGGTGCAAGCGCCAAGACCAGCCATCGCAAGAACCGGCGAGAAGGAATCCGCATGGAGCACCTCTTGGATACTTCCGACGCTCGCTCTCAGCTGCACATCGCCGCCGGCAGCCGTCGGCGCATGATACTCCTGCGATGAGGAGCGCGACCAGGCTTGCCGCCCACATCACCGACCCGCGGTGGAAGGCGTATGCGGGCGGACGATCGCTGTCGGTTCCTCTTCTTTTCGAGCGATCGTGGTGAGCCGATGCATCTGCACGTGCCCCGCGATCGGAAAGCCGCGAAGAGCGGCTCACTCATAGGCGTCGCGCCAGGCCAGGCGTCTCCACAATGTCTCCACGCTTCACCAGCCGCGGACGCCTGTCCAGAAGCTGAGCCGACGCAGCTCTTCGGGGGCACGTGTGAATAGGGCGGGGATACTCGTGCAATAGGGAACAGGGCGGCGAGGGCGCGGTGCCATAACCTGGCGCCATGAAACAACTGCTTCCAACCCTCGCTCTCTCCGCACTACTCCGGCGGACAGTATTTCGCCGGTCAGTGGGAAGGCAACCGCGGCCACATGCGTCATGACTTTCGCTGGGATCGCAGCAAGCAGCGCGACGAACGCCGTGGACCGCGATCGCAACAAACACAATACTGACGGCCGCCGCTGACGCTCGATCGGAACAAGCGCTGCACCACGCGCACCGCTCACGACCTACCTCCACCCGCTCGCTCTCCCCGGGGTCCATCGCCTGTCAGGGCCCCCGGCCGCACGTTTCCCCCATGTCATTCAGGAGTCACAGATGAGATCAAGAACCGTCGGTATCCGTAATGTGGCGATCGTCGTCGCGTCCCTTGGCGTCCTCCTCGGCAGCACGCCCGCTCGCGCCGCGGACACGCCCGACTCGTGGATTACGCTGAAGACCAAGATCGCGCTCATGACCACCGAAGACCTTCACACCGGCAGCCTGAACGTCGACACAGTGAAGGGCGTGGTCACCCTGCACGGCACCGTCGTCAGCGACGCCGAAAAGATGAAAGCCGAGCAGGTCGCCATGAAGGTGAACGGCGCCAAGGCCGTCAAGAACCTGCTACAGGTGGTGCCGGGCTCGCAGCGCGAGGTCGTCGAGCGCGCCGATGCGGTCGTCAAGGACGGCGTGGAAGCCGCGTTCAAGGCGAACCGCCGCATCACCGACAGCGGCATCAAGGTCGCTTCGGTGAACAAGGGTGCGGTGCTGTTGTCCGGGAAGACGCACTCACTCGAAGCGCACTACGAATCGATTGAGGTCGCGAATGCGGTGCGCGGCGTCCACCGCGTGTCTACCGAAGTCGACGTCGAGATGCCGAACAACTAGTCGATCGGTTTGACGGTTCGGCTTCGTCCACCGCGGCGAAGCCGGACCGGTCGAGACAGGCCGTCTCTCGGTGCTCGTGCCACAGCCACGGATCAATCTGGCAAGGCGCCTCCGGCTAGACCCCAGACACCCCACCAACTAGTGGCTATGGTCCTCGTGGGGAGCCGTTGCCGGCGCTGCGCGCAGCCGGGTTGCCGATTCGGTCGGCGTTGCGGCAGTTGCAGCCAAGGGAGGCGCTAGGGTTTGTAGACCGTCACTGTGACGCCTGGCAGCACGCCGCCCGAAATATCGGTCACCATGCCAAAGGCAGTGTTCGCTCCTCCCCGCGGCGGACGACCTGCGTTCACGAGTCGGAGAGAGCCAGCGACCGCCATCCTCACCTCAATCGTCATGCCCTGCGAACCTGACACCTCGTACCGGTAGACCTTGAAACCAGGCAACTGGAACTCGACGATACACAGCCCATCCGGCAGCTTCACGAAGTAACTGCCGTTCTCCTTGGTGACGGTCGTGGCCACGATTGGACCAGGGACCGGCAGTGGCATGGGGCGAGGACCGAAGAACCGTTCCTCCAGCGTGGAGTCATCCGGCGTCGCGCCCGTCGGCGGCGCCTTCAGGTTCTTCTTCTGTTTGTAGAGCAGCGTGACCCGCAGATCGTCGGCCTTCTCCCTGTACTCCTCCGGCAGGCCGAGCGTCTGCGCCTTGTCCAGCGCCGCCAGGGCCTCGTCGACCTTCTCGCGTTTGTCGAGGATGGTCGCCATGGCGAACTGAATGATGGGGTCCGTTGGGGCAAGCTTGGCCGCTTCTCGTACTTCGTCGAGCGCGATCTCGAACTCGCCCTCGTCGACAGCCTTCATGGCTACCCGGAGATGCAATGCCGCGCCGTCACCCTGCGCGCTGGCGACGCGAACGCCAAGGACCGCGAGCAGAAGAACGAGCGCGAGAAAGCGCAGCGGTTTCAACCCGCCTATCGAACGCATAGGGCGCGGACGTCCTGGCTAAAGTTTCCTCTGAGGACGGCGGGGCCGGAGGCGCGGAAGTTGAAGGGAATCCCCGCGAGAGTCGACCAGAAGAACGCACTACTGAGCTGCATACCGGGTGCGGACTGAAGAGGGTGGCCGTTTCGTGAGATTTGGAGTGGCTGTTCCCTTACGGAACGTATCAACGCGTTGAGATCGTCGTGACTTGGCAGTCGCCAGTTACCGGGGGGCAGCGCGGCGCAATAGCGGTATGCAGCCTGCTGCGTGATAGGCGACCCGTTGTCGCGCAGAGACCATTCGAGACCGCTGACCAGATCGACAACGGAGGAGTCGTTGATCTTGAAGTTCCGACTCTGACTAGAAAAGTTCCGACTCTGACTAGAATCACCCGGCGCCGCGCCGGTCGGCGGCGCCTTCAGGTTCTTCTTCTGCTTGTAGAGCAGCGTCACGCGCAGGTCGTCGGCCTTCTCCCGGTACGCCTCCGGCAGGCCAAGCGTCTGCGCCTTGTCCAGCGCCGCCAGGGCCTCGTCGACCTTCTCGCGTTTGTCGAGGATGGTCGCCATGGCGAACTGGATGACGGGGTCCGTTGGCGCAAGCTTGGCCGCTTCGCGCACTTCGTCGAGCGCGACCTCGAACTCGCCCTCGTCGACCGCCTTCATGGCCACTCGCAGATGCAGCGCTGCGTCACCGCTGGTCTGCTGGGCGGCATGGGAGGCGGCCGCGCACAACGTGAGACCAACCAAAACCGCAGCAGCAGTGAGCCCGACTCCGCATCGTTCCATCATCTTCGTCCTAGTCGTGCAACTGGGTCGGGCCACGTCATCCTCGGTTCAGTGTCGCCAGCGGTCATCGCATCAACAGAGCAGGCACTCGGACTCGATACCGACGCTTACCGCTGGCCGCACGAGGCTCCATTGGTGTGGGGACAATCATCACGGCCCGACGGCGTGTACACGGAGGCCGGCCTGGTTTTCGGGGCCGTCCCTTGCGGCGGGTTGGTAACGCCACGGCGCGAGCCGCCATTGTCTCCCCCGGTTGCGTTCGTTCCGCGCCCGGCCTCGCCGGCCGCAGTTATGGCGGAGATGATCCCGCCAAAGCCGGTGCCGGACCCCGAGCCACCACCGCCGGACCCATAACGGCCGCCCGATCCGTAGCGGTCTCCACCCACAGCCCCGCTGCCCTGATTCGAGTCAGAAACGGAAGAGTCGATAGGTGCCGCGCCAGCTCGCTGAGTCGAGGCGCACGCGTCGGCTGCCGCCTGCAGGCTTCCGGTTTCCGCCTCGAGACGGGTGGCCACAATTTCCAGTTGGCTCTTCTCGCCGAGCGCCGCGTTCATCTTGGCCTTGAATTGCGCCTCGGTCACCGTCGCGCGGTCTTGGATGTCTGCGCGCATGTCGAGCGCGTCGGTTGACGCATCCAGGTGCTTGAACATCGTGTCCTGGCTGCGCGCGATCGTCGCACCGGCAGCGAGGAACTTGTTGGCGCTCCCCAAGGTTTCCTTCGTTGAGGCTTTCATGACGAGCGCGCCCGCAAGTGCCGCAACGTTGGCACCGCCGTCCAAGCCAGAGGCCGTCCGCGTGCCGGCGGTCGCATCGGGAGAAGAGGTGGCTGCGGCACACCCACTGGCGACGATGCCCAGTCCGTCCTTCTGCGCGCCGCCCACGGCGGCCCCCGCTGCTCCCAACGCCGCAGCGCAGACACTTCCGGGATCACCGTTCTTCGTGGCGTTTGCGCCCGCGACGATTCCTCCCGCAACCGCGGCGTTCTGGCTCGCGGTACCCACCCAACTCGGTGCCATCCTGGTCACGCCGATGTCCGTCGTGGAATCCGCTTCGACGCCCTTCGCATATCCCGTCAGCATCTTGCTGGCACCCTTCAGCGCCTTTTCCGTCGCGGCACCCGTCTGTCCGTTGTCAAGCGCCTCGCGTGCATCCACCAGGTCGTTGGCGCCCTGATAGGCCTTCTCCAGTGCGGCGACTGGCTTCGAGAATGCTCCGGCCACGGCGAGCGTCGAGTCCGCGACGAACTTCGTGACCGCGGCCCCGGCCGTCCCGTAGCCGCCGATGGCCGCGGCTAGCGCGCCCTGAATGGCGTTCTTTTGCTGGAACTCGATACCTTCGCGGTAGGCGGCAATCGCTGCGTCGAGCTTGGCGATCTTCGCGCGGGCCTGTCCGAGCTCCGCGCGCTTCTGGGTCAGTTGAGGCTGGCTTGCCATGCAAGCGTCCGCAAACGCCTGCGCGAGAGCTGGTGCCGTGTTCAGTGACGTCAGGGCGAGAACAAGCGTCGCCGTGGCTGAAGCAGATCTCATGCTCTCGCTCCTTCGTTGACGGTCCGCCGAAACGGCCTGAGGGGCCGCAGGGACTGCGAAAGTCTAGACCAAGAATCTCTGCTGGGAGAAGGAATTCACGGCGGAGTGCGGCCGTGGGCAGACTGTCGGAGGGAGAGAAGGGCTATCGCCCAGGCGGCGGCTTCCCGTCAGGTCCGCACGGGGCGGCAGCCAGGAACTGCGCCGCAGGTGACGCGGCGTTCATCTCGGGTGTGACCGTCGTGTCGCACGCCGCGACGAACTCGCCCTGATAACGTGCATCCATCGAGGCGGCCAGCTTTAGTACTGGTACACGCAACACCGTGCCGACCGGACCTCGCCCCACCCCGACCAGTATCGCCGACGCCACCAGCGCTGCCAGCGAGTAGACGCTCACTTGGATCAGGCGTCTATGTGTGTGCGCCAGTCAGACATGTGCCGGCGAGACGTCTCGGCGCGGCGTCGCGCAACCGTCGGCAGGAGTGTGCGGTGTGTCGTCGCGCGCAGCCCCGGCATCGAGGCGTTTCCCAGTCGGAACGTGGCATCATGAGCTGTCGCCTGCGACAGCCATGGTCTTTAGTTCGCACGTTTTCCTGTTTGGATTCCTGCCGATCGCGCTTGCGCTGTATTACCTTGCTCCGCCGCGGGCGCGCAACCTGGTACTGACGGCGACAAGCTATGTCTTCTATGGTTGGGCGGCGCCGTACTTCATCTTCCTGATTGCCTGGTCGACCATTGTCGACTACACCTGCGGCAACTTCATCTACGGCCACTGGCGGCTGCCAGGTTTCTCCCGGCAAACCGTGGGCGACGATCCCCAGGCATTCTCGTTTCAGCGCAAGCTGTTTGTCGGCCTGTCGCTCGCCAGCAACATCGGGATGCTCGGCTTCTTCAAGTACTTCACCTTCGCCGAAGAGAACGTCAACGCCTTGCTGCAGGCGTTCGGTCGAGAGGCATTTCCGCTGCTCCTCGTGACCCTTCCGGTCGGTATTTCGTTCTACACCTTCGAGTCGATCAGCTACATCCTCGACATCTATTTCGGCAGGGCCCGTCCAGCAATCGTCTGGGTAGAACAGTTGTCACCGTCTGACGCGCCGGCGGGTCCGTGGCGCCAGCTGTGGATGGAGCTGAAAGCCCTGAACGCGTTCGCCTGCTACATCACGCAGTTCCCCCACCTCGTCGCCGGACCGATCATCCGCTACCAGGATCTCGAACGACAGATCCACGCGCGGACGCACACCATCGAGAAGTTCGGCCGCGGCATCTGCTTCTTCGCGCTGGGCCTGGCCAAGAAGACCCTGCTCGCCAACCCTCTCGGCGACGTGGCCGACGCGGCGTTCGAGGCGCACGCGCTACCGCTGCTCGATTCCTGGTTCGGGCTGTTCGCCTACGCCTTTCAGATCTATTTTGATTTCTCCGGCTATTCCGACATGGCCATCGGCCTCGGACTGATGCTCGGATTCGAGTTCAACAAGAACTTCGACTCGCCGTACAAGTCGCAAAGCATCACCGAGTTCTGGCGCCGCTGGCACATTTCATTGTCGACGTGGCTGCGCGACTACCTGTACGTTCCGTTGGGCGGTAATCGCGGCGGCGCCGTGCGCACGTATCGCAACCTCTTGGTCGTGATGATGCTCGGCGGGTTGTGGCATGGCGCGTCGTGGAACTTCCTCGTGTGGGGCGCCATCCACGGCGTCTGGCTCTGTGTCGAACGCCTTCAGGGAAAAGCGAGCTTCTACTCCCGCTGGCCTCCGGCGATCCGCACGGCACTCACCTTCGTCATCGTCAACATCGCCTGGGTATTCTTTCGCGCTCCGGATCTCGCTAGCAGCATCCGCTATCTGAAAGGCATGGCCGGTCTTCAGCATCCGGAACCGGCGGCCCTGCTGCTTCGCGCCATCTTCTACTCGCCGTTTCACCTGCTGATCTTTGCCGCCGCGGCCGTCATCAGCTTTGGCGGTGTCCAGACGTGGGACTTCGTCCGACGCGTCACCCCACTCAAGGCCGCTGCCGCCGTCGCGGCGCTGCTATGGGCCGTGGTCGCGATGAGCACGCAGGCCTTCAACCCGTTCCTGTATTTCAGGTTCTGAGCGATGTCGAACCACGACTCTTCTCGCTCGACCAACGCGCCTCATCTCGGCACCTCAGGGGCGGCACCCGCCGGGCCGGCGGCTGAAAGTGCGGTGATGGCAGGATCGCACATCGGCCGGCTGACGGCGTTTGTCCTGGCGGTGATTCTTGTCGGGGTGATGACGTTGCCGCTTGCGCTCGAGCTGCCCGCCGCCGCGAGATCCGCATTCCGATCGGCTATTCGCACCGACATCGGCCAACGCGGACTCCTTGCGGCGCTGCCGGAAGTCGAGAGTCACTTCATCTACCAGTCACGATTCGTCAGCCTGGTGCGACAGCCGTATCAAAGCCTGTCGATCAAGGGCTTCCATCACGGGTCACGGAGCGTGGTACTAGGGTCGGAGGGCATGCTGTTCCACAGGAACGACGTCGTGACCGTAGCCGGCACGGGCATCCTGAGCAACGCCACGTCGACCAATCCCGCAGTCGTCGATGCGATCGCTGTTCTGGGCGACTTTCACGATCAACTGCAAGCGCGCGGCGTCGCCCTGCTCGTCGTGGCTGTCCCTGGCAAGTCGATGATCTATCCGGAGCGGCTCTGGCCGGCCATCCGGGTCAATGGCGGCCCGGTGGTGAATGTCGACTATCCCGAATGGAAACGGCGCCTGGCTAGACGCGGTGTCGACCTGCTCGACCTGACAGACGCGTTCTGGCGGGCCAAAGGCGATGCCAGCGACGGCCTGTTCCTCCGCTACGACACGCATTGGTCGGCGCGCGGAGTCGCGCTCGGCGCCGACGTCATTGCGGAACGTCTTCGTCCTCTGCTCGGCGAATATCCGACGACGATGTTGAGAGCGACGACGACGAGAGTCGTGGAGCGGACCGACCTGGTCGACTTGCTTGGACTGAGCGGTGACTCTCCCCTGTTTCCGAATCGCTCAGTCGAAGTGAGGAGCCTGTCGCCGGCGTCGACATTCGACGACAGCGAAGCGCCGGTCGTGTTGTTCGGCGACAGCCTGACCGGCTATTTCGATGACCGGCGCGCCGGACTGGCCCAGCAGCTGGCCCTGCGGCTGCAAACCGGCGTCGAACGTTTCGTCGGCCTCGGTTCGAGCCTGCCGGGCGCGATTCAGCGCGCATTCGATGACAACCCGCGCCTGTTGTCACACAAGCGCGTCGTCGTCGTGGAGCTGCAGATCGGTCAGCTGTACGTCAGGACCTTCTCGTCGTTGCTCAGGGTGCCTTGATACGGCAGCGGCGAGCGCCGGGCTAGGCAGACACCCCAACTAACTATTGGCTATCGTCCAGGCAGCGGCTTCCCGTCGGGGCCGCACGGGGCGGCAGCGAGAAACTGCGCCGCAGGTGACGCGGCCTTCATCTCGGGTGTGACCGTCGTGTCGCACGCCGCGACGAACTCGCCCTGATAACGTGCATCCATCGAGGCGGCCAGCTTTAGTACTGGTACACGCAAC
>JBEBGG010000106.1:0-11779 GCA_040081555.1 Vicinamibacterales bacterium
GGTGACCTGCGGGGTCGAACCGGCCGCGGTGGTCTGGCTGGTAGAGACGACGCAGTCGGTGCCGCCGGGCTGTCCGATGCTCAGCGTGAGCTGGATATCAGATGGCTGGCTGTCGACGGCCAATGAATTCAGCGTCAGATTGACGGTGCCGTATTGGTTGACGGTGAATGAGTAGAACGCCGAGCCACCGACTTTGAGCGTGCCCGCGAACGTTTCCGACAACGTAGGGTCGGCCGGCGTCGGTGTGGGCGCAACGGACGGGCTGCTGCAACCGACGGCGACAAGTGCGCTCACGATGAGCGCGGGAACAATTGAACGCATGATGAAAAGTGGATGCACCCGCGGACGCCGACCTTGAAGGATACCGCATTTGTTCAGACGGTGGAAACCGCGACGTGGTCTGTCTGTGAGATCCTCACTAGGTAGCAGGGGGAGAGGTCGTGTGAGATCTACCGGTTGTGCCGTCGTGGCAATGGTAATGGCGCTCTGCGCCGGGCCCTATCAGGCCTTCGCTCAGTCCGGAGCCGCCCGTTCGTCAGAAGACCGCGGCCTTCTGAAGGAGCCCGGTGCCATGCAGCGTGCCGTGGCGCTGGCAGAGAAGTACGCGCCTGGGGGTGAGCCCAAGGACGGATTCTTCCTGGAGACCGGTCACCTCATCACGGGATCTGGATGGGTCGCCGCCGGCCCGGGATATCGCCACCATGTCTTTGGCGATCGGGCTGTTGCGTCGGGTTCCGCCGCCGTGTCGTGGCGGCTCTACACCATGGCTCACGGCAGCCTCGACACCGCGCCCGCCGGGCACCACACGTGGTCGTATGGCGTGGGCGCGCTCTACCAAGACGCCTTGCAGATCAACTTCTTCGGTCTTGGCAACGAGACGCTCGCTGCGGCCCGCAGCGGCTATCGACTGCAATCCTTTGACGTCGACGTCCACACGACCTACACACGCGGTGACGTCACCCTCCAAGCTCGTCTTGGCTGGCTGCCAATGATCGATGTGCGATCGATGGCCGGGCGTGTGCCCGCGTATCCCGACGTGCTGGATGTGTTCACGGAGGCGACCGCTCCTGGAGCCAGCGCACAGCGGTCATTTGCTCACGGCGACGTCTCGGTCACGTGGGATGGGCGCGACCGCCCTGGTCGGCCTACCCGCGGCGGTGTCTACGCGGCACGGTACTCGAACTACGGCGATCTCGATGGAGGCCTCTACAGCTTTCACGGCGTCCAGCTCGAGGGCACACACTACATCCCGCTTGGGAGCCCCCGATGGATTGCGGCACTCCACGGCTGGAGCGCGTTCACCGGAACATCTGAGGGGCGGGTCGTGCCGTTCTACCTGATGCCGAACGTCGGCGGGCAGTCCACGATTCGTGGCTATCGCGACTACCGTTTCTCCGGACCGCAGATGGTCAGCGTCAGCGCGGAATCACGGGTGGCGCTGCTTACCCACGTCGATGCGGCCGTGTTTGTCGATGCGGGGCGTGTGGCCGACCGCGTCAATCAGCTCGGCGTCTCCGGATTCAAACATGCCGTCGGCGTTGGCGTCCGCGTGCATACGAAGATGGCTGCTCTGGCTCGACTCGACGTCGCGCGCAGCGACGATGGCTGGTTCGCGGCGTTCGCGCTGACCGAACCCTTCACCCGTAAGACCTTCTGGGGGCGCCTGTCTCCAACCGTGCCGTTCGTCCCCTGATGGCGGCTACATGCCCACCTTGTTGCACCGGTCGACGAAGGCGGCTCTGGCACGCCGCGGTGTGTTGATGGTGGTGTAGAACGCGTCCAGATACTTCCGGGCATCCTTGCGGTAGCTCTCGCTGAGGCCAGGCACGGTGTCGACGATGTCCATGGCCCGCTCTCGGACTGCGCGCAGCCGCTCAAAGAAGGGCTCGAGCTCGTTGAGAGGGCGGCACGGCCCCATGTACGCTCGCTCGAGCACCGACGTCAGATTCAACGGCTTGGCTGGCACCGCATACCGCGCATTGACCAGGCCCGAGTAGTCGAAATCGTAGGGGACTGGGTAGAAGAGCGCGACGTTCGGTAATTGGATCAGGCGCGCATTATGCAGCGCGTAGATCGACACGTCCGTGTTGCCGATCATGTATTCGAAAAGCGTCATGAGGGTCAGGCTCTCGCGCTCCAGCCGCGTGAACACCAGTTTCTCCATGTCGACGCTGCGGCCTCCCATTCGCCGCGCCACATCGTCGTCGTCTTCGATGAAGAGGGCTTGGCGCTCGGCGATCTTCTTGCCCGTGCCCTGGTCCACATAGGAGGCATCCACCAGGCGGGCGCGGAATGAGCGGGGCGTCAGCAGATTGAAGATGCGATAGGCGACATATTCGCGCGGCATGTACTGCTCGAACAGGTCGGCGTCACGGCAGTGGGTGCCGAGCTTGAGCGCGCGCTGGCCTTCGAAAACCGTGCCGGCCGTTGTTTGTGGGTCGAACTCGACCCGTAGTGGCGCAAAGGAACAGGTCCGCAGCATGCGACGCACGTGGCCGCGCGTTCTGATGCGGACAGGCAGTGCGGCGATGGAGCCGTCGCGGTTTGCGACCGACAATGTCGCCGGGAACAACGTTGTGCTCTTCGGATCGCGATCGCGCTGCACGCTCTTGAAGTCGGAGGTCAGTGTGATGGCCAGGGTTCCGTCGCTGGAAAACAGCGCCCGTTCCTCGGCCGCGATCCGGCGTGCCCGTAACTGCTCGGCGCTGGGCCACTCTGGCGTGGCCGGGGCGTGCGGCGGCGCCTGGGTCTGTGCGCCGACACGCGGCGATGGGAGGCCCAGAGCGATCACGAGCGCGGCCGGGATAGCAATTGAGAGGAGTGTGCGAGTGTGCATGCGCGTTCTCTTACCGTGGGCCCGTTGATGCCGCCGGAGTGGGCGGAGCCAGATGATAGTTGTCTTTGGGATCCATGCCGTCGCAGCTGCCGACAGGGAGTGTTGGATACTTCCTGAAGGTCGGTTCGAGGTCGGCCCGGCGACAGCGCCAGAATTCGGCGCCGCGCGATGACACGACGACCTGCGCGTGTCGACACGCGGCACAGAGGCCGACGCGCGTTCGAACGGTCGGGGACGACGCATCAGACACAGACGTCACGATAGCCGAGGTTGGCCCGGCTCGATCACCCAATCGCCTTTGTCCTTGCTCGTGCCTGTCACCGAGTCTGCGCGGCCGACGGCCAACAATACCGCCGTCGTAACCCTGTCGGCCGAGGAAGACGTTTTATTACATTCGTGTTCAGGACGGGGATGCTCAGACAATTTCGTCGGTTAGCGCCCTGTCGCGCGCGGCCCTTGTCATAATGGCCGGACCGTGTCCAAGAGGAGCTTGTCGTGAGCATCCACGTTGCCCTCAACCACGTCACCCATTACTCCTACGATCGTGACGTCGAGCTATCCCCACAGCTGATCCGTCTGCGGCCGGCACCGCATTGCCGCACAAGGATTCTTTCCTACTCGCAGCGCATTACGCCGGCGACACACTTCATCAACTGGCAGCAGGACCCGCACGCCAACTATCTGGCGAGGGTGGTCTTTCCGGAAAAGGTGCGCGAGTTGAAGGTCGAAATCGACCTCGTCGCCGAGATGGCGGTGTTCAACCCGTTCGACTTCTTCCTCGAGCCACGCGCCGAGCTGTTTCCCTTCGTGTATGAGGCGTCGCAGTTGCAGGATCTGCAGCCGTTCCTCGCCGCGGAACGGCCGACACCGCATTTCATGAGTTACATGCGGAAGGCGCGCAAGCTGACGGGAAAGACGATCGACGTGCTGGTGGCCCTCAACCAGCAGCTCCAGCAGGACATCAAGTACGTCATTCGTCTCGACCCGGGTGTTCAGACGAAAGAAGAGACGCTGACGCTGTCGTCGGGCTCATGCCGCGACACCACGTGGCTGCTCGTGCAGGTGTGTCGTCATCTCGGGCTCGCGGCTCGCTTCGTGTCTGGCTATCTGATTCAGCTCGAACCCGACGTGAAGGCCATTGACGGTCCCGTCGGCGCGGAGCGCGACTTTACTGACCTTCACGCCTGGTGCGAGGTGTATCTGCCGGGTGCCGGCTGGGTTGGACTCGATCCGACATCGGGGCTTTTTGCCGGCGAGGGGCACATTCCCCTGGCCTGCACGCCGGATCCGTCGGGTGCGGCGCCGCTCACCGGCGGCGTGGACGAATGCGAGTCGACCTTCGAACACACGATGGCGGTGCGCCGGATCTACGAGTCGCCGCGCGTCACCAGACCCTACACGGCGGAGCAGTGGCAGCAGATCGTCATGCTCGGTCACGCGGTTGACGGCGAACTCGAACAGGGTGACGTGCGGCTGACCATGGGCGGTGAGCCGACCTTCGTTTCGGCAACCGATCGCGACGGCGACGAGTGGAACCTCACGGCGCTCGGCCCGACGAAGCGGTTGCGCGCCGCAGATCTGTTGTGGAGGCTCAAGACCCGTTTCAATGCGAACGGCTTCGTGCATTTCGGACAAGGTAAGTGGTATCCAGGTGAGCCCTTGCCGCGTTGGGCGTTTGGCTGCCATTGGCGAACTGATGGCGAGCCAACCTGGCACGATGTCGCGCTGTTTGCCGACGAAGCCAAGCCACGCGGCGACACGACGGAGCAGGCCGAGCTCTTCATTCGCGCGCTGGCCGCCGAGTTGGGTGTGCCGGGCGAGTACGTGCAACCTGGCTACGAGGACGTCTTCTACTACCTGTGGAGGGAGCGTCGGCTGCCGACCAATCTCGATCCGTTTGACGCGAAGCTCGACGACGAAGTGGAGCGAGACCGTTTGCGGCAGGTGTTCATGCAGGGCCTCGACGCGGTGGTCGGCTTTGCCTTGCCGCTGACGCCGACACTCTCAAGACACCAGCGCTGGCGCAGCGGACCCTGGTTTCTGCGCACCGAGCGGATGTATCTCTTCCCCGGCGATTCCCCGATGGGATTCCGGCTGCCACTCGATTCGCTCCCCTGGGCGACGGCAGATGACGCGCCGCAGATGTTCGAGCGCGATCCGCTGGCGCCGCGCCCACCGCTGCCGTCCTCTGGCGCGTACCGCTCGCAGTCGCGTCGCGGTCACGCCGCGACGGCCGCTGATCGGGCTGAAGCGCCGAGCCCCGGACTGGCGGCGGCGCCAGGTGGCGAGACCGCGCCCGCCGCATTGCCACGTGACCGCCGTCCGCAACGCGGCGAATCGGCCGCGTGGATCGTCCGCACGGCACTCTGCGTCGAGCCGAGAAACGGCGTCCTCTATGTCTTCATGCCACCGCTCCCCGATCTCGAGGACTATCTGGACCTGGTGTCGGCGCTCGAAGCCACGGCGGCTTCACTGCAGTATCAGATTCTGATTGAGGGGTACCCGCCACCAGCCGATCCGCGACTGACGTCGTTTCACATTACGCCGGACCCCGGAGTCATTGAGGTCAACATTCAGCCTTCGCAGAAATGGGAGGAGATCGTCGACCACACGACGCTCCTGTATGAAGAGGCCCATCTCGCTGGTCTGACGAGCGAAAAGTTCATGCTCGACGGCCGTCACACCGGCACCGGCGGCGGCAATCACCTGGTGCTCGGCGGCTGGACCGCGGCGGATAGCCCGTTCTTGCGCCGTCCGGACCTGCTCCGCAGTCTGATCAGCTACTGGCACAACCACCCGTCGCTGTCGTTCCTGTTCTCGGGACTGTTTATCGGCCCGACCAGCCAGGCGCCGCGTGTCGACGAGGCGCGGAATGACAGTGTCTACGAGCTCGAGCTCGCGTTTGCGCGAGTCCCGCCGCCAGACGCACCGACAGCTCCCTGGCTGGTCGACCGTCTGCTGCGCAACCTGCTCATCGACGTCACGGGCAATACGCATCGCGCCGAGTTCTCAATCGACAAGATGTACTCGCCCGACTCGTCTTCCGGGCGCCGCGGGCTGCTCGAGATGCGGGCCTTCGAAATGCCCCCGCATGCGCAGATGAGCCTGGCACAGCAACTGCTGCTTCGTGCGTTCATTGCCCGCTTCTGGCGTGAGCCGTACACGACACCGCTCCTGCGGTGGGGCACCGAACTGCACGATCGCTTCATGCTGCCGTACTTCGTGCAGCTCGATTTTGACGATGTGCTGGGGGACATGCGGCAGGCCGGCTACGGCTTCTCGTCGGACTGGTTCGCGCCGCATTTCGAGTTCCGCTTTCCGATCGCCGGTGAGATGGCGTCGAAGGCGATTCACCTGACCCTGCGTACGGCGCTCGAACCCTGGCACGTGCTCGGCGAAGAGGGCAGTACAGGGGGGACCAGCCGGTACGTTGACTCGTCGGTCGAGCGGCTTCAAGTGCTGGTCAGAGGCCTGACGGGCGATCGCTACGCGGTGACCTGCAACCGGCAGGCGATGCCGCTGCATCCGACCGGCACCAACGGCGAGTTCGTGGCCGGCGTGCGCTATCGCGCCTGGCAGCCGCCGTCAGCGCTGCATCCAACGATTCCTGTTCATTCTCCGCTGACCTTCGACATCGTCGATACGTGGATGCATCGCTCGGTGGCGGGTTGTCAG
The DNA here is from genome assembly GCA_040081555.1 of Vicinamibacterales bacterium. GTDB lineage: Bacteria > Acidobacteriota > Vicinamibacteria > Vicinamibacterales > CAVVIG01 > CADEEX01. The sequence continues at coordinate 6,512 of JBEBGG010000106.1, forward strand.
TATCATGTGATGCATCCGGGTGGCCGTGGGTACGATCGGTTCCCGGTGAACAGCTATGAGGCAGAGAGCCGCCGTTTATCGCGCTTCACCACGTTGGCGCACTCGACGGGCCGGATTGATGTGCCTGCCGCTGAGCGCAGTCGCGAATTTCCGTACACGCTCGATCTCCGCCGGTATCTCTGACGCCATTGCTCCGTCGGTTCCGGCGTCAGCCGGAGCCAGCCTCGAGTCTCTCTAGTCGCCCCATGCCACGCACTCCGACCGACAACCGGCTGGCCTCGCTGCTCTCCCTTTATGAGACGCCGACCGGACACGTCGATGAACTATTTGACGGGACGCAGTCGCTCAGGCCGCATTGGGAGCAGTTCTCGCAGCACGCGGGGACGCTCAGCGCCGAGTCGCTGAGTCGAGCGCAGGCGCGTGTCGATCGGCAGATCCACGAGAACGGCGTTACCTTCAACGTCTATGCGGCGGCAGACGGGCTGGCGCGGCCGTGGACGCTCGACGTGCTGCCGTTCATCGTGCCTGCCGGCGAGTGGGAGACGATCGATCGCGACATGCGGCAGCGGGCGCGGTTGCTCAACGCTCTGGTCGCCGACTTGTACGGTCGTCGCGACCTGCTGACCGAGCGTGTGGTGCCAGCGGCACTGGTGCTGCGACACAGCGGCTTTCTTCGTGCATGTGCCGGCATCGAGCCGCCGGGCGGCATCTTCCTGCATCTCGTCGCCTTCGATCTGGTCCGGGGGGCCGAGGGGCGGTGGACCGTGCTCGAGACGCGGACCCAGGCGCCGTCAGGTGCCGGCTACGCGATTGAGAACCGCGCGACGATTGCTCGGCTCTTTCCTGAAGCGTTTCGCGCACTCTGGGTGCACCCGCTCGGCGGATTCCTCCAAGGGCTGCGGCGCGCCCTTGTCGAGCAGGCCCCCGTCAGCGGAGGCGACTCGCCTCACGTGGTGTTGCTGACCCCTGGCCCGTATAACGAGACCTATTTCGAGCACGCCTATCTCGCCAAGGAACTCGGTTTTCCGCTGGTGGAGGGCGGCGATCTGGTGGTGCGCAGGGACCACCTCTTCGTCAAAACCGTCGCGGGCCTTCGCCCCGTGCATGCGCTCCTGCGCCGATTGGACGACGACTACTGCGACCCGCTGGAACTGCGCGCGGATTCGACGCTTGGCGTTCCAGGACTCGTGCAGGCGTGGCGTGCCGGGCACGTGCTCGTCGCCAACGCCTTCGGGACGAGCGTGGTCCAGGCACGCGGGCTGGCGCCGTATCTGCCGGCCGTCTGCCAGCGCCTGCTCGGTGAGCCGCTGCAGTCTGCCTCGTTCGGGCCTACGGAGTCGCCCCGCCTGTCGCACGCACCGGTGTGGCAGAAGGACGGTCCCGCCAGCCGAGGTGTCGTGCTGCGCGTGTTTGTCGCCACCGATGGTGAGGGCGGTTATCAGGTTCTGCCTGGCGGACTGGCACGCATGTCGGGCGCCGATCAGCGCACCGTGTCGACGCAGCGTGGCGGCGGCAGCAAGGACACGTGGGTGCTCTCAACGCCGGCCATTTCCGCCGTTCCGGTGGGCGAGGCGCGGGCGCCGCGCAGCTATGCCACGACCATCGACGAAGGCGCGACCTCGAGTCGCGCCGCCGAGCATCTGTTCTGGCTCGGGCGGTACGCCGAGCGCAGCGAGAACGTGGCCCGGCTCCTGCGTACCGTGCTCGTCCGGCTGACCGACAGTGACGCGCTGCCGCGGCGCCTGCGCCCGATTGTGCTCGGCACGTGTCGGAGCAGCGGTCTGTTGCTCGAGAGGGAAGCGGTCGTTGAACGAAGCGCCGCCCTCGAGCAAGCCGGCGCCGTCATCGAGAGCGCCCTCGTTGCGGGCATGCTGGACGCCAAGGGGCATCAAAGCCTGGCATACAACGTGGCGCAGACGGTACGTGTGGCGGCGGCGGCGCGCGACCGTCTCGCCTCAGACAACTGGCGCCTGCTCAATCGCCTCCACCAACAGCTGACAGACAGCGCCGGCGCCGCCATTGGCCTGGACGAGGCGCTCGAGATCGTGGACCAGTCGATTGTTGCACTGGTGGCGGTGGGCGGTCTCGAGATGGCGCACATGACGCGTGATCACGGATGGCGATTCCTGAGCATCGGTCGCCACCTTGAGCGTCTCTCCTTTGTGAGCGCGACGCTCGAGGACGTCGCCGCGTCGCCGCTGCGTGCAGACCCGATGTTGCTCGAGTGGCTGCTCGACCTGTCAGACAGCCTGGTTGGCTACCGTGCCCGGTTCATGCACCACCCGGAGTGGCCGCATGTGGTCGATCTGCTCCTGCTCGATTCCCACAATCCACGATCGGACGTGTTTCAGTTGTTGAAGCTGGCCAAGCACGTGCAGCTGCTGCCGGGAAACCAGTCCCCCGACCTCGCCGACCTGGTGCAGGACGCCGAGCGCCTCGTCGCGATGGCGGCGCCGGTGATGCGTAGCCAGGGCGAGCTCTTTACCCGTCAGTTGGCGCTCGACGAGATGTTGGTCAAGAGTCAGCAGATTGCGGCCGGCCTCTCGGACGCGCTCACGCTGCGTTATTTCAGCCACGTCTACGACGTGCCGAGGGCCACGGTCTGATGCGCGGCACCTTCTATCAAGTGGAGCACGTCACCCGCTACGTCCATGCGGGGCGCGCCTCCACGTCTCAACACGTCGCCTGCCTGCAACCGCGCGTCTCGCCACGGCTCACCCTGCATGCGCACGACCTGGATGTCGATCCGGCGCCCGGTGCCATGGTCGAACGCCTGGACTACTTTGGCAACGTGCTTCACCAGTTCGAAATCTTGACGCCCTACCTGGAGATGTGTGCTGTCAGTCGCAGCCTCGTCGAGGTGTGGCCACGTGTGGATTCGATCAACTTCGACGATAGCCCGTCGTGGGAGAGCGTACGAGCGGCAAACGCATGGAACGAAGAGGCGGCCGGCGGGGCCGAGGTCCCCCCGTTCGATCCCGACATCGAGTATTGCTTCGCGTCGCCCTACGTCACACTCGATCCGGCGCTAGCCGATTTCGCGCGCGCCAGCTTTCCTCAGGGCCGCCCGTTTGTGGCCGGCGCGATCGACCTCATGCGCCGTATCCACAGTGAGTTTCGCTTCGATCCGGGGGCGACGACGATCACGACACCCATCACGCGCGTGCTCTCAGAGCGCCACGGCGTCTGCCAGGACTTCGCGCACCTGCAGATTGGTTGCCTGCGCTCGCTCGGCCTGCCAGCGCGGTATGTCAGTGGCTACATGCTCACCGACCCGCCTCCCGGTCAGCCTCGGCTGGTCGGCGCCGACGCGTCGCATGCCTGGCTGTCGATTCGTTGTCCTCGACTGGGATGGATCGACCTGGACCCGACCAATGATGCTCTTCCGGACGTCCGCCATGTGACGGTCGCCTGGGGCCGCGACTATGGCGACGTCAGCCCACTGCGCGGCATCGTGCTCGGTGGGCAGCGGCAGACGCTGCACGTGGGCGTGAGCGTCATCCCCGTCGATCCGCCGGCCTGGCCGGGGCTCGTCGTCTCCTAGACTCCAACACGACCTTGCTACACTCCTGTAGGATGTCTGCGCACGCGCGCAGCGCGCGGGGCTTGGGCTTGGAGTGCATTGGGTGATGGAAATCCGTAGGCGTGTGTGCGGTCTTGCAGTGTGGGTGTTACTGGTCGCCTCGACCGTGAGCGCGGCAACAGTGAGCGGGTCGGTGGCGGATGCGACCGGTGGTGTCCTGCCTGGCGCCCGCGTGATTCTGCGCGGCGTGGCGACCGGCCAGGAAATGGTCGTTGACACGACGGCCGACGGCCGTTTTCAGTTCGAGGGGCTCGAGCCCGGCACCTACTTGGTGATTGTAAGGCGCGACGGCTTTTCCGAGGCCGCCCGTACGGTGACAATTGCTGGCGAGAACGAACAGGCGGACCTCAGCGTTCGCCTCGACGTGGGTGTGCTGACGGCGGAGGTGAGCGTCACCGCCGCGCGAGCGGAACGCGAAACACGGCAGATTCCGCTCCACGTCGACACCATCACCACCGCCGCCATCGGGGAGCGGAACACGCTGTCGAGCGGCGATGCGCTTTCGACGCTGGCAAACGTCACGCCGGTTGGCAACGGTCCTTTCGGTGTCCGTCCGCGGCTGCGCGGCCTCGACTCTACACGGCTCCTGGTGCTGGTGGATGGGGAACGGCTCAACACGGCCCGGCAGGCGACGGACCGGACGGGCGCGGAGGTTGGATTGATTTCTCCAGATGCCGTCAGCCGGATGGAGATTGTCAATGGCGCGGGGACCATCCTCTACGGGTCGGATGCGCTGGCGGGCACGATCAACATCATCACCAACGAGCCGAACTTTTCGGCCGAGCGCCGCGGCATCTACGGCTTCAATGGCTTCTACAGCACGAACGAGCACGGCATGCGCGGGACGGCGACGGTTGGCGTCACAGCGCCGCGCTACGCGCTGCGATTGCAGGCCGGCAAGGAATCGTTCGGCAACTACAAGGCCGGGAAACTGAGCGTCGAAGACACGCGTCCGTTCTTCGCGTCTGGCGCGCTGAAGCGCACCGACACCATCGATACGAACTTCGGCTTTACGTTTGCGGCGTTCCCGGATCCGTTCAATGCGGCGTATGTCCGCACCGACAACGAGATCCAGAGTTCAGGCGCGGACGGTCAGTTCTTCAATCTGTCGGGTCTGTTCAGCGTGGGCGAGCGGCGGTCGGTGCGGGTGCGTTACCAGCGCCGGCAGATGGACCACGTCGGCTTCCCGGACTTCGTTCAGCCGTATTTCTTCAATGCGACGTCGCTCCCGAAAAGCGATCTCGAGCGCATCTCCGCGCGCTACGAAGCGCAGGCGGTCACGCCGTGGCTGGCGAACCTGTCGCTCACGGCGCACTACCAGCGGACAGAACGGTTGCTGCAGAATCAGTTGCCGGTGCAGTTTCCCGCGCCGACGGCGGTGGCGTTCTTCCCCATCTCTGTCTTCCGTCTCGACGTCCTGTCTGAAACCGAGCAGCGGGTGTGGACGCCTGGTGTCGACCTCCAGGCGGTGTTTGTGCCTCTGACGCGCCACGTACTGACCACTGGTCTGACGTTCTATCGCGACCGCAGCAGCGACCAGCGCACGACGACCACGACCATGTCACAGGTGGGCGCGGTGGTACTTGGCGCCCGCGGTCCGGCGGCCTCGGTCTTTCCGTCGCTTGTGGCGCTTGGCCCGCCCACGGTGGCCCATCCCGTTCGCGTCCCCGATGCCAGCCTGCGCG